>NZ_CP014163.1:610466-915700 GCF_001543245.1 Aerococcus urinaehominis
TCTATATAACAGTCAGTCGCCAACTAGCGAATATGAACACTAAAGATATCCTCTTTGGCTTTGTCGAAAGTGATATTAGCAAGAGCGGAATGGTGGCCTTTAAAGTTGACGGTAGCTCCGTCTCACGTCTAATCCATATTAACCATATCTTAGCTTTTAAATGGCCCCAAGCATAGTCGTCTAGCTAGAACTATGCTACTTTAGCAATAAGCCAGGCCCTCACTAGCAAGCCAGGTCTGACAACAACATCCAAGATTTAGTAGTTAATACGCCAATTTTAAAGAGGCTGGGACTTTTGTCCCAGCCTCTTTTTTTATAGTATCGGCGATAGCAACCTGGAAAAATGTTGTTTAAACTTGGTCCAGTTCGATTGATTGGCAAAATAATCATGGTCAAGCTGGCTAGATTTTTCTAGGTCTCTATGGAAGCGACTATTTAATTCCTGAGTAACTGCTTCATCATAAATGAAGGCATTTACCTCAAAATTCAAGCGGAAACTCCGGATATCATAGTTAGCAGTTCCTACTGACGCCACCTTATCATCAACAGTGGTCACCTTGGCGTGGAGAAAACCATCATCATAGGTGTACACATGGACACCGTAATCTAATAGTTCTTTAAGGTAATATTCACTAGCCCGGTAGACAAAAGGATGGTCAGGCTGGCACGGAAACATAATATGGATCTTAACACCAGATAAGGCCGCCATTTTTATCGCCTCATAAACCGAATCATCAGGAATAAAATAGGGGGATTGGATATAGACATTCTTTTCTGCCATCGAAATCATTTTCAAATAGCCCATCTTTATTTGTTCATCCGTCTGGTCAGGACCCGAAGAGACAATCTGCATCGGGGTATCCCCTTGGTCAGACTCTTCTTTAAAATAAGGCTCGTAGCGAGCAATCAACTCATCAGAACTGGCTTCTTTGATTGTTGCCGACCAATCAATAATAAAACGTGATTGCAGGGCTTGAACAACATTACCTGTTACCCGCAAGTGGGTATCGCGCCAATTACCTAGTGGTCCCTTGCCAATATATTCCTTGGCAACGTTAAAGCCACCAATATAGCCCACCTCACCATCAACCACCACAATCTTGCGGTGGTTACGATAATTGAGGCGGAAGTTAATAATCCAGTTATTAGCCCCAAAGAAGTTAGCCGTTTTACCACCAGCATCACGCAAGTCTTGCAGATCTTTTTCGCGTAAATTGCGGGATCCCAGGGCATCATAGAGCATTCGAACCTCAACTCCAGCTCGGGCTTTTTCTTCTAGAATCTGCAAAATTTCCTTACCAACCTCATCATCTTCAAAAATATAATATTGAATATGGATATGGTGCTGGGCCTTACGCAAATCAGCCTTGAGCCGGTCAAATTTTTCATAGCCATCAGTAATAACTTCAACTTCATTATGGTCGGTCAAGATAGAAGCATCGCTTTGGAAGAGTAATTTTATCAATTCTCGCTCCCCAGCCTCGTACTTATACAAGCTGCGCATGTTACCATGGTCGTCCAAGAAATGATCCTTATGCACCATCATCCCCAAGGCTTCCGTATTCTTTAATTGAAAAATACGCTCACTGGAGATGCGGCGACCAAGGAAATAATAAATAATAAAGCCTAGTCCTGGTAATAAAATCAACACCATCAACCAAGCCCAGATGGCTGAAATCTGCCTTGGTTCCTTAAAAACAGTGTAGATAGCCACAGCAGTGTTGACCAAAGCTAGTAGCATGATGCCGATATAAATATATTGTGCCATTAGTCCTCCTAACAAATTATCTTAAAACAAAAGGGCCTGGTTAAATGACCAGACCCCTTATCATCACTAATCATTTAGTAACCTTGACCGCTCTTTCCTTGAGATAAAAGGTGTGTTGCGGGGGATAAAGTACTTAGAGGTGGTATTAAGTATCACAATCAAGATAATGACAATAATGCCACTATTTAAAGCCCAAGATAGGGCAGAATACTTGGCTAATTCAGCTAAACCGATAGCCTCTTGCCCCAAAATAAATTGGCGATTTAGAAAATCTAGCACATAGTAAGCTGCAGTCGCCAATATGGTCCCAGTCACCAAATTGAGATAAACAGAAGAGTAGCGACTATTATGGAGGGTGCGCTGCAAATTACGGGCGAATAGGCCGGCTAAGCCTAAACTAGCACAGGCCAGCACTAAGACAGCGTAGGCCAATGGTTGATTGAACCAATCAGTAGTAGACGAGAGAGGTGCTAGCAGGCCAAAACCGATACCAGCTAGCAAGGCTGGCACAAAGCCCCTTCTAAAGGCATAAAATATGATAAAGATGATGCCAATTGAAAGTTGGATGTGGCCATCACCTAAATAATCTGGAAATACTAATTCCACCCCAAAACTTAGGGCGATAAAAAGTAAGCCTTCAATGATAGTCATTAAGCGTCGAGAACCTTGCATACTGACCTCCTATTTTGATCGTTTGCGGTAGTTAGATGCTTCCATAATAACTGGTAAAATCATCGGGCGCCGTTGGGTATCCTCATAAAGCTTCTTACTTAATTGATCGCGAATATCGCCTTTAAGTTTAGACCATTCAAAGTTCTTGTCGTCCAAATGCTTGTTGACAATATCAGTTACTAGGTTTTTGGACTCATTGAGGAGGTCATTAGAAGCCTTCATATACACAAAACCACGCGAGATAATTTCCGGACCAGCCAAAATTTTACCTAACCGGCGTGAAATGGTTAGCACAACCACAAAAATACCATCCTCGGAGAGTAATTTACGGTCACGCAGCACGATATTACCGATATCTCCAACACCAGCACCGTCAATTAAAACATTTCCGGCCTGAATTTTGCCTGCTAAGCCTAAACCATCCTGGTGGCTTTCAAGCACATCACCCTTGCCGATTAAGAAAATATGGTCACGGGGAATACCTACTTCTTCAGCCAGGATACGGTGGGCATCCATCAATCGATACTCCCCATTAATTGGGACAAAGTACTTGGGCTTGAGTAACCGCATCATCAGCTGTAGGTCTTTAGGCGAAGCATGGCCTGATGACTTGTAGTCTTCAGCCAGTTCAATCACCTCGCCACCAGCCCGATAGATTAAGTTCTTCGTTTCAGCTACCATCGTTTCAAATTCAACTGATGGTGAGGTAGCGATCATCACCGCATCCCCTGGTTGGATATGCACATGACGGTGACGATTACGGGCCATATTTTGTAAAGATTGTAGCGGCTCGCCTGATTTACCAGTTTCTAAAATTAGCACCTGGTTGTCGTCATATTTATCAATATCTTTAATCGGTTTAATCAATTCAACTGATGGGATCGTCACCTTATCTAAGCGGATGGCCACATCAATAATTTCTTCTAATTCATCACCAGACAAGAAAACATGACGTTTACCAGCTAGGGCCACATCAAACACTTGTTGGAGTCGGTTTAAATTGGTCGCAACTGCAGCCACAATGACCCGGCCCGGTGCATTACGGACTTCTTGCAGCATGCCATGCGTAATGACCCGTTCAGAGGCATTATCATGGAGAGATGCCGCTTGACGCGAGTCTGACAAGAGGGCATAAACACCCTCATCGCCCATTTGGGTAATGCGAGAAAAGTCAGTCTCATAGTTAGGCCCTACCGACATATCAAATTTAAAGTCACCGGTATAAACAATTGACCCCTCTTTGGTTTCAATATTGATGCCGACTGAATCTGGCACTGAGTGCGTTGTTTTAAAGAATTTAACCACCACATCACCAAAATCAATCTCATTGTTGACGTTGATTACATGGAAATCTTTATAATTCTTTATGCCTAATTGGCGGGCTTGTAACTTAACTAATTCGATTGTAAGTTCCGTACCAAAGACTGGCAACTCTAATTCTTGAATCAGATAGGGAACCCCACCGATAGCATCTGGGTGGCCGTGGCTCAGGAAAACACCCGCAATCCGATCACTATTTTCAACTAGATAGTTGAAATCAGGAATCATGACATCAATACCCAGCATTTCTTCTGGTGGATAAACCAAGCCACAGTCTAGGATATAAATAGACTCGTCTACCTCCACCAGGTACATATTTTTACCATTTTCATGTACACCGCCTAAAGCGGCAATTTTTATATTACTCATAAAAGCCTCCTATTAATCTTCTTTTATTCGCTCAAAAGTTAGAATAAAAGCTTAGCCAGCAATCGCTGAGGCAGTTAGATAGCTGGCTAGTTCCTCAATATCAATAAATATTATACCAAGCCTTGGTCTACCAAGGATTCAGCAATTTGAATAGAGTTAAGGGCGGCACCCTTCCATAGGTTGTCAGAAACAATCCACATGTGGAAACCACGCTCAAAATCTAAGTCTTGACGAATCCGACCAACAAAAGTGCCCCGTTCAGAAGCCGCCTTGATTGGTTGTGGATAAACTTGGTTATCAATATCATCCTCTAAAACAATGCCAGGCGCATCTTTTAGAACTGCCATGATATCTTCGATGGTAACCCCATCTTCTTTAACTTCGATATAAACGGACTCTGAATGGCCCTTGATAACTGGCACCCGAACAGCAGTTGTTGAAACGGCTACCTGGTCATCACCCAAGATTTTCTTGGTTTCATTGGTCATCTTCATTTCTTCGAAGGTATAGTGGTTGTCTTGGAACTTATCAATTTGTGGCAGGACGTTAAATGCCATTTGATAATGCTTTTTATCCCCACCAACTGGCAGATATTGGGGCGCATCAATTTCTTCTCCTGCTAAAATAGCCTTGTATTGGTTAAGCATTTCTTCAATCGCATGCAGACCAGCACCAGAAACCGCTTGATAAGTTGAAGCAATTACCCGGGAAATACCAAATTTATCATAGATTGGTTTAAGGGCAGCCACCATTTGAATGGTTGAGCAGTTAGGGTTAGCAATTAATCCCTTGTTATTTTTCAATTGGTCAGGGTTAACTTCAGGAACTACCAGTGGCGTCTCAGGATCCATACGGAAGGCTGAAGTGTTATCAACTACAATAGCACCAGCATCAATTGCTGATTGGCCAAACTCTTTGGTCCGGTCACCACCAGCAGAGAAGAAAGCAATATCGATGCCATCAAATGAATCGTGAGTCAATTCTTGGACCTCAATTTCCTGGTCACCCACATTTAGCTTACGGCCAGCAGAACGGGCTGAAGCCAGTAAACGAATTTCGCCTAATTGAAAATTCACATCTGTTAATAATTCACGTAATTGTTCGCCGACTGCGCCAGTCGCGCCGACAATGGCTACATTATATGCTTTTGACATAATATCTCTCCTTAAATTGCAATCTATTGCACTTATTTTATCAAAAATACCCCTTAAGTACAAATGAATATAGTTCTTAGAATCAGCTATTTGTCAGTCTTAGCGGTGCAAATAATAGTTGGGCTACTTGGGTTATTATCATGGGCAAATCTCATGCTCATTCTATGCTATCTTTTGTTTTAACTGACTTTGAAAGCCAGTTCAGATCTAGCAATCCAAACCTAGCTATATACTAGCAGCAAACTGACTAATGATTCAGCCAGTAGGACACTAGTCATCAAAATAAAAAGCAGCCCGGCTCAGACCCAGCTGCTTCATCAAATCAAATTTTAAATTTCATCTTCACGTTTGGTCAAGGCCTTCATGGATAGGTTAATCCGACCGCGGTTGTCAATCTCAATCACTTTGACATCGACTTCTTGACCGAGTGAAAGGACATCTTCAACATTGTTGGTGCGTTTATGCTGGATTTCAGAGATATGCACCAAGCCATCTTTACCAGGTAAAATTTCTACAAAGGCGCCGAATTTCTCAATTCGCTTAACAGTTCCCTTGTAAACTTCACCGGCTTCAACCTCATGGGTTAGCTCGCGAATAATTTCAATAGCTCGGGCGATCATATCGGCCTCAGAAGATGCAATGGACACATTGCCCTCATCATCGATATCAATTTTAACACCCGTCTCATCGATAATCTTATTGATCGTTTCGCCACCCTTACCGATAACCACCTTAATCTTGTCAGGATCAATCTGAATCATTTCAATCTTAGGTGCATACTTAGATAGTTCTGCGCGTGGCTCAGCAATAGTCGCCTGTAGATTATCTAAGATCTGCATCCGGGCTGTTTTAGCCTGGGCTAATGACTCTCGTAAGACATCTTCAGTAATCCCTTGGATCTTGATATCCATTTGTAGGGCTGTGATACCATCCCGGGTACCGGCTACCTTAAAGTCCATATCACCTAGGTGGTCTTCTAAACCTTGGATATCAGTTAGGACGGTATATTGGCTGCTGTCATGTTCATTCATGACCAAGCCCATGGCAATTCCGGCAACTGGGGCCTTAATTGGCACACCGGCATCCATCAGAGCTAGGGTGCCAGCACAAATAGAAGCCTGCGAAGATGACCCATTAGACTCTAAAACTTCGGCAACCAAACGAATGGCGTAAGGGAATTCTTCTTCGCTTGGTAGGACTTGGTTTAAGGCCCGGTGACCTAAAGCGCCGTGACCAATTTCCCGCCGGCCTGGTGAGCCGTAGCGTCCAGTTGAACCTACTGAATATTGTGGGAAATTATAGTGGTGCATAAAGCGTTGGTTTTCTTCTTCGCCTAAACCGTCAATATGTTGCTGCTCTGATAAAGGCGCCAGGGTACAAGCAGATAGCGCTTGGGTTTGACCCCGGGTAAAGAGACCAGAACCATGGGCCCGTGGCAAGAGCGCTACTTCAGATGCTAAAGGCCGGATTTCATCGATTTGACGGCCATCTGGGCGCACCTTATCGTCAGTAATTAAGCGCCGAACTTCATTGTATTCTAATTGGTCAGCGATTCGGACCACATCATTGTGGATAGCGATGAAATCTTCATCATCAAGATAGCGGGCATCATAGTTAGCGATAATTTCTTCTTTAACTGCCTGGATATTTTCTTCCCGTTCTAACTTGTCAAAGGTCTGAATCGCCTCAACCATCTGGCTATGATACTGGGTGGTCACTTCAGCTACTAAGTCAGGATTAGGAATTTGCAATTCCACTGCCATCTTTTCTTGGCCCAGAGCTTGGACGATTTCTTCTTGGAAGAAGCAAAACTCGCGAATAGCGGTATGGCCAAACATCAAGGCCTCTAACATCTCAGCCTCACTTAACTGGTCAGCAGAAGACTCAACCATGTTGATGGCATCCTTGGTGCCGGCAACAGTTAAATCTAAATCAGAGGCTGCCATTTGTTCACTGGTCGGATTGATGATTAAGTCGCCATTCACCCGGCCCACATTAACACCAGCAATTGGACCAGCGAAAGGAATATCAGAAATAGAGAGAGTAATTGATGACCCCAGCATGGCCGCCATTTCCGGACTACAATCAGGATCTACTGACATCACCGTATTAATTACTTGGACCTCATTTAAGAAGCCTTCCGGGAACATAGGACGGATGGGACGGTCAATTAAGCGCGCGGTTAGGGTCGCATGTTCAGACGGACGGCCCTCACGTTTGATATAGCCACCTGGGATTTTACCAGCCGCATACATTTTTTCTTCATAGTTAACTTGCAATGGGAAGAAGGATTGTCCTTCCTTAGCTTCTTTAGCACCAACCGTCGCGGTTAGCACTACTGTTTCACCATAGCGGATCAAGGCCGCTGCTGAGGCCTGCTTGGCTAACTGACCAATTTCCACCTGTAAGGGGCGACCAGCCCAGTTCATTTTAAAAACCTGTTTTTCCATCGGGGTTAAACTCCTTTAATTTTACTAGCAGCCTTCTACTAATCAAAGCCATATAGGCGACTCGCCACCAACATCGTCACCTGCATGGCATTGGTTAGTAGAGCACAACTGCTTAGTCTATAGTAACAAAAAAGCGAGGTCCTTGAAAGTAGGACCCCGCCTGTTTTTAAATATTGGGTCAGGCGCCAGATTAACGACGTAGACCTAAACGTTTGATTAATTCACGGTAACGGGCAACATCCTTGTTACGTAGGTAAGCAAGTAAGTTACGACGATGACCAACTTTTTTCATTAGGCCACGGTATGAATGGTGGTCTTTTGGATGTTGGTGCGCATGCTCGTTAAGTGCGTTGATTTCAGCAGTTAAAACTGCGATTTGTACTTCTGGAGAACCAGTATCTCCTTCTTGACGTGCGAACTCTTTGATGATTTCGTTTTTACGTTCTTTTGTAATTGCCATATGACAACACCTCTTTCTTAAATATTGGCCATAATCTAAGTAAAACGTCGAGGTGACTCATTAAACCTAGAAAATGGTACTGGGTTAGTATAGCCAATAAAGCAAACAAATGCAAGTTTTATTAAGAAAATTGCTAAAATATATTTGCTTTTAAGGGGCAATAAGCTTAGACTAGTTGAGACTAAAAAACGGAGGAATATAAATGAAAAACTACCCATCTAAATACCTACTTTATTGGGCCGGACTATTCTGCCTGCCGGTGGTCATCTTTGCCTTGCTGGTCCTTAACCACAGCCAAAGCTTACAAGCTTTTGACTTAAAATGGGGCCAACATTTCTATAATATAGGGCCAACTTGGCTCACCCGCATTTTCCAATGGGGAACCTTGTTAGGCAATCCCATCATCATGGGTATTGTCATTGTCTGTCTCAGCCTAATCCTCTACTACTTTGCCAACCGACGAGTCGCCCTCTATTATCTAGTCTTTACCATTCTAGGAAACGTAGTCGCCAACCCTCTGATAAAGCTACTAGTTGACCGGCCCCGGCCGCAATTCACTGACCACCTGGTCGACGTATCCAGCCCCTCTTTCCCTTCCGGCCATTCTTTTGGCGCCGTGGTGATATACGGCTGTTTCGCTTATTTTCTCTGCCAATATTTAAAAACCAAGACCAGCAAACAGTTTGTCTGGCTAGGGACCAGTTTATTAGCTATCTTTTTAGCCTTTTCACGCATCTATTTGGGCGTCCACTATGCTTCTGATATTATCAGTGGCCTCTGCCTAGGCTTAGCCTGGACCCTGCTGACCATCTACAACTGGCAGCGGGTTAAGAAAAATTAAGGGTGTGAGCTTTGGCGCTTAGAAATGAATCACTGGAAGGAATCAGACCAATAGCTACAAGCTATTGAGTCAGATTTCTGAAGTGACTTCATTCCTGCCAAGTCGAACCCGACTAAAAGGGTGTGAGACTCGGCGCTTAGGCACGGACCACTGGAAGAAATTAGCCCAGTAGCTGCAAGCTAGTGGAGCTAATTTCTGAAGTGGCGACATGCCTGCCAAAGCGAACCCGACTAATAAAGGGTGCGACAAGAAGCGCTCTGAGCTGAATCGTTGGAGCTAGTCAGACCAATATCTAAAAGATATTGAGTCTGCCTAGTGAAACGACTTCAGTTTAGCTTCTTTGCTATAGCCGTAGCATTTTCAATGCGTACGGATATAGTATGCCTGCTGGAACCCGACTATGCTACTAATATTCGTATAACAACGAAAGCCTGGGACTTATGACCCAGGCTTTTTTTATCTATGCAATTAATCCAACAGCTAGCCTTAACGTAAAATTTCGACGACATTTTTACGGGCGGCGGCCCTGGCCGGAAAGACGGAGAAAATAATCCCGATTAAGACTGAGATTAAAACAGCCATCAGGGCGGTCCCCCAATCGACAACAGCCGGGAACGGCAGTGCCAAAGCTACTAATTTGGCAATTAAAATCCCCATAACATAGCCGATTAAACCGCCTAAGCTTGTGATGGCGACCCCTTCAAAGAGGAATTGTTGCTGGATATTAGCCTGGCTAGCCCCAATCGCACGGCGAATACCAATCTCCTGAGTCCGTTCAGACACAGAGATATACATCATATTCATGACGCCAACGCCAGCAATCAGCAAGGAAATAGCTGCGACTGCCGACACAAAATAAGTAATCATATTCAGCGACTGGCCGACACCAGCTAGAATTTCGGACATATCCATAAAGATATAAGACCCTTGATTATGCAGGCTACCCACCTCATTGAGCTCCTTAACCAAGTCTTCCATGACCTTCTTGGTCTCATCAGCTTTTTCAAAGTAAACTTTTAAGTTACCAGCCCCTTGTCTGGCTGGGCCGAAGATTTGCATACTGGCCCGGGGCAGTAAAATTTGGCTAGGATCAGAAATATTGAAACCACCGCCACCTGATGACATTTCCATGCCACCTAGGGGGTAGACGCCAACAATAGTATAGTCCTTGCCAGCTATATTAAGACTTTGATGAATAGCAGCTTGGGGGCTCGCAAAATATTGCTGGGCCAGCTGGTCAGAAATCATAGCATAGGCCTTTAGACCCTGGGAGTCCGCTTCATTGAGCGCCCGACCGGCTAGCAGGTCACCTTGGGCCTGGTCCACTGGCTTAACTGGCCAACTATTCTTCTCTCCGGCATGAACAACATCCAAGTATTGGGCCTGATCAGGATTACCCTGGTCTATTTCAACCTTGGCAACACCCGGATAACGACTCGCTAACTGGATATCGTTGGCTGAAAAAGCTGGCGTCTTGCTGGGGTCATAACTATCCATTTGAGTCGGTTGAAAAATGACCTGCTGGCTGACTTGACCATCCTTATCATCAGTCAAGGAGTCCAAGGTGGCCTTTTGAAAACCATTACCCAAGGACATAATCGTGATGACCGCGGCAATGCCGATGATAATCCCTACCATAGTCAAGAAGGTCCGGCGGCCATTCATCCGCATAGTCGCTAGTGAAGATTTTAAGATTTCACTAATCCGCATCAACTTGGCCACCTCCTTCAACTTGGGTCAAGTCCTGGTAGGCCTGGGGAATAAAAATCTCCTGACCATCTGACTTAATGGTCCCATCCACAATGGTGATATGGCGGTCGGCATAAGCCTGCAAGGTCGGGTCATGAGTTACCATTAGGATGGTTACGCCCTCTTCCTGGTGGAGGGAAGCAATGATGTCCATGACCAAACGCGAGGTCTTGGTATCCAAGGCCCCCGTCGGCTCATCGGCAATGATAAAACTAGGTTGGTTAATCAAAGCCCGGGCAATGGCCACCCGTTGCTTTTGCCCTCCGGACAATTCGTAGGGTTTAGCATCCCCGCGCCCAGCCAAGCCAACCCGAGCCAGGGCCTGTTCAACCTGGTCATGGGTTTGGCTGGCGGCCATACCGCGATAGAGTAAGGGTAGCCGGACATTATCAGCAATGGTCATATTAGGAATTAGGTTAAATGATTGGAAAATAAAGCCAACAAACTGGTTACGCCGCTTAGAAATCTCCAAATCACTGGGCTGGTTCAGGGGCTGGCCCTGGAATAAATAGTCACCAGTAAATTTATTGTCCAAAAATCCTACCACATTGATTAGGGTGGACTTGCCTGAACCTGACGGCCCCATCACCGAAACAAACTCGCCCTGGTTAATGGTCAAATTAATATCCTTGAGTACATGGACCTGGTTTTCACCTGTACCGTAATACTTATTTAGGCCGCGCAGTTCAATCAGGGGTTGGACTGACTTCACCTGTCTCGTCATAACTACCACCTAATCCTTCTGGTCAGGCTTAGCCGAGTTGGCCTGGTCAGTAACCTCAATTTCTTGGCCATCGCTAAGTCCTTCAGGATTGACTACCACCTGGTCGCCCGCTTTCAGTTGATCGGTGACTACCTCTTGACGGCCCTGCTTTTGGGTCGGGACCTCTTGCCGTTTGACCTGACCATCTTTATACAGATAAACAAAGGTTTTTCCCTTGTCCTTGACTAGGGCACTGGCCGGCAAGGCAAAACCCTTAAGTGGGAAGGAGATTTTTACTGAAAAACCTGGTTGGATTTTTTCCTTGGGTTTAACCGTGAAGGCAAATTTGGCCTCACCACCGCTAGGAGCAACTGAACCACCTGCTGCTGGTAGAGACGGAGATTGGCTTGGTAACTTGCTATAGTTGCTAATTTCTCCCGTTGTTGACTGTCCATTAGCTGGGATTTCCAGGTCCACCGACTGACCCTTGCTAAGCAAGTAGTAGTCGTACTCACCGGCTTCGGCCTGAACCTGACTATCCTCGCTGACTACTCGAATGAGTGGCCGACTACTATCGGTTCGGCCAGCTTCGTCAACTACTACCCGGCCTGGTCTTTCAGCGGTTACCAGGTTATTGGTATTATTTTGGGCCCGGCTCAAGTTAATTTCCGCATCCTCAATTTGCTGGTTGACCTGGCGCAATTGGTCATAGATGGCATCGTTAGTCGCCCCACTGGCCGGGCTAGCTGGATCAGTTGCGGCCTCATCAGCTGCTGGTAGGAGGTTGACCCCTGATTGGTCGACACCCTCTTGACCAGCTAAGGCGCCCGGACTATCAGCTAGGGCTGGCGCCTGGCTCCCATCTTTACCAGCTAAATCCTGGCTTAGGGGCTGGGCTAAATAAGTTGTACCAGCTGAACTTGCCATGGCCTGGCCACTATTCAGTTGGTCATACAAGCGAGCCCGCTCATTATAGAGACGGTTGAGCTGGCGGTTAGCATCTTCAATTTGCTGCTGGGCTTCAATATTTTGATAGCTAAAGAGCAGGTCGCCCTGGGCAACCTTTTGCCCATTACTGACATTAATAGCAGCCAAGTCGCCCCTTTCAGGCTTGTAATAATAGGCATCATCCTGTTTAAGCCCAGCCTTACCGTCAATGGTGACGGGGTCTTGCTTGGCAACAGTAACTACCTGATAGGCTGCTTCTTGGTCACTAGAATTGGATAGGACACTATTGGCTAGGCCGGCCGCAGCTAAAATAGCGATGACAGTAGCAGGAATCACAACGATGGGCCGCTTGAGCAGGGCACGTTCAAACTTCATATTTCTCCTCTTTTCTAGACGTCTACTGAACTAGTCTAAGTATATATTTTTTCACTCAGACATTCACTAAATTTTTAATTAAATCAAAGGAGACCCTGTTAGACGATTAATCAGCTAAACAAGGTCTCCTAACGATTAAGTTGTCACTTTAAATTTTAAACTATCAGCCACAATCACCACAGTCGTCAAATTGTGGAGTAAGGCTAAGCTAGAGCCAGCTAGCCATCCTAAGAGGCCAAAACCAATTAAACTAGAATTAATGGCTACCGCCAACTTTAAGTTACGATTAAGCTGACCATCTAGGGCATAGTGGACCTGGTCCATCCTAGCAAAGGAGGTGAGTTGGTCATTGAGGAAGATGATATCAGCTGTTTGCCGGGCGATATCCGATGAGTCAGCCATGACCACACCGATATCAGCTTGGGCAATGGCTGCTGAATCATTCAAGCCATCCCCAATCATTAACACCTTCTTGTTGTCAGCTTGTTGGGCTTTAATAAAATCAAACTTATCCTGTGGGCTAACATCTGTCTTAACCTGGTCAAAGTCCACTAATTCTCTAACCGCTGCTGTCCGGTCACTAGTATCCCCGGTTAACAGGGCTAATTCCTTGCCCTGAGCTTTGAGCTCACTTAACACTGACACAGTCTCAGCTCTTAAAGGCGTATCGATACAGAAAATGGCAATTAAATCCTTGGCAAAAGACAAATACAACAAGTTATAGCGGCCTTTATACTTGTCGATCAGCGCTTGACTATCCTGGTCAAAGACCACACCTTCTTCATGGAGGAAGCGATAAGAACCAATCAAGACCGGTTGGCCATCAATTGATGACTTCACACCCTTAGAGGCGATATGGTAGAGAGGCCCATGCATTTCCTCATGGTCGATACCTTCATCCTTAGCCTTGTCAACTACTGATTGGGCAATAGGATGATAGAAATGTTCCTCCAGACAAGCAGCAATCCGCAGCACTTCCTCGTAAGTGTAGTCACCAAAAGGAATGACTTCCTTAATTTCTAACTTACTCTCAGTTAAGGTGCCAGTCTTATCAAAAATAAATTGGTCAATTTCTTGGTAGAGGTCAATAAAACGTGACCCCTTGACTAAGATACCCGCTTGCAGGGCCTGGCGGATAGCTGTCATATATGAAATCGAGGTCGAGAGCTTAATGGCACAGGAGAAATCAACCATTAAAAAGGTCATGGCCTTAGCCACTTGACCAGTCAATAAGTAAGTTAGGGCCATACCAATAAAGTTATACTTGACTAAATCATCGGCCCGCGATAATAGTTTAACCTCCTGGCTAGACTGTTGGTCTTGGGCGGTGTGAATTTGGTCAATCAAGCGGTGGAGACGGGAATTCATCTGAGCATCTGTCACCTGAACAATTAACTCACCACTTTCAAGCACGGTATTGGCATAAACCTGGTCGCCGACTTGCTTGGCTACCGGGAAAGGCTCGCCAGTTAGGCTCCCCTCCTGGGTGGCGCCACTACCAGCAACAATTTGACCATCAAAATAAATACTCTGGCCCTCAGCCACCACAATCCGGTCCCCGGCTTTAATGAGCTGGGCATTGACCAGATGACGCTCATCGTCCTCGTCTAATCGCCAGATATCAACATCTGATTGGTTAAGGCCGGCAGTTAAGTCTGAAATTGACTTATCCAAGGTCCAAGCATCTAAGCGCTCACCTAACTCTAAAATAAACATGATTGTACCAGCCGCTTCATAATCATTTTGGTAAATAGAAGCAAGGACCGCTGCAAAATCTAGGACGGCCATATCTAGTTGCTTAGCTAAGAGGGATTGGAGAGCTTGCCAGCCGTAAGTGCAAGCCTTAGCCAGGGTGATACCATAACGTACTGGTGGCGGGACCAAGGTCTTATAAGTCATCCGTTTGAGCACTTGACTGGTGATAATTTGGCCGGGACCTTCCGTCACTAAATCCTTAGCATCTTCATAAAAGGATTGAACCGTATCCAAATCAATACGCGATAAAAAGCTGGCTAAATCAATTTTTTGGCCCGGCTTGATATGGATGGTCATCCGATCAGCCTGCAAGTAAAATTGCAGATAATCAATCTCATCTACCTGGCGAGCCAGCTGGTTGAGATAATTCTGAACATTTGGGCTAGATACAAAAGGCAGGCCCAGACGTATTCTAGACCCGCTTTGGTGGAGGATACGATAACTAGCTGTCATGCTAGTCCACTTCCCGACTTGTCGCATCAGCTGCTGGTGCTGAATCGGTAGTCGGTTCTACCACAACTAATTCTTGGGCTTCAGCTTGCTTATCAGCTGCGTAAATATCCTTAGCGTCCTCATAAACGTCTTCAGCCTGCTGTTTAGCACTTGAAATCACTTGATTCACCTCATCAACAGCGTGCATGCCCTTGGCAATCACTGTTGAATAGGCCTGTTTAGCTGTTTTACTAGTCAATAATTTGACCCCAGCTGTTGCTGCCAAAGCGCCGGCAGCAAAAATACCAGTTCCCTTGTTTCGCTTAGCGAATTTCTTCAAATCTATCATCAAATCACCTTTCTCATAAACTATATTGTACTGTTATCTTACGACACAAAGCGCTTTTAGGCAACCCTAAAAGCGCTAGGCGGTGAAAATTTAATCTTTTAGGTTTTCCTTACTTCATATTAAACTCGGCCTTCATTTCCATGACAATATCCCGCAGTTCAGCCGCTTTCTCGAATTCAAGGTCTTTGGCAGCCTGACGCATTTCCAGTTCCAGATTTTCAATAGCTTGGGCCTTATCGTCGCGGCTAAGCGCCCGGATGGATTCAGTCAGGTCAACCGCTTCGGCTGCGGCATCGACATCATGGGTGATGGCAATCAGGTCGCGGATTTCTTTCTTAATGGTTTGCGGTACAATACCATGTTTTTCATTGTAGGCCTCTTGAATGGCCCGACGCCGCTTGGTCTCATCAATGGCACGCTGCATAGAATCAGTAATACCGTCCGCATACATAATGACATGACCGCCCGCGTTCCGAGCGGCCCGGCCAATGGTTTGGATGAGCGACTTCTCGTTGCGGAGGAAACCTTCCTTGTCAGCATCCAAAATCGCTACCAGGGAAACTTCAGGCACATCAATTCCCTCCCGCAAGAGGTTGATTCCGACCAGGACATCGAAAATCCCAAGGCGGAGATCGCGAATAATCTCCGTCCGTTCCAAGGTCTTAATATCAGAGTGGAGATATTTGACCTTAATGCCGACTTCTTCTAGATAATCGGTCAAGTCTTCCGACATTTGTTTGGTCAAGGTCGTGATGAAGACCCGTTCATTGCGGTCCACCCGGTCATTAATTTCTGAAATTAAATCATCAATTTGCCCGGCAATTGGGCGCACTTCCACAATTGGATCCAGCAAGCCAGTTGGCCGAATAATCTGTTCAACTACTTCGCCACTCGCCTTTTCAATTTCATAGTCCGCTGGGGTGGCCGACACATAAATAGCCTGGTTGACCCGTTCTTCAAATTCAGCTAATTTCAAAGGTCGGTTGTCCAGGGCTGACGGCAGGCGGAAACCATGGTCAATCAGCATCTGCTTGCGGGCCCGGTCCCCGTTGTACATGCCACGAACCTGGGGCATGGTCATATGAGACTCATCAACCATCAAGAGATAATCATCGGGGAAGAAGTCCAAGAGGGTAAATGGCGCTTCACCAGGGGCTCGGCCATCCATATGGCGGGAATAATTCTCAATCCCATTACAATACCCCATTTCCAAAAGCATCTCCATATCATAGCGGGTGCGCTGCTCGAGACGTTGAGCTTCCAACAATTTATTTTCAGCGCGTAACTCTTCAAGGCGCTGGTCTAGCTCAGCTTCAATCGAGGCCACCGCCTGGCGAATTTGCTCATTATTGGCCACAAAGTGGGTAGCAGGGTAAATCGGGTAGTGGTCGACATCCGCCTTGACCTCGCCCGTCAGGGTATCAATTTCTCGAATCCGATCAATTTCATCACCGAAAAATTCCACCCGAATCGCTGTCGACTCCCGTGAGGCCAGGAATATTTCTAGCACATCCCCCCGGACCCGGAAGGTACCACGGCGAAAATCGATATCATTACGCTCAAACTGGTTGTCAACCAAGCGTCGCATCAGTTCATTACGCTCCAAGTCCTGACCCACCCGGATAGAAATCACATGGTCGCGGTAGTCTTCTGGGTTAACCAAACCATAGATACAAGACACCGAGGCAACCACAATCACATCCCGCCGCTCTAAGAGCGCTGACGAAGCCGAATGACGCAGCTTATCAATCTCATCATTAACGGAAGCTGACTTTTCAATATAAGAATCAGATGACGGCACATAGGCCTCAGGTTGATAATAATCGTAGTAAGAAACAAAATACTCAACCGCATTATTAGGAAAGAACTCCTTGAGCTCCCCGTATAGCTGACCCGCCAAAGTCTTATTATGAGCCAAAACCAGAGTCGGCCGGTTGGTCTCAGCAATCACATTAGCCATGGTAAAAGTTTTCCCAGTACCAGTCCCACCAAGGAGGACCATGGCCGGATCATTGCCTTCCACCCCAGCTACTAACTCCTTAATCGCCGTCGGTTGGTCCCCATTTGGCTCATAGGGGGCGATTAATTCAAATTGATCTGTCATTAACTAATCATCCTTTTATTTAATTATGTAGTGAGAATCACTATTTAGCAATAAAGCTTAGCTGATTTTTAGCCTCACCTAACTCTTCTCGTTACATCTTATTCTGCTATATTATAGCATGGTTACAGAGAATATAGTTCTCCAGAGATTATCAGTTGAAGATCGGGTTAGGCTCCCTAGCTCATTCTACGCTAATTTACTTTTTAGATAAGTTTGAAGTACGGGCCTGATTCACTCTCGAACCCATTCTCCACTAATTTACTTTTTAGATGAGTTTGAGGCACGGGCATAATCCGCTCCCTAGCTCATTCTACGCTAACTTCCTTTTTAGATGAGTTTGAGACACGGGCATAATCCGCTCCCTAGCTCATTCTACGCTAACTTCCTTTTTAGATGAGTTTGAGACACGGGCATAATCCGCTCCCTAGCTTATTCTACGCTAACTTCCTTTTTAGATGAGTTTGAGACACGGGCAGGCATATGTCAAGTCCACAATCTTGTGTAAATTATAGAATGTAATTGGTGGGTATAAATATTTAGACTATGTTATTAAAGAATTTATGAGGACATGTCTCCCAATATTCATGCAAATCAAGCAATACACTTCCTATAAGTCGCTCCGCAGCCTCTATATTAGGAAAGAGGCCGACAACTTTCTCTCTTCTTCTAATTTCTCGATTTAGCCTTTCTAGACTGTTAGTTGTTTTCAGTGAAACGCGATAAGGTGTGGGTTCTAATAAGTATGGGATAGCATCTTCGAAGCCTTCCTCTAGCGTATTAACAGCTTTGTCATATTTCTCATTGCCACTAACGTATTCTACAAATTCAAATTTTAACTCTCGCGCTCTTTGTTGACTATCAGCATTAAATATTCTCTTTAGAAGACTTCTCTCATGACTGCAATCCTTTTTTGGAAAATGAGCTAAAATATTACGTAGAAAATGAACCGTACACCGTTGCCAGGTAGTGCCTAAAAATTGATTACTAATCGCTGATTTTAGTCCCTTGTGGGCGTCAGATATAATTAATGTTGGTTTAGTTAGGCCTCTGGCCTTTAAATCAAGGAAGAAGTTCTTCCAGTTTTCTTCTGATTCATTATCAGCAATCATAAAGCCGATAATTTCGCGACGATTATCATCGTTAATACCCTGAGCAATATAAACACCTTTAGAGACAGAACGATGGTTTTCGCGAACTTTAATATACATGGCATCGACATAAACATATCGAAAATTCGTATGTGTTAGGGAACGCCCTTTAAATTCGAAAACAGCAGGGTCCAAGTTTTTATTTACTGAAGAGACAAATGATTTAGAAACACCTTCGCCACAGAGTGTTTCAACAACCTTCTTAATACGGCGTGTTGAGACCCCATTAATATACATTTCGGTTAAAACAGCCACAAAGGCCTTGTCCATACGTTGATATTTATCGAATAGCTTGGTATCAAATTCTCCTGATCGTGTCCGAGGGACATCCAGTTCAACAGTCCCTACCTTTGTTTTAAAGTTTCTTTTATAGGAGCCATTACGATAATCTTTCCGGTCATCTGTGCGCTCATAGCGCTTAGCATTAATAAATTCCTCACGCTCTGCTTGCATATAGGCATTAAAGATGGTTACAGTTAGGGACTTCATCATCTGATCCATATCACTGTTTAGAACTGCCTCTGTAATTTCTTCTAAGTTTAGGGTAATATTTAGTTGAGCCATAATAATCTTCCTTTCAATGTGTTTTAGCCAATTACATTGTAACCAAAAAAGATTATTATGGTTTTTCTTTTTACACAATTATATGGACTTAATCCGGGCATAATCCGCTCCCTAGCTCATTCTACGCTAACTTCCTTTTTAGATAAGTTTGAAGTACGGAGTCGATGAACTCTCAAGCTCATTCTCTGCTAATTTACTTTTTAGTTGAGTTTGAAGCACATTCCAAAACTATCCAGCATATTATTCTAAAATCAGGATATTAATAAAGCAGATTAGCGACCTATTATACGTATTAATATATAGGGAGGTAATCTTATGTCATTAATTTTAAATTGGTACGAGGCCTGCTATATCAGACAAGGCTTAAGTGAAGAACAAAAAAGAAAGTTCATGAATTTACGCAGTGGCGCTTTAGGTGAGGAAATGCTATATCAATGTTTAGCTCAGCACATTAGCGCAAGTCAAGTCCTGACAGATTTGTGGTTTCGCCTAGATGAACAAGTAACACAAATTGATGCTATAGTAGTCAGTCAGGAACACATTTATGTCATCGAAGCTAAAAATTATCATCGCAATCATGAATACCGTAATGGGCAGTGGTGGTCTGCTGGCCAGCTGCTAACTTACAACCCTTTTAGCCAATTAAATAGATCGATTAAAATCTTACAGCGCTTAATTGGCTATAAAAATTACTGGTATCTTAGCCTATATGAGTCAAGATAGTCAGTGCGATACTGATGGTAACAATCAATATGAAATTATGAGTCAAGTCGATATTATTAATTGGGTACTCCAGATTAGTACACCAAACACTAATGATCATCAGCTAATCCAAGCGCTTCGCCAAGCTAGCATCAGTGAATTATCTACTAGTTTTCTATACCAGCTGGCCCCAGACTACCCTATTAAAACCGGGATTTATTGCCAGGCTTGCCAAAGTTTTGAGTTAAAAAACTGTTATCAATCTTTTATATGTACATGTGGGGGCCGAGAGTCTAAAGCTGAGCTAACCAAGCGAATGCTTGTGGAGTACGCTCTCATCCATTACCGCCAGCCAATTAATATGAAACATTTCAAGCATTTTACTAATGGGATCCTATCAAATTATAATATCCAGTCCGCTCTAAAGAAATACGACCGTCTCCACCGTGGCTGCTACCTTAATCCCTACGCAGCTCATTATCCAAAAACTCCTAGCTTATCGCGCTATAGTTAGCCGTTTGCTATATGAAGAAGTTATTAACTAAGGTATTTTACTCACGATATTTACTTGCATTATATACAAGATTTCTGTATAATATTTCCTGTTAGTGACTCGTTCACAAAAATCAAAAAAGGTAGGTGTCTTTCAATGGCAAATATTGCATCAGCTATTAAACGCGCACGTCAAAACGACAAAGTGTCAGCGCAAAACCATGCTAAAAAGAATGAAATGCGTACAGCAATCAAACGCTACGAACAAGCAGTCTCAGAAGGTGCTGATAACGCACAAGAACTTTTAGTTCACGCTAACAAGTTAATCGACCAAGCTGCTTCTAAAAACTTAATCCACGCTAACAAGGCTGCTCGTGATAAATCACGTCTAGCTAAAAAAGCAAATGCGTAATACATAACAAAAAACAGGCCTCCTTAAGCGGTCTGTTTTTTTGTACTTAAATTTATCTTTTATCAGTATGTTCATTTATATCTAAATAACCTCAATTTTTAATCTTATGCTTAACGCGACATACTACAAAACTTCAATATAAACCACTCAATCCCCAAATGGTCGCCTACCCGACCCTTTTTAATCCGGTAGTCCAATTCAATCAGCTGCATATAGGCCCGCATCAGGCCTTCTTTGGGATAGGCGCGGATTTGCTGGCTGGCCATTTTAATCCGGTAGGGGTGGCCGCCAATGGTTTTAGCCATGGTCCCCTGGTCATAGCCCAGACTTTGTAGCTGGCTGACCTGGCAATAAAGGCGGAAGTTACTCTCAAGTAAGGCCAGAATACCCAGTGCGGTCTCCTTACGGGCGATCAGGTCACGGTAGAGATTAAGGGCCTGGGTCGGTTGCCCCTGCATAATAAAATCAATCAACTTAAAGATATCAGTATCCAGGTTGGCTGTGGCCACAAGTTGGTCAACGGCAGTCTGGTCAATTTCTTGACCGGGACCGACATAGAGGGCCAACTTGTCTAGCTCGCTGAGGGCCAGGCTCAGCTGATAGCGGGTCCGGTCTAAGAGGTCTTTTAAGGCCGGTTGGCTAATCTGCCAACCTGCTTGCTTAGCCACTTGCTGAATATAGGCTGGTACTTGCTTAGCTGGCACCAGGCCCAGGTCGACCATCTGGGCTTGTTGCTTTAGGGCCTTGGTGATTTTTTTACGTTGGTCCAGTTTTTCATAAGGGGCGCTAAGGACTAGAACTACATCAGGGGCAGGCTGGTCCAAATAGGCTAAGAGCCCGTCTACTTGGTGGTCGGGTCCCCCCTTTACTTTTTCCCCTGTCAAAAAGTAGCAATTATTGAGCCAAACAATCCGGGGCTCAGGGAAAAAGGAAACGGTATTGGCTTCAATCATGGCATCAGCCAGGGGAACTTCCTCCATATCTAATCGGGTCAGGTTAAAATCATTGACCTGGCCTTTTAGGACTTGGTCCATAAGCTGGTCTTCAAAGCGGTCACGCAAATACCGCTCCTGACCCACTAAGGTATAAACCGGCGCAATCTGGCCAGCCGCTACTTGTGCCATGCTTGTTTTAAAATCCATCAAGACCCCTCCTCATTAATCATCCTGTCAATTATACCTGACCTGGGCCGAAAACGATAGTGGACCGCCCCATCCTGGTCGGTCCGGTAAATCTCTGCCCCCAAATTTTCCAAGTCACTAATCACTCGGTCATGGGGGTGGCCGTAGCGGTTGTTTAGACCGGCTGAAATCCAGGCAGTTTTGGGTTTAATCAAGTCTAGTCCTTGACTGGGGCTGGAATTGTCTGAGCCGTGGTGGGCCACCTTTAAAATATCGACTGGCAAGCCTTGGTCAGCTAGCAAGTGGTACACATCATGCTCAGCCTGGCCCTCAACGTCACCCGTTAATAAGACGCTAGCTGGCCCCAACTTGGTATATAAAACCAAGGAGTCCTTGTTTTCCCCCTGGCCAACTTGGCTAGGGGCCAGGACCTGGGCCTGGTAGCCCGCTCCTAGGTACACCTGGTCACCTGCCTGCAACCAAATCACTTGGATACGCGGATTTAAACTGCTAGCTAGTCCACTTGCGATACTAGCTAGGGCCTCTTGGTCATCCTGCATACCAATGGGTAAATAAAGGATTTTTACCTTAACCTGGCTAAGTAATTCATTTAAGCCCCCCATATGGTCAAAGTCCCCATGGCTGATAAAAACCCCGTCCAGATGGCGAACCCCCTCAGCTTGCAAGGCCGGTAAAATTTGCCGGCTGACCAGACTCTGGCGCGGGCGCTGGGCCCAAGCTGGTTTGGGAAAGGTGGGCTGCTCAGCCACATCGACCAGGTAAGTCGCCCTTTGGTACGGTAACTCAAGATATATTGTGTCCCCCTGACCAATATCCAGCATAGCCAGGCGGCCATAGGGATCCAGATAGGCTTGGTTGTATAGTAAAATCAAACTCACAAAAAGTAACCCCAACTGGCCCCTGGTCAGGTGGCCGTCCTGGTCAAAGTGGCGAGCCAAGTATAAGAGAATAACCGTAAAACCAGCCAAGACCCAAGCCGGCACCAGGCCAATGGTCCAATTAAGCATCTGCCAGTGGTGGTTAAATTGGCTGATACTTTCTAAAATACCCAGGCAGCCGGCCATTAACTCCTGCAGCCAAATTAGCTGGTTGGCCAGGCCCAGACCATGTAAGCAGACTACCAACAAGAGGGCGGGGAAAACGAGATTGGCAAAGGCCCAGGAGAAGAAGTAATTGAGGATTAAACTGGCCCAAGAAAAGCGATGAAAATGATGGACCAAAAAAGGAATGGTGGTCAAACAGCAAATAAAAGACAGGACCAGCTCCTGCACCACCGGCCTTGACCAAGTTGCCTTGACCCGGGGGCCCAGAAAAATAATGGCTGCTGTTAGAGCATAGGTCAGCTGGAAGCCTAAACTAAATAGGGCCAGGGGACGGACCAATAAAATCAATATGAAACTGAGGCAAGAGCCACTGAGGCTGTCAGGGGGCCAATTTTTCCACAAGCAGAACTGGCGGAAAGTATAGGCAACCACCGCCCGGACCATGCCGTAGGGCCAGCCCAGGAGACTGGCGTAAATCAACAAAAGGATAAAGACCAGCATTTGACTATGCTCTTTTAAAAATCCTAGCCGTAGCAAGCAATGTTGGCTAGATTTAAGAAAATAATTCAGGTGAAAACCGGAGATTGAAAAGAGATGAATCAGGCCCACCGCCTGGTAGGCAGCCAGGGCCTCAGCGTCTAGCTGGTGGCTGCGGTTAAAAAAGAGGGCCAGTAAATAAGCCCTCAGCCGCGGCTGGGCCAGGCTTTCTAGCCAAATAAGCAAGCGAAAAAGCAGGCAGTCCCACCAGGCCAAAAAGCCCTTTTGGTCAGTCAAGCCTTCAATTTGCTGAATCGTTACCAGCCAATGGATGCCGTGGCCTTTTAGGTACTTGCGGTAGTCAAAAGCCCCCCGGTTACGGGCGGGACTGGGGGACTCTAATTTGGCTTTTACCTGCATGGTAACAGGTCCCTTGAGGCGGGCTAGCTGGTCGCGGTCAGCCTCATTTTTTAACCAATAAAAGACCTGGACCTGTTCACGCTGACCATTTGCGAGACTAACTTGGGCGCTGAACTTGGCCAAGTCACCAGAAATAGCTATATCCGTCCGCTTAACCTGTAAAAGAAGCTGGTCTTCCTGACCAGTCAGCTGGCTGTGGCCACTAGCCTTAACGAGTCCTAGGTAGCTGACCACTAGGCCCACAACCAGGACGATTATCAATTTACTAAATCTAGTCTGGCCGACTAAGAGCCGCCCTAGGCAAAGCACAAATAGCAAGAGGGACCACCAAGCAGGAATAAATACCAAGATGATTGTTGCTGCTAGTACAATGCTGGCCAAACAAAAATAGTAGCCTCTCATTGGACAGTTACCTGGTCACGAATTTTAGCCAGGGTCTTTTCTCCAATGCCGGAAACCTGGGTCAGGTCATCAACACTTTGAAAGGCCCCCTTGGTCTCGCGGTGGGCAATAATATCGGCAGCCTTCTTCTCGCCGATACCGGAAATCTCCTGGAGCTGGCTGGCATCAGCCGTATTGATATTAATCAAGTTTGTCTGGCTAGGGCCTGAGCCACCAACAGTCGCCGCTTGGCCACCCGGACTACTAGGATCATTAGTGACTGTCATCATCGCTGGCACTTCCTCTTGGCCCTGGCTGGGGATAAAAACCACCATCTGGTCCGTTAATAATTGGGCTAAATTAACCCGCTGGCTGTCCGCCTGTTCGGTCAAGCCACCCGCTAAATCTACCGCATCCTGGACCCGCATACCCGCTTCAACCCGGTAGATGCCAGGCGCTTTGACCGCCCCCTTCACATCCACATAGCTGAGAGCTGAATCGGCAGGCTGGGACGCAGCCGACTGCAAATCAGCCTGGTCAGGACTGCCACCATCTTGATTTTGGTCAGCTGAACTGGCTGAACTGGTTAAAACCTGGCTGGACTGGCTGGCTGTATCCGCTAGCTGAAGACTGCCAGCTTGGTCGCTAGCAGGCCTGGACCAGCCCAGCAGCACAGACACTAACAAGCATAATATAAACAAAAAACTAGCAACTGCCCCCACTAAACCTTTATACAAGGATAAAAATTGACCAATAGTCAGTGACTGCCAATCATTTTTTATCCGATTAAAAAAATCCATATCTATCACCTCAGTAATAGATACGGATTTTTTGCTTTATTTTTCCTTTTGTTTATATTTTTCTTGGATAGCCTGGTTGACTAAATCAGGTACCAGGGCTGAGACGTCGCCGCCAAACTGGGCAACCTCCTTAATAATGGAGGAAGAAACAAAGCGATAACGCTCATCAGAAAGTAAGAGAACCGTCTCAATATCTGGGGCCTGGAGCTTGTTCATCAGGGCAATATTCATCTCATATTCAAAGTCCGTAGTATTACGCAGGCCGCGAATCATCGCCGTCACCCCTAAGCGGCGGGCTAGATCAACGGTCAGCCCCTCTTCTAATAGCATGACCATCACATTTTCCATATGGACAAGACTTTGCTTGGTCAGGTCTAATTTCTCCTCAGCCGTAAAAAGGCTGTTTTTAGAAATATTCGTCCCGATAGCAACGTAAACCTGGTCATACATGCCACTGGCGCGCTCAATCATATCCACATGCCCCTTGGTTAGGGGATCGAAACTGCCGGCATACAAGGCCTTTCTCTCAATCATAATCTAGGCCTCCTTTTCATAAATCACAAAACGAGTCAATCCATACACTACATTTTTGATGCAGGTCAAAGCGCCCACCTGGTCTGGCATTTGGTCGTGTTCTTCCATTTCACAGACCACCACCGCTTGGTCAGCTAGCCAGTGGTCAGCTAGGAGTGTTTCCAGATTTGCCAGCAGCTTTTGCTCATGGTAAGGCGGATCCAAAAAGACCAGGTCAAATTGTAGATCAGGCTGGGCACTTCTTATCCGCGTCAAATTCTTAAAACCCTCACCCGGATAAACCTGGGCCTGGTCGCTTAATCGTAAACTTTCTATATTCTGCTTGATAGTTTGGATGGCTGACCGGTTGCGGTCCATAAAATAGGCTTGGTCACAGCCCCTCGACAAGGCCTCAATGCCTAAAGCACCAGAACCGGCAAATAAATCTAGGGCTATCCCGCCAGCAAAATAAGGACCGATAATATTAAATAAGGATTCCTTGTTCTTATCCGTTGTGGGTCGGGTATTTTTTCCAGGAACCGCCTGTAAGCGACGGCCCCCATGTTCTCCAGCGATTACGCGCATCTACGACACTCCTTGGGCTGCCTGGTCGGGCAGGATAAATTCAATATGTTTAGGTAAACAAGCCAATTTAATGGGGAAGTCAGGTCCCTGGTCACCGTCAACAGTGGTAGGGTGGGCCTGGTCACTGACGATATCAATTGTCCCGGCCTCAAAGGTCTTAACGACTAAAAACTGACTATAATCAGCCTCCTCTTTAAAGAGGTCAGGAATAACCGAAATTTTTTCCAAGACCGAGGTCTCCTTGAGCCCCATCAAGGCCAGGGTCCCATCTTGTAGGCTTTGGTCAGCAAAAAAGTTTTCAATCCCCAGCATGGAGTTACCCAGGCCAACCACCAACATAGACAAATCGTAGCTGGTTTGTTCACCATCCAGGTCAAAATTAAATTGGTAGGTTTCCTCTGACCCCAGGGCTTTAACCCCTTCAATAATGTAGGCTAGGGGGCCGAGTTTTTCTTTTTCGTCATCATCAACGTCTTGGACCGTTTCCGGAATCGCCCCGGCTGATACCGAGGACACAAAATACTGGTCATTAATTTGGCCTAGGTCCAAGTAGTCTGTATGGGTGGCCTTTAGCTGGTCAATGGCCTCGTTAACATTGGTCGACATGCCCAACATGCGGGCAAAGTTATTAACTGTCCCCTGGGGAATGACACCAATTTTAGGTCGGTCAGACTTAGGACGGTCTGAAATACCGGCAATCCCCCCATTAATGGTGCCATCGCCCCCCATGAGGTAAATGGCCTCATAACCTGCATCAGCTAGTTGACTGGTTTGGTCTTCAATTGCTTGGTCAGGGTCGGTTTCAATAATATCAAATTGGTCATATTGAGATGATAAAACATGGTTTAATTGGTCTTTGTAAGTTTCTGCATCCGATTGTCCGGAAGCAGGATTCATTAGCAAGGCAGCTTTGGTCATGCCATCCAACTCCTTCTGATATGTTCATTTCATTATAACATGTTAACAAAAAATTTCAGCTCAGAGTATACACAAAAAAACCCCCGCCAATTTGGCGGGGGCTCAACAAGCCATGTGTGGGTGTGTGGATATGGCTGTTTGTTCTTATGCTAGGAGGTTACCTTTTAGGATTAGTCCTCTTTGCGTTTTTTACCAGCAAAGGCAAATACTGAGCCGATACCAATCAAAGTGACACCTACAGTGCCTAAACCAGCTGCGGCGCCAGTATTAGGCAGCTCACTTTGATTAGTTTTATTACCAGTTTCTTTTGGCTTACCTGGTTGATCCGGTTTGCCTGTGTCGCCTGGTTCTCCTGGTTTACCCGGTTCTCCCGGTTTGCCTGGTTCGCCCGGTTTACCTGGTTCTCCTGGTTCGCCCGGTTCGCCTGGTTTACCTGGCTCTCCTGGCTTGCCTGGTTCTTCCGGTTTGCCTGGTTCGCCTGGTTTACCTGGTTCGCCTGGCTCTTCTGGCTTACCTGGTTGTTCCGGTTTACCTGGCTCTTCTGGCTTGCCTGGTTCGCCCGGTTTACCTGGTTCTCCTGGTTCGCCCGGTTTTCCTGGTTTGCCTGGTTTTCCTGGTTCGCCCGGTTTACCTGGTTCGCCTGGTTTGCCTGGTTCTCCTGGTTTGCCTGGTTTACCTGGTTCGCCCGGTTTACCTGGTTCTCCTGGTTCGCCCGGTTTACCTGGTTCTCCTGGTTCTCCTGGTTTGCCTGGTTCGCCCGGTTTACCTGGCTCACATGGATTGCAGCAAGGAATTTCAATCGTTACAGTCGTATTATCTGTATAAAAAATCGTTAATTGACCATCAGTCGTATAAATCTTCTTAATACCGCGGCCATCTTTACCATCGCGGACAAAATGACGACTCGATTCATTGCCATCTGGGTCTTTGACAATTACCCAAAGGCCAGTTTCACCTTTGTCATTTTTACCTGGTACGGTCTCAATACTTGGTGAACGGCCATCTTCTCCGTCTTTACCATCGCGGACGAATTCACGAGAAACTTCATTGCCATCACCATCATAGATGATAATCCATTGGCCACTTTCACCTTTTTCGTTCTTACCTGGTTCGACTTTGACAGATGGTGTTTTACCGTCGACACCATCTTTACCGTCTTTGCCGTCCTTACCATCTTTACCGTCACGGATGAACTCGCGAACGATTTCATCGCCATTTGGACGGGTAATGATTAACCAGTGACCAGTATTACCTTGGTTATCTTTGCCTGGCTCGGTACGGACTTGTGGCGTTTCGCCATCTTTACCATCTCGGCCATCCTTACCGTCACGACCATGATAAATAGTGCGCGTTTCTGTTCTACCGTCCGGATGAGTGATGCGAACAATGACACCAATTTCATTACCATCACGGTCAATAACAGATTCTGTCGTAATTGTTGCTGACTTGCCGTCTTTTCCATCTTGACCATCTTTGCCATCAGCGACAAAGTCACGATCTAATTCTTGGCCAGTCGCACGATCACGAATAATAATCCAAACACCACTTTGACCATTGAAGTTACCTGGTTCAGTTGTGGCAGTAATTGATTGACCATCCCGACCATCTTTACCGTCACGACCATCACGGATAAGGTGTGTATGTGATGTACCATCTGGATTATTAATGGTAATTTCTACACCAGTTTCGGTATCACGGGAAGAGATTGTCGGTGTCTTGCCGTCCTCACCATCAGCAATAAATTCACGATCAATTTCTTGAAGTGTATCCCGATCACGGATAATCAACCAAGTACCGGATTTACCATCATGGTCACCACGTTCAACTGTGGCAATAATAGATTTACCATCTTGACCATCTTTGCCATCCTTACCATCACGTCCGTGATTAATAATTCGTTCCTCTACGCGACCATCAGGATGAGTAATAGTAATCTTGTATCCAAGTTCCTTACCATTAGAATCAGTAATTGCCTTAGTGGTAATCTCTGGAGATTTACCATCTTGACCATCTTTACCGTCTTGTCCATTAGCTACAAAGTCACGGTCTAATTCTTTACCAGTTTCACGGTCACGAACAATCACCCAAACACCAGTTTTCCCTTGGAAATTACCTGGTTCAGTTTCAACAGTTACTGATTTGCCATCTTTACCATCTTCGCCCTTGTCACCTTTTTGACCGTTACGGACAACGGTCTCAGTCTTAGTGCCGTCTGGGTTAGTAATGGTAATCGTGTGCGTACCATCGCCGTTGTCCTTAACTTCAGCCTTAGGAGACTTACCATTTTCACCATCTTTAATGATAGTTGTGGTTTCAGTGTAAGTAACCTCACCGGTTTGTGGATTGCGTTGTGGCGTACGAACAGTTACGGTATGGGTGCCGTCACCATTGTCTTTAACAGTAACTTGCGGCGTTAAGCCATCCTTACCGTCTTTACCGTCGGTACCATTTTCACCATTACGTACTACGGTCTCACTCTTAGTACCATCTGGGTTAGTAATGGTAATCGTGTGCGTACCATCGCCGTTGTCCTTAACTTCAGCCTTAGGAGACTTACCGTCTTCACCATCTTTAATGATAGTTGTGGTTTCAGTGTAAGTTACTTCGCCAGTTTGTGGATCGCGTTGTGGCGTACGAACAGTTACGGTATGGGTACCGTTACCATTGTCTTTAACAGTAACTTGTGGCGTTAAACCATCCTTACCGTCTTTACCGTCGGTACCATTTTCACCCTTGTCACCTTTTTCACCGTTACGTACAACAGTCTCAGTCTTAGTGCCGTCTGGGTTAGTAATGGTTATGGTGTGCGTACCATCGCCATTGTCTTTAACTTCGGCCTTAGGTGACTTACCATCTTCACCATCTTTAATGATAGTTGTGGTTTCAGTGTAAGTAACCTCACCGGTTTGTGAATCGCGTTGTGGGGTACGAACGGTTACGGTATGAGTGCCATCACCGTTGTCTTTAACAGTAGCTTGTGGCGTTAAGCCATCCTTACCGTCTTCACCCTTGTCACCCTTTTCACCGTTACGTACAACAGTCTCAGTCTTGGTGCCGTCTGGGTTAGTAATGGTAATGGTGTGCGTACCATCGCCGTTATCTTTAACTTCAGCTTTAGGTGACTTACCGTCTTTACCATCCTTAATAACTGTAGTCGTTTCAGTGTAAGTCACTTCGCCAGTTTGTGGATCACGCTGTGGCGTACGAACAGTTACGGTATGGGTGCCATCACCGTTATCTTTAACAGTAACTTGTGGCGTTAAGCCATCCTTACCGTCTTCACCCTTGTCACCTTTTTCACCTTTTTCACCGTTACGTACAACGGTCTCAGTCTTGGTGCCATCTGGGTTAGTAATGGTAATGGTGTGCGTACCATCGCCGTTATCTTTAACTTCGGCCTTAGGTGACTTACCATCTTCACCATCTTTAATAGTAGTTGTGGTTTCAGTGTAAGTGACCTCACCAGTTTGTGGATCGCGTTGTGGCGTACGAACAGTTATGGTATGGGTGCCATCACCGTTATCTTTAACAGTAACTTGTGGGGTTAAGCCATCCTTACCATCTTTACCGTCGGTACCATTTTCACCCTTGTCACCTTTTTCACCGTTGCGTACAACAGTCTCAGTCTTAGTGCCGTCTGGGTTAGTAATGGTAATCGTATGCGTACCATCGCCGTTATCTTTAACTTCGGCCTTAGGTGACTTACCGTCTTCACCATCTTTAATAGTAGTTGTGGTTTCAGTGTAAGTTACTTCGCCAGTTTGTGGATCGCGTTGTGGCGTACGAACAGTTACGGTGTGGGTACCGTCACCGTTGTCTTTAACAGTAACTTGCGGCGTTAAACCATCCTTACCGTCTTTACCGTCGGTACCCTTTTCACCCTTGTCGCCTTTTTCGCCTTTTTCACCATTACGTACAACAGTTTCAGTCTTGGTGCCGTCTGGGTTAGTAATGGTAATGGTGTGCGTACCATCGCCGTTATCTTTAACTTCAGCTTTAGGTGACTTGCCGTCTTCACCATCTTTAATAGTAGTTGTGGTTTCAGTGTAAGTTACTTCGCCAGTTTGTGGATCGCGTTGTGGCGTACGAACAGTTACGGTATGGGTGCCGTCACCGTTGTCTTTAACAGTAACTTGTGGCGTTAAACCATCTTTACCGTCGGTACCATTTTCACCCTTGTCACCTTTTTCGCCTTTTTCACCATTACGTACAACAGTTTCAGTCTTGGTGCCGTCTGGGTTAGTAATGGTAATGGTGTGCGTACCATCGCCGTTATCTTTAACTTCAGCCTTAGGTGACTTGCCGTCTTCACCATCTTTAATAGTAGTTGTGGTTTCAGTGTAAGTGACCTCACCAGTTTGTGAATCACGTTGTGGCGTACGAACAGTTACGGTATGGGTGCCGTCACCGTTGTCTTTAACAGTAACTTGTGGCGTTAAACCATCTTTACCGTCGGTACCATTTTCACCCTTGTCACCTTTGTCGCCTTTTTCACCATTACGTACCACAGTCTCAGTCTTGGTGCCATCTGGGTTAGTAATGGTAATCGTGTGCGTACCATCGCCGTTGTCTTTAACTTCAGCCTTAGGTGACTTACCGTCTTCACCATCCTTAATAACTGTAGTTGTTTCGGAGTAAGTCACTTCGCCAGTTTGTGGATCGCGTTGTGGCGTACGAACGGTTACAGTATGAGTGCCATCACCATTGTCTTTAACAGTAGCTTGAGGCGTTAAACCATCCTTACCGTCTTTACCATCCTTAATAACTGTAGTCGTCTCAGTGTAAGTCACTTCGCCAGTTTGTGGGTCACGTTGTGGGGTACGAACGGTTACAGTATGAGTGCCGTCACCGTTGTCTTTAACAGTAACTTGTGGCGTTAAACCATCCTTACCGTCGGTACCATTTTCACCCTTGTCACCTTTTTCGCCGTTACGTACAACAGTCTCAGTCTTGGTGCCGTCTGGGTTAGTAATGGTAATCGTATGCGTACCATCGCCGTTGTCTTTAACTTCAGCCTTAGGTGACTTACCGTCTTCACCATCTTTGATGGTAGTTGTAGTCTCAGTGTAAGTTACTTCGCCAGTTTGTGGATCACGTTGTGGGGTACGAACGGTTACAGTATGAGTGCCATCACCATTGTCTTTAACAGTAGCTTGAGGCGTTAAACCATCCTTACCGTCTTTACCATCCTTAATAACCGTAGTTGTTTCAGCGTAAGTCACTTCGCCAGTTTGTGGATCGCGTTGTGGGGTACGAACAGTTACGGTATGGGTGCCGTCACCATTGTCTTTAACAGTAACTTGTGGTGTTAAACCATCCTTACCGTCGGTACCATTTTCACCCTTGTCACCTTTTTCGCCCTTTTCACCGTTACGTACAACAGTCTCACTCTTAGTGCCATCTGGGTTAGTAATGGTAATCGTGTGCGTACCATCGCCGTTATCTTTAACTTCAGCTTTAGGTGACTTACCGTCTTTACCATCCTTAATAACTGTAGTCGTTTCAGTGTAAGTCACTTCGCCAGTTTGTGGATCACGCTGTGGCGTACGAACAGTTACGGTATGGGTGCCATCACCGTTATCTTTAACAGTAACTTGTGGCGTTAAGCCATCCTTACCGTCTTCACCCTTGTCACCTTTTTCACCTTTTTCACCGTTACGTACAACGGTCTCAGTCTTGGTGCCATCTGGGTTAGTAATGGTAATGGTGTGCGTACCATCGCCGTTATCTTTAACTTCGGCCTTAGGTGACTTACCATCTTCACCATCTTTAATAGTAGTTGTGGTTTCAGTGTAAGTGACCTCACCAGTTTGTGGATCGCGTTGTGGCGTACGAACAGTTATGGTATGGGTGCCATCACCGTTATCTTTAACAGTAACTTGTGGGGTTAAGCCATCCTTACCATCTTTACCGTCGGTACCATTTTCACCCTTGTCACCTTTTTCACCGTTGCGTACAACAGTCTCAGTCTTAGTGCCGTCTGGGTTAGTAATGGTAATCGTATGCGTACCATCGCCGTTATCTTTAACTTCGGCCTTAGGTGACTTACCGTCTTCACCATCTTTAATAGTAGTTGTGGTTTCAGTGTAAGTTACTTCGCCAGTTTGTGGATCGCGTTGTGGCGTACGAACAGTTACGGTGTGGGTACCGTCACCGTTGTCTTTAACAGTAACTTGCGGCGTTAAACCATCCTTACCGTCTTTACCGTCGGTACCCTTTTCACCCTTGTCGCCTTTTTCGCCTTTTTCACCATTACGTACAACAGTTTCAGTCTTGGTGCCGTCTGGGTTAGTAATGGTAATGGTGTGCGTACCATCGCCGTTATCTTTAACTTCAGCTTTAGGTGACTTGCCGTCTTCACCATCTTTAATAGTAGTTGTGGTTTCAGTGTAAGTTACTTCGCCAGTTTGTGGATCGCGTTGTGGCGTACGAACAGTTACGGTATGGGTGCCGTCACCGTTGTCTTTAACAGTAACTTGTGGCGTTAAACCATCTTTACCGTCGGTACCATTTTCACCCTTGTCACCTTTTTCGCCTTTTTCACCATTACGTACAACAGTTTCAGTCTTGGTGCCGTCTGGGTTAGTAATGGTAATGGTGTGCGTACCATCGCCGTTATCTTTAACTTCAGCCTTAGGTGACTTGCCGTCTTCACCATCTTTAATAGTAGTTGTGGTTTCAGTGTAAGTGACCTCACCAGTTTGTGAATCACGTTGTGGCGTACGAACAGTTACGGTATGGGTGCCGTCACCGTTGTCTTTAACAGTAACTTGTGGCGTTAAACCATCTTTACCGTCGGTACCATTTTCACCCTTGTCACCTTTGTCGCCTTTTTCACCATTACGTACCACAGTCTCAGTCTTGGTGCCATCTGGGTTAGTAATGGTAATCGTGTGCGTACCATCGCCGTTGTCTTTAACTTCAGCCTTAGGTGACTTACCGTCTTCACCATCCTTAATAACTGTAGTTGTTTCGGAGTAAGTCACTTCGCCAGTTTGTGGATCGCGTTGTGGCGTACGAACGGTTACAGTATGAGTGCCATCACCATTGTCTTTAACAGTAGCTTGAGGCGTTAAACCATCCTTACCGTCTTTACCATCCTTAATAACTGTAGTCGTCTCAGTGTAAGTCACTTCGCCAGTTTGTGGGTCACGTTGTGGGGTACGAACGGTTACAGTATGAGTGCCGTCACCGTTGTCTTTAACAGTAACTTGTGGCGTTAAACCATCCTTACCGTCGGTACCATTTTCACCCTTGTCACCTTTTTCGCCGTTACGTACAACAGTCTCAGTCTTGGTGCCGTCTGGGTTAGTAATGGTAATCGTATGCGTACCATCGCCGTTGTCTTTAACTTCAGCCTTAGGTGACTTACCGTCTTCACCATCTTTGATGGTAGTTGTAGTCTCAGTGTAAGTTACTTCGCCAGTTTGTGGATCACGTTGTGGGGTACGAACGGTTACAGTATGAGTGCCATCACCATTGTCTTTAACAGTAGCTTGAGGCGTTAAACCATCCTTACCGTCTTTACCATCCTTAATAACCGTAGTTGTTTCAGCGTAAGTCACTTCGCCAGTTTGTGGATCGCGTTGTGGGGTACGAACAGTTACGGTATGGGTGCCGTCACCATTGTCTTTAACAGTAACTTGTGGTGTTAAACCATCCTTACCGTCGGTACCATTTTCACCCTTGTCACCTTTTTCGCCCTTTTCACCGTTACGTACAACAGTCTCACTCTTAGTGCCATCTGGGTTAGTAATGGTAATCGTGTGCGTACCATCGCCGTTATCTTTAACTTCTGCCTTAGGTGACTTACCGTCTTCACCATCTTTAATAGTAGTTGTGGTTTCAGTGTAAGTTACTTCGCCAGTTTGTGGGTCACGTTGTGGGGTACGAACAGTTACGGTGTGGGTACCGTTACCGTTGTCTTTAACACTAGCTTGTGGCGTTAAGCCATCCTTACCGTCTTTACCATCACGAACGAATTCTCTTGAAACCAGCTCATCTTCAGTAAACTGACCATCACCGTTCTTATCGAAATAAGTCTTAATCCATTGGCCTTTGTCGCCGGCTTCGTTAGTGCCAGGTTCTACTACGACTTGAGAAGATTTGCCATCTTCACCCTTATCACCTTTTTCACCCTTAGCACCATCTTGACCGTCTTTTCCATCAGGAATAAAGCGGACCTCTTCTTTTTCAAATTTATCTGTATTCGGGTTGAAGATGCGGATTGTAACGCGTGTTCCTCTAACTTGCTCACCTGTGTCCGGATGAGCATCTGTTACTCGCTCTGTTTCAACAATCGGCTCTTTAGGCTGTAGGGGTTGGGCTGGTTCTGCTGGTTTAGCTGCCGGAATGTGAACTTCACGACCAGTACTATAAACAATAGTTACACTACCATCTGGATTAGTACGTGTTTCGGTAATAGTCTCAAAGTTATACTCAAAAATCTCGTCTTGAGCTTCTTGAATAACTTCACGAGACACTTCTTCCCAATATTGTCCCCGCATTTGCACAAAGTTTGCTGGCGTGAAGTTTGGAATTGTATCAGGGTCTACGTGACGGTACAATACCCGAACGCGCTCATCCCGACCTTCTTGAACCTTTTGAATTTGGCCAGGTTGTAAATTGTTATTATGACGGAATTGCGTCTTGAAGCTTGCATCTTCAACAGTCATTTCATAAATTTTTTCAGCTTCTTGATAAAGACCAAAGTCAATGGTTTCATCGTCATTTCTTAATGAAATAGATTGAGGCGATGGATTTGAGTCAGTGGCTCTATTAGCACCTTGAACTGGTGCTGTTGGTATCCAAGTATAATTGCCAGTCGCCTGAGGAATTTCGTAATCTACAACATAATTCCCCGGTGTCAATCGTGTGAATTCATAATGTCCTTTTGCATCGGTAGTTGTTGTTTCAAGGATTTTCCCATCGACATCTTTGAGGTTGACACGCACGTTAGGAATTCCAAGTTCCGAATTATTTTGAATGCCATCTTTATTTTTATCATGCCATACCAAATTACCGATTTTATAATTCTTCTCAGCTGAGGTACCTACTGATCCACTCTGTGTACCGATACCATTCGCTTTTTTTGCATTCTTTTCTGGGCCATTCGGTGACTCTCTATACCATAACTGCCCCTGAGAAATAAATTTATTTACATTAGGATCATTTGATTTAGTTTTATCTGTCTTCCCTTTTACTCTGATAACGTATGGCGAGTCAATCGTTGAAGGGAGAGTAATACGCACATCAGCTGGGTAGGATTCATTAAAACCAAAGAATGAGGTGACACCATTTTTGCCTTCGTCTTGTTCCCGATTAACTTTTGTTACATTAACTCTTTGGAAACCAGACATTGAGTCATAATCAGCTACCACTGAATCTGGCATCTGAGCTCCTTTTGGTGCTTTCCACACGGTAATTTCAGAATTTTCATCAATTTCAATAACTGAACCTTGATTGGTTACATCATTCGCAACAAAATTAGCTCCGTAAAGCCTCTTACTTTCTGGATTTACTATAAAATATTGGGTAAAGGTCCCCGTATTTTTATCAATAGCATCGTCAATTACTTCCTCATAAAGTGCACTAATCATTCTATTTGAGTCGTAATGGTTATGTTGAAGGGGACTACTACTGCTATAAATTTGATCGCCAATTTGATAGGTGAAAGCCTCATTGTTATTGTTATAGTTCGTAGATTTTGGATTTACTGAGTGAGAATATAACTGTGTAACTTTAACGCCAGAATGATTCTCCACATAGTTTGTCAAGGTATAACGAATCGTATTATTTTCGGCGTCATCACTGATATATGCTACTACTTCATTGGTATCAGGATTAACAATTGGTGCCCCATTATTGGTTCTATCTGTCGGATTGACCTGGCTGTGCGCAATATTTGGAGAATAAGCAACTTCAAAATAGTCACCCGCTTTGGCATCTGCAGGTATAATTGCAGTAAATCCAAAGTTAATTGAAGATGGTGTTACTAATGAGGCAGAATTATTACCAAAAGTTGGATTAGATGCATTAATCGTCACTTGATTGGAGATATTTCTTCCTGTTGATACGCCACTTGGATGTCCACTTCTAGGCATGACTGCAAACACTTGCGCTCTTTGGCGACTTTCTGCATAAGTAAGTCCTGCTTTAGCAATTTCTGTGCGCAAACTCTCAATAGAAGTAATCTGGTCTAATGAAATTAGGTTAGCAATACCAGCAGCATCTTGAGGATTGTAGACCTTCTCAAGCTCTGCTTGAATAACTGCTTTAGGATCATCAGCTGCTAAGACACGATTTGAAAAGTCCTCAAACTCACTATCTCTTCCCTCTTCAACACCGGTTAGCTCTGTCCTAGTCTCTTTCTGGGATTGTGGACTAGTATTTGAAACTTTAGGTCTAATAGAGCTATCAGTATCAACTTGTGGAAGTTTTTCATCTAACTCTTTTTTCTCAGTAGGCTTAGCAACTTCTTCATTTGATTCAACTACTTCTGAAGATTGAGCTTCTTGTTTTTTCTCAAGTTCACTTGGATTTTCTACACGATCTAGTTCAGTTTTACCAGGTTCAGTATTTTCGTTTTCCTCAGTATTTGGAGCAGTTACGCCTTGCTCACTCATACGATCAAGTTCCGCTGGAGTGCCCTCTGTTTCATTTTCAATGTTACCTAAATCTGAACTACCAGCACTTTCAGTTGTCGTTACTTCCGCATCCTCTACCTGACTATCACCAGCTATTTCATTAGCTGATAGGGCCGCCGCACTGCTGTTAAAGTAAATACCTGCCGAGACAGCTACAGATGCCACCCCGACACTAAGGCGCTTAATTGCATACTTGAACACTTTATTGCCCATTTTTTCTTGACGAGCTTTTATATTATTTTTACCTAGCATAAAAAATACTCCTTTATTTATTCCTCTAGTTGGGTTTTATACAAAAAATTCATTCTCGGCTAGTATACCTTAAAACCATGCATTAAAGAACAATTTCAATATATATTTTAATAAAATTAAGATTATCCCCATATTACTAGAACTTTTTTGGTTTATTTCTTTTAAAATAAATAACTTAGTGGCAAAACACTAATTAAATAACCTAGATAACAACAAACATTACCAAGTTAGTTGTTCACCAACTATTCTCTTATCAAATTTCACTAACACAAAAATTTATAGTGTACAAAATAGTATTTTTTATACCAAGCTAGTATCCAAGACAATGGTTTAAACAGGATAACTCGTACAAGTGATACTGAACAAGGCCTCTGTCAGATACTTAAAAACATTGGATAGCTTAAAAATATATGCCAACAATCACCAATTGTTTCTTTCCCCCGCTGCCCTAATAAAGAATATGAAAAATATATTACATATATTAATAGATGAACTTTTCTCATCCTCATTCCTCCATTTCTGAAAAGGGGATAAGAAAAATATATAAAAAATGTAGGAAAAACGACAATTTTAAATTACCGATTTCCTACATTTTATAATTGCCGTTTACAATAATCCTGCTTTCTTTAGGCTGAGAATCATTTTTCTAGAATCTTGATAGAAATGTTGATTTTTTCGTTCGTCTGTAGATTTAACCTTTACCATTTCAATATTTGACATTAATAACATCCTTTCTATTGAGATTAAATTAAATCTACAGCATTCAACCAAAGGTTGCTAGGTACCTAATTTATCCCCGCTTACCTTACATTTATCCTCACTTACCACAGTATTTGACAAAGAGCCAAAAAAGCCCCCGCCAAATTGGTGGGGGCTAACGAGCCATGTGTGGGTGTGTGGGTATGGCTATTTGTTTTTATACTAGGAGGTTACATTTTAGGATTAGTCCTCTTTGCGTTTTTTACCAGCAAGGGCAAATACTGAACCGATACCGGCAAGCACAACGCCTAGAGTTCCTAAACCAGTTACCGCACCTGTATTAGGTAGGGCTGCCTTAGTAGCTTGCTTAGCTGATTGACCAGTTGCCTGACCTTTACCTGTTTGACTAGGCGCACCCTTAGCGTTATCATCGCGACCAGCTTCATGACCTACTACTACTGGCACAGTAATTTCAACCTTACCACCTGGTAATTCTGGATCTTCAACGATTACAGTAATCGGTCCGTCCACATTGGTACCTGGGGTTACTTCAATTTCACCAGTTTCTGGGTTGATTACTACCGGTACATCTTTACCGTCTTCATCCTTGGCAGTCACTTTCGTGTCTTTATCAGGATTGTTGACGATGATGCCAGTACCTTGTTTGTCATCAGTTGGGTTAACTGGTTTAACACCTGTTTGATCAACTGTCGTTGCTTTGTCAGTCTTGTCTGAACCGTTATCATCACGGCCAGCTTCATGACCTACTACAGGAACAGTGATTTCAACCTTACCACCTGGTAATTCTGGGTCTTCAACGATTACAGTAATTGGGCCGTCTACCTTAGTACCTGGGGTAACTTCTACTTCACCAGTTTCTGGGTTGATGACTACTGGTACATCATTACCATCTTCATCCTTGGCAGTCACTTTCGTGTCTTTATCAGGATTGTTGACGATGATGCCAGTACCTTGTTTGTCGTCAGTTGGGTTAACTGGTTTAACACCTGTTTGGTCAACTGATGTCTTAGCATCTGTCTTGTCTGAACCGTTGTCATCGCGACCTTTTTCGTGACCGTTTACTGGTACTTCAATTTCTTTCTTACCACCTGGTAAGTCTGGGTCTTCAACGATTACAGTGATTGGACCGTCTACCTTAGTACCTGGGGTAACTTCTACTTCACCAGTTTCTGGGTTGATTTCAACCGGTACATCTTTACCGTCTTCATCCTTAGCAGTCACTTTAGTGTCTTTATCAGGGTTGTTAACGATAATGCCAGTACCTTGTTTTTCGTCAGTTGGATCTACTGGGGTTACCTTAGAATCATCAACTGATGTACCATTATCGTTACGTCCTTTTTCATGACCTTTAACTGGTACTTCGAAGTCTTTCTTACCACCTGGTAAGTCTTGGTCTTCAACTGTTACAGTGATTGGACCGTCAACTTTTGTACCTGGAGTGACTAAGATGTTACCATCTTTGTCTACAGTTACTGGTACATTGTTGCCGTCTTCATCTTTAGCAGTCACTTTAGTTGGCGTACCTTTATCTTGGTTCTCAACTCTTAGACCAGTTGCTTGTTCTTTATCAGTTGGTTCAACTTCTTTAGCTTCACCAGTGACTTTAGTCTTTTCACGGATTAAGTCTTCAGATGGGATAGTATCCTTAGAACCGTCTGGGTAAGTGATAGTAGCGTTACCTTTATCATCAACTTCTACCTTAGTTGGTTCTTGACCATCTTTAGCTGCAGGGAATGTATCCTTGTTCGCATCTTCGATGGCTTTCTTAACTTGGTCTTTCTCATCTTGAGTTAACTGGTTCTTATCTTCAACTGGTGTCTTGTCAGCAGGTACAGTTGGGGTAGTTTCATCAGCTTGAGTTAATTCTTTTTTAACATTAACTTTTACTGGCACTTCATCTGTTGAACCATCTGGGTATGTTACAACTACTGTGGCGTCTTTTTGACCTTCTGTTGTTGTGTCTACCGGTTCTTTGAATGAAGTCTTAGTTCCGGCTGGTAGATCTTTCAAGTTTTCAATTGACTTGTCTGAGTCTACTGGCTCGCCAACTTTAACAGTCTGATCTTTACCTACTGGTGTATTGGTATCAGCTTGAGTAGGGTTCTTCTCTACATTAACCTTAACTGGCACTTCATCTGTTGAACCATCTGGGTATGTTACAACCACTGTAGCGTCTTTTTGACCTTCTGTTGTTGTGTCTACCGGTTCTTTGAATGAAGTCTTAGTTCCGGCTGGTAGATCTTTCAAGTTTTCAATTGACTTGTCTGAGTCTACTGGCTCGCCAACTTTAACAGTCTGATCTTTACCTACTGGTGTATTGGTATCAGCTTGAGTAGGGTTCTTCTCTACATTAACCTTAACTGGCACTTCATCTGTTGAACCATCTGGGTATGTTACAACCACTGTAGCGTCTTTTTGACCTTCTGTTGTTGTGTCTACCGGTTCTTTGAATGAAGTCTTAGTTCCGGCTGGTAGATCTTTCAAGTTTTCAATTGACTTGTCTGAGTCTACTGGCTCGCCAACTTTAACAGTCTGATCTTTACCTACTGGTGTATTGGTATCAGCTTGAGTAGGGTTCTTCTCTACATTAACCTTAACTGGTACTTCATCTGTTGAACCATCTGGGTATGTTACAACCACTGTAGCGTCTTTTTGACCTTCTGTTGTTGTGTCTACCGGTTCTTTGAATGAAGTCTTAGTTCCGGCTGGTAGATCTGTCAAGTTTTCGATTGACTTGTCTGAGTCTACTGGCTCGCCAACTTTAACCGTTTGGTCTTTACCTACTGGTGTATTGGTATCAGCTTGAGTAGGGTTCTTCTCTACATTAACCTTAACTGGCACTTCATCTGTTGAACCATCTGGGTAAGTGACAACTACTGTGGCGTCTTTTTGGCCTTCTGTTGTTGTGTCTACTGGTTCTTTGAATGAAGTCTTGGTACCGGCTGGTAGATCTGTCAAGTTTTCGATTGACTTGTCTGAGTCTACTGGCTCGCCAACTTTAACCGTTTGGTCTTTACCTACTGGTGTATTGGTATCAGCTTGAGTAGGGTTCTTCTCTACATTAACCTTAACTGGCACTTCATCTGTTGAACCATCTGGGTAAGTGACAACTACTGTGGCGTCTTTTTGGCCTTCTGTTGTTGTGTCTACTGGTTCTTTGAATGAAGTCTTGGTACCGGCTGGTAGATCTGTCAAGTTTTCGATTGACTTGTCTGAGTCTACTGGCTCGCCAACTTTAACCGTTTGGTCTTTACCTACTGGTTCATTTGTATTGGCTTCAGTCTTAGTAGCGTTAGCAACGATATCAGTTTGTTCGTTAATTGGCGTACCTGGTGCTACTGTCCATGTAATCGGATCCTTGTAGTCATTCTTCTTAGCAGGGTCAACTTCTACTTGAGGATATTGATTTTCTGCTAAAGATTTACCCTTCTTAACGTCGTAAACTTTCTTAGTTTGACCATCTTTAAGCTTGGCACCTTCACCTGCATCTAATGTTACTCTTACATAACCTTCTGGTGTTGGTTTACTTGGGTCATCAGTTCTGTCGATAACATCATCTAATTGAGCAACCTTAATTGGAGCTTTAACATTATCAGTAGAATCATCAGCGTAAGTTACAACAACTGGTACTTCTACAGTCTTGCCTGCATCAGCTTCTGTTGGTGTATAAGTAACAACACCTGTTGCCTCATCAATTGTCGCACCTGCAGGAGCACCTTCACCTAGTTTATAAGAATTAACTTTTGGTGTTGCTGCTTTGCCATCTTTATCTGTGAAAGTTGGAGCTGCTGATTTAGCTTCTTTGCCAACTTCGCCTGCTGTTTCTGCGTAAGCTGGAGTGTATTTAGCCGCATCTTTTTCTTTAGCATAACCTGCTACAAATGTTACAGGAACACCATTTTGAAGCTTAGCATCAGCATCTGCTAGGTCTTTAAGTTTAACGCTTGTAGCATCTAATGAACTAAATTTGTTGTTAGTATTTAGCTTCCATCCTTGGAATGGATATACATTATCAGCTGGTGTTACATTAGGAATCTCTAATGGAACGGCTGAATTTTTAGCTGCTTCCTGAGCTTCTTTTAATGTATAGTTTTCCAGGACATCATAGTATACTGCTCCACTACCATTATCAAAGGCGCCGTCTTCACCTGGTAAGAAGGTTACTCGGGCATAGCCTTTCTTAACAGGGTCTGCTTGATTAACTTTCTTAACTACTGGTCTTGCAATGAATGAATCAACATAAAGCGCATTTGCCAAGTTATCAGCTTTATCATTTGCTGTAAATACTGCAGATGTATAAACTGAATCATCTGTTAAATCATCTGACACAGTAATTGGAACAGAGCCAAATTCACCTAAGTTATCAGATCTCATTTCTACGGCTTCGCCTATAGCTTCACCATCTTTGAACCATCTAACTTTGTAAACTTGATTAGGATGCAAGCCTTTGGTATGAGATTCAGCCGTGTCACCTGGTTTTGCCCAATTTTCATTTGTATCTTTATTGGTTACATCATGGACTGGCTGAGCCGCAAGGATTGCGAACTGGATACCGGAAATATTCGTTCCTGCATTTAATTGTCCCCCAATTGAGTAGGAAGATTGGAACATGTTATCCTCATACATCTTCATCCAAACATCATTATTACCTACAAGTGGGTAAACATATGAATAGTCATAATTAATATGACGGTTTCTTAGGTTAACAATTCCATCCCAAACTCTTGAATCAGAGTGATTTACTTCTTCATCTCTTACAAGTTCACCAAACTCTTCATCAGTAATTTTATTAGATATTTGAGCTGGTGCATTTTGTCTATTTCTAGAGACACCATATAGACCTCTAAATGGAATTCTATAGTTACCATCTTTGTCCACCTTACCTACTACAGTTTCAGCAATAGCAGATCCCTTACCATGCTCCGCTTCATAAGCAGCAATGATATCTTTTTGCGCTTGTTTGAATTGGTCATGGGTATAGCCTTTATTATTATCTCTCCATTGGTCAAACTGACGAGCTACTTCATCATTAACATAGGAACCAACGACTTCCATACCAGTTGCCCATACATCACCATTACCTGGTTGACCTAGATACTCGTTTGTAACCCCACCATTGGTTTCGTTGTTTTCATACCAAACTTTACCACGCATGACTCCGTAGTTACCATTATCTGGCCAGTAGCCATCAGTCGTGTCTGGTCTTACCCATTCACTTTCTGGTTTGGCTAACCAACCTTCAACATTTGGTTTTCTTTGATACTGAACAACACCACCAACGATCCTTTCAACGCCGACAGTGAAGTCCCAGTTTTCCTGAGTTCTATCAAGTCTAGTTTGGAATCTAGCACCGTACATATCTCCTGATTTTACGACAGAATATCCTTCAAGAGGTTCTGCCCATGTTCTAACACCAGTCTTAGCTCCATTAAGACCTGTGAGGGTAAATTTAGTCATAGAACCATCGGCGTTTAATACGGGTCTTGATAAATCAAAGATAAATGTTCCATCTGCCTTAGTGGTTGTATAGAAGATTGGAGAAATGATACCTTTGTGATCCCGCCATTGAAGGTAGATTTTTTGTCCAGCTACAGGTTGGTCGCCATCATCTGGACCACCACCAAAGCTCGGTTCATTTTCAATCCAAGCTCTACCTTGGTAAGTGAAACTAGCTCTTGGATCATTTCCTGTTGCTTCAATAGCATCTGCTTCGCTAGTACCGCCTGATGTGATGACGTTTGAACCTGGTTCATCTTCAGGTCTATTTGGTGTTTGGACGTTAACTTCTAAGATGTCATAAGAACCATCATTATAAGTAACTTTGACATGAGCTTTTGTATCGCCAATTTCAGGACTTTTGACCCATTCATAAGATTTAGCCTCAGCTAATTCAGATTTATTAGCGACTGCCTCTGAAGCTTCTTTGCTAATGATATTTCCATCTTTATCTTTACCAAAGGTTAATTCATTGGCTCGAGGTTCAACTTCGTTTCTTGTTTTTACGGTTTCCCCTTCTTCGCCTTTTTCAATCAGATTCTTTGGTTCAATACTGGAAGCTGGTTTAACTTCAGGTTGTACCGGCTCTTCAACTGATCCATCTGCTGGTGCAGCTTCAGGCTCAGCAGTATTAACCGCACCTTCAGGAAGCTTGTCATCTTCAGCTGGAGTTGCTGTTGATGCTTCAGGAGCTGGTGCTTCTTCAGTAGGAGCATCAGCTTCAGCTGGTTTGCCGGTTGCTTCTTCAGCACCTGGTGCAGCTGTTGTTTCTTCCCCTGGTTGCGCAACTGGGTCAGTTGGCGCTTCGGCTTCTGGTTGGGCAGCATCCGCTGAACTTGTGTCACCCGGAGTAGTTGCCTCAACACCTGTTTCACTAGCAGCTTGTGCTACTTGTTCTTGGCTTGAGAATAGGATGCCTGCTGCCACTGCAACAGAAGCAACACCTACACTAAGCCGCTTAATTGCATATTTATATACTTTGTTACCCATCTTTTCGCGACGGGCTTGTGTATTATTTTTACCTAGCAAATTAAGTCCCCCTCAATTTTATAAATACAATTTCTGTTAATAAAGTGTTTAAAATAAACATTTAACTGACTAGATTATAAGCCAAAATTTTATAAAAAGTAAACTTAAATGTGCATAATTTTACTTTTTGCTTAAAAATAGACTTATATTTGCATATTGTGAAATTTTTTATATGTCTTTTCATACATTTTTGTTCTTATTTTACTTGAATAATTATTATAAATATGCGCTTCATGACGGTATTTTGTATTAGAAACTGTTTTAAACAATACAAAAAGACCGAGCGTGTGCTCGGTCTTTTGCCTACATATTAGTTTTCTGCTAAGTCCTTACGCTTTTGTCGCTTCACCATCACCTGTATCATGGTCCTGCTGACTTGCATGCGCTGGTCCACGCGCTGCTTCATAACGTTCTAGGACTGTCAAGAAATCCATATCCATGGTCTGCAGAGGGCTAATAGCAACCTGCCTAACCATGTGTAATTTATTTAACCTTTTTAGGGCCTGGTCGACCTGGTCAATGTCGACATACATAATCATATATTTCATGCGCTCAGATACATAATGAATGTAGCCAATCTTGCGGAGCGGGTCTAGCTTCTTTGTCGAATAAAGCTGGATAATTAATTCCTGACGGTTCTGACCAAGCACAAGTTCCCGGTATGGATTACTTGTTTGCCCCTGAGCCTGGCTAGTCTGACCAGTTACTGTTTGATCAACCACTTGGTGGTCACCAGCAGCTTGCCCTTGACTAGTATCGGGGCTATGGTCATCCCTTTGGCCGTGGTTAGCTTCCGCCTGATTTTGGTCTAAATCCAGCTGGTTATCATATACTTCTGTCATGCTAATCCCTCTATTCCGAGTCCAAGCTAATTAACAGGTCTCCTGTTTGTACCTGGTCGCCAGCTTGGACAAGCACTTCATTGACCTTACCAGCGGTTGGGGCTTTAATGGTGGTTTCCATCTTCATTGACTCTGTAATCAGGACGACTTGGCCAGCCTTAACGCTGTCACCTGCTTTAACGGCCACCTTGAGGATGTTACCTGGCATGGTGGCGCCAATGTGGTGCGGATTACTTGGGTCAGCCTTTTGGCGAACAGCCACATTAGTTGAGGCAGCCTGGTCTTGGACCACAATTTCCCGACGCTGGCCATTGAGTTCAAACCAAATAATCCGTTGGCCGGCATGGTCAACTTCACCGATTTGGATGAGACGAATTAAGAGCACTTTACCCTTTTCAATCTCAACCTCAACTGATTCACCGACCTTCATCCCTCTAAAGAAGGTTGGCGTATCCACAATCGATAGATCGGCATAGCGGTCAGTTTTCACCCGGTAATCTAAGAAGACCTTAGGATACATGATATAGGCTAAGACATCCTGCTGGCTTGGCTCGGCCTTGATTTTTTCGGCTAATTCAGCTTTGACAGCCTCAAAATCAACTGATTCTAGGAGGGCACCTGGGCGTTCAGTTGTAGCTGGTGCGCCCTTGAGAATAATTTCTTGTACATCCTCAGGGAAACCACCGGCTGGTTGACCGAGTTTGCCTTGGAAGAATTCAATTACTGATTCAGGGAAGTCGATATTTTTACCCTTTTCAAAGAAGTCAGCCACTGAAATATTATTTTGCACCATAAAGAGGGCCATGTCCCCCACTACCTTAGATGATGGGGTGACTTTGACAATATCACCAAAGAGCAGGTTAACATCGTGGTACATTTGCTTGATTTCGTTCCAACGGTCACCGAGGCCAACGCCCTTGGCTTGTTGTTGGAGGTTGGTGTACTGGCCACCAGGCATTTCTGTCTTGTAGATTTCAGTCTCTGGTGATTTCAGGCCGGAGATGAAATCTTCATAGTATTCCCGCACGCCTGACCAGTATTGGTTCATCTTCTGGGCATTGGCCACATGGAGGTCAGGCTTGCGTGGGCTGTCCTCAAGGGCATAGTAGAAGCTGGTCATCGACGGTTGTGAAGTTGATGAGGACAGGGCCGATGTTGCCACATCGACAATATCCACCCCGGCCCGGCTGGCTTCAGCATAGGTCATAATACCGTTACCCGCAGTGTCATGGGTATGGAGGTGAATTGGCAGGTCAACCTGGTCTTTTAATTCAGAAATCAGGGCATAAGCCGCCTGTGGTTTTAAGAGACCGGCCATATCCTTGATAGCAATAATGTCGGCACCTAGGTCTTGGAGTTCTTTAGCTAAATCGACATAGTACTGAATCGAATACTTCAGCCGACTCGGGTCGAGAATATCGCCGGTATAGCACATGGCGGCTTCAACGATTTTACCGGCATCCTTGGCATACTGCATCGGCCGTTTCATCTGTTCGGTCCAGTTGAGACTATCAAAAATCCGGAAGATATCAATGCCAGACTGGCTGGCTTCTTGGATAAAAGCCTCTAAGACATTATCTGGATAGGCCGTGTAGCCGACCCCATTTGACCCTCTAAAGAGCATTTGTAGAAGGGTATTTGGCATGGCTGCACGCAGTTGTTTCAAGCGCACCCACGGGTTCTCAGTTAGAAACCGGTAGGCGGTATCAAAGGTGGCCCCACCCCAAACTTCAGCTGAGAAGATATAAGGATTGGCTGCTTCATAGGCCTGGGCCGCCGCCAACATATCCCGGGTCCGCATCCGGGTCGCCATGAGCGACTGGTGGGCATCCCGCATAGTGGTATCGGTTAAGAGGACATCCTCACGTTGGCTGATCCAATTTTGCAGTCCCTTGACCCCTTCTTGGTCAAAGACTTGTTTGGCGGTGCGACCGTGTTGGTCAACCACTTCTAATTCAGGGACTTTAGCCTTGGTATAGAGCGGTTTTTCTTTTTGCTCCAGGCCAGGGAAGCCGTTAACCGTGGTATCCGCGATATATTGGAGGACCTTGTTACCCCGGTTAGAATAGCGGTCAGATGGGAAATCAAATAGTGCTGGTGTTTGATCGATAAAGGTGGTCGTCGCTCGGCCACTTTGGAAGGTTGGGTGGTCAAGAACCTTGCGCATAAAGGGAATATTGTTCTTAACACCACGAATCCGGTACTCGCGCAGGGCCCGGTTCATCTTCTTAACCGCTTGGTCGAAGGTCATGGCGTGGGAAATCAGCTTGGTCAGCATGGAGTCATAATAGGGTGTTACCACCGCATTTTGGAAGCCATTGCCGGCATCCAGGCGAATACCAAAACCACCTGGTGACCGGTAGGTGTTGATTTTACCCGTATCCGGTAGAAAGCCTTGCTTAGGATCTTCAGTCGTAATCCGGCACTGGATGGCATAACCCATTAACGGCAAGTCTTCTTGCTTAGGAATGCCGATTTCTTGCAGGGTTTTACCGGCCGCAATTTGGATTTGGGCTTGGACAATGTCCACACCAGTGATTTGTTCAGTGATGGTGTGTTCAACCTGGACACGCGGGTTGACTTCGATAAAGTAGAAGTCCTCACCATCCAGTAGGAATTCAACCGTACCGGCATTGACATAGCCGATATGGGCCATAAAATCACGGGCCGCCCCACAGATTTTCTCGCGGGTCTCCTGGCTCATAGATACCGTAGGCGCCACTTCAACAACCTTTTGGTGGCGGCGTTGCACGGAACAATCCCGCTCCCACAGGTGCATGACATTACCGGCCGTGTCACCTAGAATTTGGACTTCGATATGTTTAGGGTTCTCGATGTATTTTTCTACGTACACGACACCTGAACCAAAAGCCTTGGTAGCTTCAGAAATGGCGGCTTCGTAGTTCTCTTGGATTTCTTCCTCAGAGCGCACCACCCGCATCCCGCGACCGCCACCACCTAAAGCGGCCTTAATGATAATTGGGAAACCAGCTTCTTGGGCAAAGTCATGGACTTCTTCTACGGATGTAACTGGCCCATCAGACCCAGGAATACCGGCAATGTTAGCGGCCTTAGCAGCCTGCTTGGCCTTCATCTTGTCACCAAAGGTATCCAGGGTGTCCAGTTCTGGTCCGATGAAGATAATGCCCTCTTCTTGGCAACGGCGGGCAAAGTTAATATTTTCAGATAGGAAGCCATAGCCCGGATGGATGGCATCAGCGCCCGTTTCCTTGGCAATGCGGATAATATCTTCAATATCCAGGTAGGCTTCAACTGGCTTATCGCCGGCACCGACCAGGTAGGCTTCATCGGCCTTGAAGCGGTGGACGGACAGTTCATCTTCTTTGGCATAAATGGCCACGGTGGCGATATCTAATTCGGCACAGGCCCGAAAGACCCGGATGGCGATTTCACCACGGTTGGCAACTAAAACTTTATTAATCATCATGTCTCTCCTTAAACTTGACTAGATTTTTCATTTTGGGGATAGATATAGTGGATCTTGCGCCGCTCGCGAATTTGCTGGGTGCGGCGGGCATCCCGAATGGTTGATAGGGCCAGGGCCACCATAATGGTTGAGGTCAGGATGGATGAGCCCCCGTATGAAATAAAAGGGAAGGTAATCCCGGTAATCGGCAAGAGGCCAATCGCCCCACCAATGTTAATCACAAATTGAACTAGGAAATAAGTGGCTATCCCAATCAAAACCAGCTGGTGGTAGCTTTTTTCCATTTTAATGGCCCGGTAAAATAAATGGAAGACCATATAGAGGTAGGCCCCCAGAATCAGCATCAATACAATAAAGCCGTATTCCTCGCCGACAATGGCCATAATAAAATCGGTATAGGGCTCAGGTAGGTAGCCGGTCTTTTGAATAGACTGACCAATCCCCAGACCAAACAGTCCCCCATTAGACAGGGCGTAGAGGGAGTTAATTAATTGTAGGCCGGTGTTGAGCTCATCTTTAAAGGGATGGGCATAGGCGGTCAGGCGGTTAATCTGGTAACCCAGGCTACCAGCGCTATCGACCCAGCCAGAAATATCGAAGAGCTTGAGGAAGAGGGTCCCGATAATATAGGCGCCCCCAATAGCGATCCCCGTATATTTGGCGAACTTGACATCAATACCAGAAGCCAGAAACATGACCAGGGTCAGACTGGCTAGGATGGCCACCCCACCCATATCCGGCAGGGCGAAGGTGAGGCCTAACCAAAAGAGGATCAAGGCCAGGATAAGCCGGTTACGGGTCTTGTGCTTGGCCTGGTTAGTAAGGATCTGGCTGAGGCCTTGCTGGTAAATCAGGTCTTCTTCATCGGCAAAAATATGGGCCAACAAGAGAATAGTAGCGGGCTTAAGGAACTCTACCGGTTGAATCGAGATACCGGCAATTTGAATCCAGCCTTGGGCCCCGGAAATAACCTGGCCGAAAAATGACACATAGAGCATGGCTAGAGTCAGTATGAGCGCCAGCCCCTTGAGAACATTCTTATTACGGAAAACCTTTTCAATATTAAAGCGGTAAATAAAAAAACCAGCAGCAAAAGCGAATACAAGGAAAGAGGCCTGGCGCACCGCATAATGGGCAGGCGACAAGTCGTTGGCAGCCGCCGTATAGGACGAGGCTGAATAGACAAAAAAGACCCCCAACAGGCTGAGCACGATATAGACCACAAAGACAGGCAGGTCCAGGTAGTTGACCAGGTCCGCCCAATTAGCCTTTGGAATCCAGCCTTTTTTCTTAGTCTGCTTTTGGCCTTGGTGTTTGGACTGGCCCCTGGCTTTTTTACCCCTAATCAGCTTGGGAATCTTGGCCATGGTAAACTTGCCCCCCATTACTTAGGCGAAAATGATCCTTGTTTTCAAAAATATCAGTATAAACTTGGTTTAGTTGACTATCTAGCTCACTCAGCATCTCTTGCCCCTCTTCTGGGCTAATCACATCGATTGAAACCGCGAAGGCCACTTGCTTAGAAAAGCCATACATCTGAGTATCAACAACCTCTTCAAAAGCTGGACACTGGGCAAAGCAGAGATGGTCTTTTTGGCTATCAATCAAACGCTTAATGCGCTCAGATTCTAGCTCGAGCACCTGTTTGGCATGTTTTTGATCTCGCACAGCACATTCCTCCTATTTTATCTTTTCAAAATTATAGCATACCAAAGTAGGGAATGGCTAATTTGTCAGACAATTTGTTGAGGAATCGTCTGCTTATTTATAAGGACTGATATTGGGATTGCTGGGTGGATTGGATGGTTTCACTACACGTTATCGCTGGATTAGGGCAGTGAATTTAATAGAATGGGGCTCGGTTGCTTGGTTGCGCTGATTCTCTGCACGTTCTCCCTGAGTTAGTGTAGTGGGTTTTGAAAAACGGGGGCTTGGTTGCAATGATTCTCTACACGTTCTTCCTGAGTTAGTGTAGTGAATTCAGTGGAACTGTGACCCGATTACTTGGGCGCGATGATTCTCTACACGTTATCCCTTAGTTAGTGTAGTGAATTTTGGAGAACGGGGGCTTGACTGCTTGTGGGCCAGAATTCTCTACACGATCTCGCTGGATTAGGGCAGTGAATTCAGAGACACGAGAACTTGATTGCTTGGTCGCGATGATTCTCTACACGTTCTCCCTGAGTTAGTGTAGTGAATTCAACGGTACGAGAACTCGATTACTTAGTCGCGATGATTCTCTGCACAATATCGGCCAGTTAGTGCAGTGAATCCAGTGGAACTGTGACTCGATTGCTTAGTCGCGATAATTCTCTACACGTTCTCGACAAGTTAGTGCAGTGAATTTTGGAGAACGGGGCTGGATTGCTTGTGGGCCAGAATTCTCTACACGATCTCGGCCAGTTGGTGCAGTATCTCCTTACTCTTCAATTTGAACCATCTGCTTACCCAATTAAACAACCCGCATCATATGGGCCCAATGGTTAAATGCTATAAAAAAAGCTAAAATCCCACTTTGGAGATTTTAGCTTTTAATTAATTACTGTTCTTCACTAGCTTTTTTCTTGCGTTTGGCTGCTTTGGCCCGTTCATTCTTATTCAAAATGGCTTTACGCAGACGCACGTTTTCTGGAGTCACTTCACAGTACTCGTCTTCATCCAAGAATTCTAGTGATTCCTCTAAAGTCAGTTTGCGTGGGGTCTTGATGACAGAGGTTTGGTCCTTGTTGGCTGACCGCACGTTGGTTAATTGTTTAGCTTTGACGATGTTAACATCCAAATCGCCTTCGCGGGCGTTCTCACCAACAATCATACCTTCATAGATTTCAGTACCTGGTTCTACGAAGATGGTACCGCGCTCTTCCACATTCATAATGCCGTAAGTGGTAGCTTTACCGGTCTCAGTGGATACTAGAGCACCGTGGTTACGGTTACCGATTTGACCTTTAATTTCAGGTTTATAGGAATCGAAGGTGTGGTTCAGAATACCGTAGCCGTGAGTCATGGACATGAACTGGGTTGGGTAACCGATTAGACCACGGGCTGGTACTAGATAAGTCAAGCGCGTGGTGCCGCGACCGGTGTTTTCCATATTCTGCATCTCACCCTTACGTTGGTTAAGGGAGTCGATAATAGCTCCTTGGTACTCTTCAGGTGTGTCAACTTGGACAGCTTCAAAAGGTTCGCAACGGACACCATCAATCTCGCGGATAATAACTTCCGGACGAGATACTTGGAGTTCATAGCCTTCACGACGCATATTTTCAATCAAGATTGACAGGTGGAGTTCGCCACGGCCAGAAACAATCCAGGCATCTGGTGATGAGGTATTATCCACTCGCAGTGACACGTCGGTATGCAGCTCATAGCGAAGGCGTTCTTCTAGTTTACGTGAAGTCACGTGTTGACCCTCGCGGCCGGCAAATGGCGAATTATTAGTTAAGAAGGTCATTTGTAAGGTTGGTTCGTCGATATGCATTGGTGGCAAGGCCTCTTGCACTTCGGTGTCAGTGACGGTTTCGCCAACGAAGATATCTTCAAAACCAGAAACGGCAATGATATCGCCAGCAGTTGCTGAATCAATTTCAATCCGGTCAAGGCCAAGGAAGCCGAATAGTTTGGTGACCCGGAAGTTTTTCTTGGTACCGTCAAGCTTATTCAAGGTCACTTGGTCGCCGACACTGATGGTACCACGGAAGACCCGACCGACCCCGATACGACCCACGTAGTCGTTATAGTCCAGCATAGACACTTGGAATTGCAGCGGCTGGTCGCCATTGTCCTCAGGCGCTGGGATGTATTCCATAATGGCATCAAAGATGTAGTCCATAGTAGATTCTTGTTTGTCCGGATTTGGAGACAGGCTTGACGTCCCGTTCATGGCTGAGGCGTAGATAACTGGGAACTCAATCTGGTCGTCGTCAGCCCCTAACTCGATAAAGAGCTCTAGGACTTCATCGACAACTTCCAAAGGACGGGCAGCTGGTTTATCTACCTTGTTAACAACAACAACCGGCACCACGCCAGCTTCAAAAGCCTTCATCAATACAAAGCGGGTTTGGGGCATGGTACCCTCTTGGGCATCGACAACCAAAACAACCCCATCAACCATTTTCATGATCCGCTCAACTTCACCACCGAAGTCGGCGTGTCCTGGGGTATCCAAGATATTGATGCGGTTACCCTTGTAATTTACCGCCGTATTCTTAGATAGGATGGTAATCCCGCGCTCCCGTTCGATATCATTAGAGTCCATCATCCGGTCAGACGTCTTAGCCCGCTCATCTAAGGTTGATGATTGTTCTAACAGATTGTCTACCAAGGTTGTTTTACCGTGGTCGACGTGGGCAATGATTGCGACGTTGCGAATATCTTCTCTTTGTGCCATTACTAGCATTCCTCCATTTTTTGTTTGTGTCAAATTCATCTCGTCAAAAACCAGCCTTTTGATTGTCACTGGTTTTTTAGCTTTTCCATTTTACCACTAATTAAGGCATTCACCTAGATTTTTTTGTCTCAAACACTTGATTAAGGGCTTTCAGCCTATATTATACCCTTGTAGCTGGTGGCCATATGAGTCTGGGCTAGCATTTGCTGGGCTTTGGCTCGAATAGCTGGTGATACCCACATGAGCCTGGCTGAGCATTAGCTAGTTGTTTTGTCCATGTAGTTTATACCCGCCTTATGAGCCTGGACTAGCATTACTGCTTGGCCAGCTTGCTGGTGGCTGACTTATGTTTCGGGGCAGAGCATTACTGTTTGGCCAGCTCATGGTCCAGATGCTGGCGAATTTTTTGGTAAACACTTGGGTAGGCAAAAATCGTTGGATTAGTTGTCATCAGGTCAATCTCTTGGCCATCAAATTGCCGGCAAACCAGCCCCAGCTCCTGGCAAATCACAGCACCGGCCGCTATGTCCCAAGGTTTTAGGCGCGGACTGATATAAGCAATGGTAGCGCCTTTAACCAGTGACATAATCTCGATACCAGCCGAACCATACATCCTAACCCCCATGGACTGGTCGAGAATCGCTTGTATATTTAACTGGTTTTTAAGGGCCATATGCCCATTACAGGCAACCAGGCCCTGGTCTAGCTGACGGTCAGCAAAGCGCAATTTCAGGGGCTGGTCATTTAAATAGACGCCCTGCCCCTTGATCGCCTCCAGATAGCGGTCGCGGATGGGATCATAAATGGCGGCAAAACGGCCCTGGCCGTCCTGGTAAAAGGCCAGCATGATGACAAAGTTTTCCTGCTGTGAGACAAAGTTAGCTGTCCCATCAATGGGATCAATAATCCAAACCGGACCAGCCATGCTAGTCGGATTAGTACCCATGGCCTCCTCCCCCATCACCGCATGGTCTGGATAGGCCTGGCTAATTTTAGTCCGCAAAAACTTTTCCGTCCATTGGTCCAATTCAGTGACCAAGTCTGTCCGTGATGACTTGCTTGTTACTTTTAAGTCGGCTTGCATGTGCTGGCGGATATAGTCTCCTGCCTGGTGGACCCAGTCTTTGACTAGGCCTGCTAATTCTCTTTCCAAATATCTAGCTCCTCTCCCCCATAGAATTTGTTTGGTCTTAGTGACGTTAGCTATCAGCAAGCTAATAATGACTATCAGCAGCGCTACTTAGCGCTTTTCAGTCACCGAATTTGTTGGGCATGTTTATGTCGGCTCCCAGCATTTTGGCTTAGTTTCTCTCAGCCATAGAAATTGCTGCTTGTGTTTATATCGGCTGCTCACTTCCCAGCCGCAGCAATTGTTGGTCGTGGCCATGTGGGTGGCTTGCCTGCATCCTTGTTTAACGCTTTTCAGGCATTGAAATCGTTGGGCGGTCAGACTGACGAGCAGCTTGAACCACCCGGTAGCAAGAGTAGCCGGACCGCTCTTCAAAAGCTCGACCCAACTGCTTTTCTTCATTTTTACGGGGAACAATTTCTTTAAAAGCCCGGTAAGCGTCCAAAACTTCTTGGCGGTCGACCCGGCTTTCGTAGGCAGATTCAACCGCATTAAAAAAACGGATAACCGTCGCCATTTCCTGGCTGGTCCAATCCAAATCTAGGGGATAACTGTAATTCTTCATTTGCCCGCTCCTTTTCCCTCACCTATAATAACTTTATTATAGCAAAAATCAAGTTAATTAGAGAGGAAGAGGATTGTGACAGATAAGGGAGACTTGACAAGCGAGAAACAGGCCTTACGTCGGCAGATGAAACAAGCGCGCAGCCAACTCAGCCCTGACTACCGCCAGAAAGCTGAAGCTACGATTTACCAGCGTATTTGGGATCTGCCCTGCTACCAAGACAGCCAAACTATTTTTATCTACCAGGCGATGCCCGGTGAAGTGGCCACCCGACCGCTAATTGAAGCCGCCTGGCGTGACGGCAAAACTGTCGCCTTGCCCCGCGTCTATCCCCAGCGACAAATGTCGGCCCACCTTTATCAACCTGGCGATGATTTAATTCGGTCGGCTTATGGGGCTTGGGAGCCAAGTGCAGAAAGTGCGATTGTATCGCCAACAACTATCGACCTCGCAATTGTCCCCTGCTTAGCAGCCAGCCACAGCGGTCAGCGCTTGGGCTACGGGGGTGGTTACTACGACCGCTTTCTGGTAAATACCAATGCAGTCCGCTTGTTGCCGATTTATGACCAAATCTTACTTGATGACCTGGTTGTCGATGACTATGATCAACTAATGGATCTAGTAGTGACAGAAGCTCGCGTGTTGGAACTCGAGCGCTAGGCGAGGCCTTGAAAAATACAAAATCAAGTGCAAAAGCTAGGAAAATGAGCTAATTCAGCTACTTTTCTGGCTTTTTTCCTTGCCAAAAGAAGATTTTGACAAAAATTCCTTATTTATATATGAGGAGGGATGTTATGTATTTAGAATTAGCATGGCATGAAGCTTGTCATAAGCGGCAAGGTTTGGATGAACAAGGTTACAAGCACCTATTGAATTTGCGGGCTGGTTTGGAGGGGGAATTATTACTTGAAGATATCTTATCCGCATGTTTACCAACCAATAACTTCTTGACTAATGTCTGGCTTGGGCATGATCGACAGCTCGTTCAACTAGATGGTCTAGTGGTAAATGCAGGTCAAATCTATGTGCTTGAAGTAAAGAACTATAGCGTGGATCACCAATATATGCAGGGGCAATGGTTGCGTGCAGGTCAGCCTGTCGACTACGATCCCTTTAAACAATTACAACGAGCAGTCGGAGTGCTTAGGCAAAGGTTGAAGGGTTACCAAGTACATGGCGTTTTAATCTTTACCAATTCGAGTTGGTCATTCACTTCAAACGGTGATGAACCTTGGGGAGTTTTTAATCAGTCTAGTTTGAAGAATTGGCTTAATAATTTGTCTGAACCTAGCAGCAATGATTTTCGTATGCTACATGACATTAAAAATATAGCAGGTTCAGAGCTAGCAGCCGGTTACTTCTACCGACTTGAGCCAAATTATCCACTCATAACAGGGATTTATTGCAAGGTATGTGGGAATTTTGAGCTGAAGCTAGAAAAGATGTCTGCTATCTGCTCATGTGGTTACCGAGAAAAGAAGAAGGATTTAACTGCCCGCATGTTAGATGAATACGCCCTGCTTTTTTATCAGAATCATATACATCCTAGCCATTTTTTTAAATTCGTTGACCACAATTTACCTAGAAAAACCTGTTTTTATGCCCTCTCTAGCTATGAAAAAGTTAGGCGAGGCGTCTATCTAAATCCTTACGGTAAATTCTTAACGAAAGCCCCTAGAATGATACGACCGAAAGAAAATCTTTATTGACTATATTGCTTGATCTATAAGATGATACCTGTCAGTTCAACAAAATTCTCTACACTCTATCATTGACTTAGGGTAGTGAATTTAACCAGAAGAATGAGATGCTAGCTAAGCTATAAATTCTCTACACCTTACCGCTGAATTAGGGTAGTGAATCTGATCAAAAGAATGGGATGCTAGCTAAGCCATGAATTCTCTACACCTTATCGCTGAATTAGGGTAGTGAATCTAATCAAGAGATTGGGATGCTAGCTAAGCTATAAATTCTCTACACCTTATCACTGAATTTGGGTAGTGAATCTAATCAAAAGAATGGGATCCTAGCTAACCTATGAATTCTCTACACCTTATCGCTGAATTAGGGTAGTGAATCTTTACCCTAAGAAGATGCCAAACAAGCTCATTGAAATTCTCTACACTCTATCATTAACTTAGGGTAGTGAATCTAATCAAGAGAATGAGGTGCTAGCTAAGCTATAAATTCTCTACACCTTATCGCTGAATTAGGGTAGTGAATCTAACCAAAAGAATGGGATGCTAGCTAATCAAACAGAAACCCCCAGCCGAACCGGCTGGGGGTTATCTATTTTATCTAAAAGCTGATTAAGCGTGGATTGGCATACCTAGGATACCTTCTGCCGCATCCATTACCGCTTCTGATAATGAAGGGTGACCGTGGATGGTTAGGGCGATATCCTCTGCGTTTAGGCCGCCTTCGATGGCTAAGCCCATTTCAGCTAGGATGTCAGAGGCGTTTACACCGACCATTTGAGCACCAACTAGGATGTTGTCACCCTTAGTTGCTACTAGGCGGATAAAGCCTTCTGTTTGGTTAAGAGATAGGGCACGACCGTTACCTGCAAATGGGAATTTGAAGGTGTGAACGTCCATACCTTTTTCTTTAGCTTCTTTTTCAGTTAAACCGAATGAAGCTAATTCTGGATCAGTAAAGGCTACCGAAGGCATAACTTTGTAGTCTACTGCTACTGGTTTACCAGAGATGGCTTCAGCGGCGATTTTACCTTCGTATGAAGCTTTGTGGGCTAGGGCTGCACCAGGAACGATGTCGCCGATTGCGAAGATGCTCTTGTTAGAGCTGCGTCCTTGGTTGTCAACTTTAACTAGGCCACGGTCAGTTAATTCTACACCAGCTGCTGCTAAGCTTAGCTCATCAGTGTTAGGACGACGGCCCACACATACTAGAACGTAGTCAGCAGTGATTTCTTTAGGTTCACCGTTTACTTCGTATTTAACAGTCACAGAGTCACCGTTATCGATAGCTTCTTTAGCCATGGCGTTAACGTTGATTTCCATGTTACGTTCTTTCATTTTCTTCTCAACAACTTTAACCATGTCTTTTTCGAAAGTAGGTAAGATTTGTGGAGAACCTTCAAGAACGGTTACTTTGGCATCTAGGTTAGCGTATGACATACCTAATTCAGAACCGATGATACCGCCACCGATAACCACTAGGTGTTTAGGCACTTCTTTTAAGTTTAGGGCGCCTGTTGAATCGATGATACGGCCACCGAATTTGAAGCCAGGGATTTCGATTGGACGAGAACCTGTTGCAACGATAGCGTGTTTGAATTCATATGATTGGCCGTTTTCTTCAGCGTCAACCACTGTTAATTCGTTTTCGCCATTGAAGAAGGCTTCACCGCGAACGATCTCAACCTTGTTCTTCTTAAGCAACATTTCAACACCGCCAGTAAGCTTAGCTACTACAGTGTTGTCTTTCCATTCTTGGGTCTTAGTGAAGTCTAACTTAACATTTTCAGCAGTGACACCGAATACTTCGTTGCCATCTAAAGAGTTATGGTAAGCATGACCGGCAGCAATCAAGGCTTTTGAAGGGATACAGCCGACGTTCAAGCAGACCCCACCGATGAATTCACGTTCAACAATAACAACCTTTTGACCCATTTGGGCGGCGCGGATGGCGGCTACATAGCCACCAGGTCCAGCACCGATTACGATTGTATCGACTTCTTTAGAATATTTTGCTACTACCATTCTGCAATCATCCTTCCATTAATAATAATTCTGGATCAGCTAATAGACGCGCAATTTCATTAAGGGCTTGTTGGCCTGTTGCACCGTCAACGATACGGTGGTCAAATACTAATGAAAGTTTCGTAACACGACCAACTGTGATCTCGCCGTCTTCATTAACGATTGGTTCTTGCTTGATTGTACCAACGCCAAGGATAGCAACTTCTGGATAGTTCAAGATTGGCGTGAAGAACTCACCGCCAACAGAACCGATATTAGAGATAGTTACTGTACCATCACGCATTTCACCGGCAGATAATTCACCAGCATGGGCTTTGCCAGCTTTTTCAGTGATTTCATCAGCAATGTCAAACATTGATTTCTTATCTGCATCTTTAATGTTTGGTACGAATAGACCTTGGTCAGTGTCAGTTGCGATACCAACATTGTAGTAGTTCTTGTGAACGAACTCTTGGTTAGCATCGTCAACAGAAGCGTTAAGGGCAGGATATTTCTTAACAGCTGCTACTAAAGCTTTAACCACATATGGTAAGAAGGTTAGCTTAGTATCGCGTTCAGCAGCCACACCCTTGAATTTCTTGCGGTGATCCCAAAGTTTAGAAACTTCCACATTCTTGAACAAGGTAACTTGTGGTGCGGTATAAGCTGAAGTTTCCATGGCTTTAGAGATGGCTTTACGCATAGGAGTCATTGGGATGCGTTCTTCCATTTCAGCGTAGTCAGCTGAAGACTTGAAGGCTGCTTTTTCTTTAGCAGGTTTACCAGCTTTTTCTGCTTGAGCTGGGGCTTCAGCGGCTGGTGCTGCGGCAGCTGAGCCATCGAAGTTATCGATGTCTTCACGGACAACGCGACCATTTTTACCGCTACCTTGTACTTGGGTAATGTCAACGCCTTTTTCGCGAGCATATTGACGCACTGAAGGCATAGCTAGTACACGACGGTTTGGATCAGCAGCTTCAGGCACTCCTGAAGAAGCAGCGTTTGAAGAGGCGCCTTTAGCAGGGTCTTCTGCTTTTTCTTCTTGGGCTGGTGATGCTGGTGTTGAAGCAGCACCTTCGCCGTTGTGGTCTGGTGAATCGATTTCAGCCAAGACGTCACCAACGTTAGCAACAGTACCAGGTTCAACTAAGATACGAACAACCTTACCAGATACTGGTGAAGCCACTTCTTCAACTGATTTGTCATTTTGGATTTCAACTAGTGAATCTTCTTCGTTGATTTCGTCGCCTTCTGCAACTAACCATTCAACGATTTCACCTTCGGCCATACCTTCACCAACGTCAGGTAAGACGAATTGGTAATAAGAACCGCCAGCTGATGAAGATGTTGCTGGATCTGCAGCCTTTTCTTCTTGGGCTGGTGATGCTGGGCTAGATGGCGCAGCTGTTTCTTCGTTATCAGGTAGGCCTTCACCTTCAAAGGTAATTAAAGGTGTACCAACCATTGCCACATCGCCTTCAGCGTAGTGTAATTTGGTTACTTTACCAGATACTGGAGAATAGATTTCTTCAACTGATTTATCGTTTTGGATTTCAACAATCGGATCTTCTTCGTTTACTTGGTCACCTTCAGCGACTAACCATGAAACGATTTCTCCTTCTGCCATACCTTCACCGACATCAGGTAAGTTAAATACGTATGCCATATATTATTTCGTCCCTTCTTGGATATATTTTTATGGAGCAAACTAATAGATCGGGCTGCGGCCTAGGCCACAGCACCGTCTAAAGTAATTAGAATTCGTGTACTTCTTTAACTGCTTCTACAATATCACCAGCGTGTGGTAACCAAGTATTTTCAGCTAAACCGAATGGGAAGACAGTATCAGCAGAAGCAACTAGTTTAACTGGCGCTTCTAATGATAGGATTGCCCGTTGTGAAATTTCAGAAACAACCTTGTCGCCGACACCAGCTTGACGTTGCGCTTCTTGGACAACAACTACCTTACCAGTTTTCTCAACTGAAGCAGTGATAGTTTCCATATCAAGTGGTGAAACAGTGCGTAGGTCAACAATTTCTACTGAAATGCCTTGGCCTTCTAATTCGTCAGCTGCTTTAATGGCTTCGCGAACCATGAAACCGTAAGCAATTACTGTTACGTCGCTACCTTCGCGAACCACGTTAGCCTTGCCTAATTCAATTTCATATTGCTCTTCTGGCACTTCTTCACGGAATGAACGGTAAAGTTTCATGTGCTCTAAGAAGACAACTGGGTCATTTTCGCGGATAGCCGCAGTCAATAGACCTTTGGCATCATAAGGGTTTGAAGGAATAACCACTTTCAAACCAGGTGTTTGGGCCATTAAACCTTCTAATGAGTCTGAGTGCATTTCTGGTGTATGTACCCCACCACCGAATGGTGAACGGACAGTAATTGGCATGTTGCGGGTACCACCCATCCGGTAACGCGTCCGGTTCATTTGCGCTGCAATAGAGTCAAAAACCTCAAACACGAATGGGAAGAATTGGATTTCCATAACTGGACGGAAACCTTGTAAGGCAAGACCAATCGCCATACCACCGATACCAGACTCAGAAAGTGGGGTGTCGCTTACACGGTCATCGCCGTATTTTTCATGCAAGCCTTTAGTTGCACGGAAAACACCACCGTTTTTACCAACGTCTTCACCAAAGATCAAGATTTTATCATCTTTTTCCATTTCTTGGTCTAAAGCTTGAGTGATCGCTTCGATCATTGTTAAATTAGCCATGCTTATTTATTCTCCTTTGCTTCGTATTCTTCGATTTGTTCCTGGATGTTTTGACCTGGTTTTTCGAACATGTTCTTCAAGAAGTCAGATACTTTTTGTTTTGGAACAGCGTCAGCTTGTTTAGCCGCTTCTTTAATTTCTTCTTTTACTTCCTCAACATAAGCTTCTTCAATTTCTTGAGACCATAGACCTTTTTCTTCTAAGAAGGCGCGCATACGGATTAGCGGCTCTTTAGCAGTCCAAACGTCGATGTCTTCTTGGGTACGATAAATCTTAGGATCGTCACCAGAAGTTGAGTGCGCACCTAGACGGTTAGTGATGGTTTCAATTAGGACTGGACCATTACCAGCAGCTGCCCATTCACGTGCTTGTTTAGCCACTGCATAAACAGCTAATGGGTCCATACCATCAACTTGAACACCTGGAATACCTACAGCAACAGCTTTTTGTGCTAAGGTTTCAGCAGCTGTTTGTTTGTGACGCGGTGTAGAGATGGCGAAACCATTATTTTGAATAAAGAAAACGATTGGTGCTTTGTAACGAGAAGCATAGTTGATACCTTCGTAGAAGTCACCTTGAGAAGAACCACCATCACCAGTATAAGTGAAGGTTACATTTTCAGAACCATTTAATTTTTGACCAACAGCGTTACCCATTGCTTGAATGTATTGGGCACCGATAATGATTTGTGGTGGCATAGCATGTAGGTCTTCTGGATATTCGTTACCTTCAACGTGGCCACGAGACCATAAGAAGCCTTTGTAGACAGGTAGGCCGTGAGCGATTAATTGGGGCACATCACGGTAGCCTGGGAATAACCAGTCTTCTTTAGTGAAGGCAAATGAAGAAGCCATTTGTGAAGCTTCTTGACCATAAGTAGGCGCATAGAAACCTAGACGACCTTGTTTAGCTAGAGCCATAGAACGTTCGTGTAAGGTACGAGAAAATACCATACGTTTCATTAGTTCTACTAATTCATCGTCTGATAGGTCAGGCATGATATCAGGGTTAACAACCTTACCCTCTTCATTTAAAATTTGAACCATTGGAAACTCTTTATGAATATTCTTCAATTGAGCTTCGTAATCTACTGGTAATTTAGCCATATTTAATACATTCCTCTCTTCTTTCGCATTATACAATTGTGCCCAACTGTATTAATTATATATTAGCTACTGTTTAAATTTACCACGATATTCACATATTATCAAGTTAAAGCTTAGAGCGATTTCATCAACTTATATATTACAGATTGCAAAAATTGTAATTGTTTTCATTTGCGTATTTTTAATTATCTTGACTCTAAGCCTTCAAAAGGCTGATAATCCAGGCATTGAATTTTTGTTCACAAATTTCTGTTATATTATTCACAATCAAACTGTTACAATTTTAATAGCACAGATACAGATTAAAAACAATTTAAGTTTTTGTATAAAAACAAATATTTGCTTTTTGTATCGGTTGCGCCTAGGGTTTCTACTGACAAGCAGACTGGTTTTAGCGCTAAATTGTCGTCTTAACCTTTACAATTTTTATTTTAAAGCCTATCTTATAGATAAAGAAATTTTTAGACGAGGTGTTTTTATGATTACCATGAAGGATATTATTTTAGAAGGGCACCCTACCCTACGTAAAAAAGCTGACAAAGTAGATCTACCAGCCAGCCCTGAAGTCAGACAATTGGCAAAGGATATGCAGGAATTTTTGGTTAATAGTCAAGATGAAAAAATTGCGGAAAAGTATGGACTCAGAGCAGGCGTTGGCATTGCCGCCCCACAATTAAATGAATCGCTGGCCATGACTGCTGTCCTAATTCCCGGTTTTGAAGAAGGGGATGAACCCGAACTGGAGGGCATTTTTGTCAATCCACGTATTTTAAGTCACTCCGTTGAGGAAGTTTGCCTCAGAGAAGGCGAGGGCTGTCTATCAGTAGACCGCGATGTGCCCGGCTATGTACCCCGATCTGCCCGCATCAAAGTCCGTTATTACGACCTAGACGGCAATGAATACGTCAAACGTTTTAAAGGTTACCCTGCCATTGTCCTCCAGCATGAAATTGACCACCTTAACGGTATCCTCTTCTACGACCATATTAATGAAAAAGAACCTTGGTCTTTAGATGACCATCAATACTTATTAGGTGAAGAAGATTAATATATTAATACACTACTGCTTTTTAAAGGCCATGCGTAGCTCCATACTAATCCTATTAATTAGCATTGGCAGCTATCCTTGGTCATGCAATTAACGGTAAATACAGATCAAACAACAAATTAGAGCCTGGGGCTGTTCAAGTCCCAGGCTCTCGCTATTATATGAATGTTAGTAGCATAGTCAGGTTCGGAATTCCTTAAGATTAGATATGGTGATCGGGCCCAAGTAGCTTAACGCCGCCACTTGAGCTACTTCAGAAACGGGATTTCGTGGGATTAGATGTGGTGATTGGGCCCCAGTAGCTTAAAACCACCACTTGAGCTACTTCAGCGTCGGAATTACACAAGATTGGCTATCAATTGTGATCCCAAGTAGCTTAACGCCGCCACTTGAGCTACTTCAGAAGCAGGACTAACTCGAACTAGCGACTGTACCGGGTCCCAAGTAGCTTAACGCCGTCACTTGAGCTACTTCAGCGTCGGAATTACACAAGATTGGCTATCAATTGTGATCCCAAGTAGCTTAACGCCGCCACTTGAGCTACTTCAGAAGCAGGACTAACTCGAACTAGCGACTGTACCGGGTCCCAAGTAGCTTAACGCCGCCACTTGAGCTACTTCAGCGTCGGAATTACACAAGATTGGCTATCAATTGCGATCCCAAGTAGCTTAACGCCGCCACTTGAGCTATTTCAGAAGCAAGACTAACTCGAACTAGCGACTGTACCGGGTCCCAAGTAGCTTAAAACCACACTTAAGCTACTTCAGCGTCGAAATTACACTGGATTGGCTGTCGTTCGTAATCTCAGGTAGCTTAACACCACCATCTAAGCTATTTGCCTAGAGCGCAAGTCCACCTGCTCCCCCCAAAGGTCAAAATAAAAGAGCCTGGGACATAAGTCCCGGGCTCTCGCTATTATAGGAACATTAGTAGCATGGTCGCGTTCTGAGCAGCTGAACTAGCTGTCAATTCGTAAACTAGGGCAGCAGTTCAAAGCGCTACTCGTCACACCCTCCTAATTTTGTTTAAGTCATCACTTCATATGCTTAAAAATCTGGGCGGCTAGACCATACTTGGACTGCTGGTCAATTTTGACCTGGCCAGTTTCGGTAATCAGGTAGGCGGCATTGTCATCCGCTCCAAAACCGATACCTGCCTGGCTGACATCATTAGCAACAATCATATCAGCTCCCTTTTTCACCAGTTTAGCCCGGCCGTAGTCCAAGACATTTTGTGTTTCCGCTGCAAAACCAATGGTATAGCGGTCAGTTTTATCTAAGCTAGCTAAAATGTCCGGATTCTCCACCAACTCAATGGTCATCTCCCCACTGGCGCGCTGGTCATCGGTCTTTTTCATTTTATGGTCAGCAGGATTCTTGGCTCGATAGTCAGAAACAGCTGCTGCCATGACGACAATATCAGCCTCCGCCGTCATCATGGTCTGGTAAAGCTGGCGGGCGTTTTGAACATCAAGGCAAGTAATTTGTGGTAAAACCGGCAAGTCTTTAGCCGATGGTGTCCGTACCAGGGTGACCTCAGCCCCTAATAGACTGGCTACATGAGCAATGGCCAGACCCATCTTTCCGGAAGAGCGGTTGGAAAGATATCTAACTGGGTCCAAAGGCTCCTGGGTACCGCCGGCAGATATAATCACTCGCTGACCCGAAAGTGCATCAACAGGCACGCCCGCCTCATTAATGGCTACTTGGGCCTGGACAGCGGCCAATATTTGGTCCGTTTCTGGCATGCGCCCTTGGCCTTGGTAGCCCTCAGCTAAGAAGCCATAAGCCGGCTGGATGACTTGGACACCATCGGCTTGCAATTGTTTGATATTGGCCTGGGTGCGCGGATTCTGCCACATTTTTTCATTCATGGCTGGCACAACGATTTTTGTCTTATTAAAGGCCAGCCAGGTAGCCGTTAACTCATTATCCGCCAAACCATGGGCAAATTTAGCCAGGGAATTAGCTGTTGCCGGCACCACTAACAACAAATCAGCCCAGTCAGCCAGGTGAACGTGGCCAACCGGATCAGGATAGTCAGCTTGGTCAAGTAGGACAGGATACTTGGTTAAGGTTGCCAAGGTAAAGGGGGTGGTGAACTGGCAGGCAGCCTGGGTCATGACTACCCGCACCTCAGCTCCAGCCTTGATCAGTTGGCGGGCAAAGTTGGGAATTTTATAGGCCGCCACCCCACCAGTAATGGCTAAAATAATTTTCTTGCCGTTCAGCATGTTACAGCTCCTTTGTCTCTTTTAGGCTAAGTATAGCACACCCCCTAGTGGGTCCAAAAGCTAGCTTGCGATCATATCTATATTTTTATCTTTTTATCTAAAAAATAAAAGGCGGTCAGCCACACGGGGTGGTTGACCGCCTTTTTAGGCATTAATAAGCTTTTATCCTAATTTCATGCTAGATTTTTTAGTCTTCTTTACGACGACCTTTCAGCGCAAATACTGAACCAAGTCCAGCCAAGGTAAAGGCTAATAGACTTGTTGAAGCGGTCGCACCTGTCGCTGGTAGTTGATTTTGACCATCAGCTGGGTGGTTTTCTGGTCGGTCAGTCGTTTGTCTTTGTTGCGGCGACTTATCATGACCAGTTTCAGCATCTTCAGTTTGCGGTAGTTTATCTTGGCCTGGAACTAAGTGATCTGGCTGATTTGGTTTTTCAGCATCACCAGTTTCTGGCTGATTAGGCTTGTCAGGTTGGCCTGGTTGCAACGGCTTCTCAGGCGTTTTGTCGCCTGGCTTATCTTCACCTGGTTTGTCCTTGCCTGGCTTGTCTTCACCCGGTGTGTTCTCGCCTGGTGTGTCCTTGCCTGGCTTATCTTTGCCTGGTGTATCCTTGCCTGGTTCATCTTTACCTGGTTTATCTTCACCCGGTGTGTTTTCACCTGGCTTATCTTCACCTGGTGTGTCCTTGCCTGGCTTATCTTCACCTGGTGTGTCCTTGCCTGGTTTGTCTTCACCTGGCTTGTCTTCGCCTGGTTTGTTCTCACCTGGTGTGTCCTTACCTGGCTCGTCCTTGCCTGGTTTGTTCTCACCTGGCTCATCCTTGCCCGGCTCATCTTTGCCTGGTTTGTCAGGGGTTTCACACTTGCCACAGTTTACTTCAACAATCATATCGCGACCTTCAGTGATTACTGTCGTCTTACCATCCCTAGTTTCAGTGACACGTTTTTCACCTGGGTCAACAACTTTGACCTCACCTGGTTTCAAGTCCTTATTATAGCGCACTTGGATACCAGGAACTTCTTTGATGGTCTCGACTGGGACTTCCTTAATGATTTCCTTGATGACTTCAACCACTTTGGTGTCAGCAGGGATTTCTTTAACGACTTCCTTAATCACTTCGACAGGCACTTCCTTGATGATTTCAACCACCTTGGTGTCGGCAGGAACTTCCTTGACGATCTCTTTAACCACTTCGACAGGGACTTCCCTAACGATTTCCACAATACGGGTCACTGGGACTTCCTTAATCAATTCTTTGATTGATTCTTGCGGTACCACTTTGACAACTTCGTTGATGATTTCAACTAGTTTTTCTTGAGGCACTGCTTTGATAATTTCTACCACTTTCTCAACTGGTAGTTCTTTAATCGTTTCTTGCAGTTTCTCAGTCGTCACACCCTTGGTTCCCACACGGATAATCCGGTCTTGTGGCTTAGTGATAACTTGAGTAGCTGTTTGTTTGTCTTGCGGCACGCCGTTAACAACTGCTTGGGTCACCATTTCCTTGGTTTGACCGTTGATACCAGCTTGTACTTCTTCGACCTTACCAGCTTCTAGCGTGTCATCAAAAATGACTTGGGTCTTATAAGCCTGTTCAGAAGTCGTTTCGTGGCTAAAGTTACCGTTGTATCCAGATGGATCCTTAGTGCCAACAACAATCTGTTGTTTAGCCGGCGTTACTAGTGTTTCTTCAGTAGCGATAATCTTGCCATCAACTAGCTTAGCAGTCACCTTAGATTCAACCTTACCTGGGGTCACCTGACCAGTTTCGACAAAGCCTTTGTCCTTGGTGTTATCGTAAACATACTCGATTTCAACTGGGATGTCTTTGTTGATTGGTGTTTCAGTGCCTTCAGGAATTGGGCAAGTTCCTGGTTTCTTACCAACTCTAACTACACGTTTTTGAGCAGGTGTTTCTTGAATCACTTTAGACTTCAATTCACCATCGGCTTGGCCATTCTTGACCGCTTGGGTGTACTTGGTTGTCTTAGTACCCTTGGCACCTGGTTGGTCAACCACAATAGTTCCCGCATCAAGGGTCTCATCTTCAATGATTTCCACTTCAAAGGCTAGGTCTTCAGTGACTTCATGGCTAACCTCGCCGGTGAAGTCCTTGTTGCCGACCTCAATAATATGTTTCTTAGCTTGTTTAGTTGTTTCAACTTTCGGCTCGCCAACTACCTTAGAGTTCTCGATGGTACCTGTGGTTGATTTCTCACCCTTCTCGCCTTGTTGAACAACCTTGTGTTCGCCCTTAGCTAATGCTTCATTTACGCGAACTTCCACTTCAAATGGTACGTCTTCCTTGTGAGTATAAGTGCCATCTGTCTTGGCGCCAATTCTGACAATTTTCTTAACTGGTGCCTTGGTTTGCTTAGTCTCACCTGGAGTTGATGATTCAACTTTACCATTCTTGATGGTGTGGGTTGTGGTTGTTGATTCTTCACCTAGAACGCCTTCTTGGTCAACAACTTCCTTACCTGGTTCAAGCGTAGGATCGACCTTGTATTCCACTTCGTATGGAATTGGGTTCTTATCAACCGTTTCGAAGGTGCCGGTGAAGTCCTTAGTACCGACAATAATCTTCTGCTTAGCAGGGGTTACCACTTTTTCTTCGGTGGTTGTGATTTCACCTGTCTTTGGATCGTATTTATTAACGACCTTAGTTTCTACCTTGCCTGGTGTGTATTCACCCTTTTCAACTGTACCCTTGTCTTTGGTTGCATCGTAAACATATTCAACCTCAGCTGGTACTTCTTCGCTTAGGTTCTTGCTGTTTTCGACTGGCGCTGTACCGACATGGATCACGTGTTCAGTTGGATCAGTTGTTGCGATTACTTCAGACTTCATGTCGCCTGAAGCTTGACCGTTAACAACATCTTGGCTGTACTTGGTGGTCTTAGAACCGGCCTTACCTTGAGTTTCAACCCGGCTAGTGCCTGGTTTCATGGTAGCATCTTCAACGATACGAACAGTGTACGGCACTTCTTCCTTGACTTCGTGCGTCACTGTACCGGTGAAGTCCTTAGCTCCTACTTTAATGATTTGCTTAGCAGGGGTTACTTCCTTAACCTCTTCGGTTACAACTTTACCATCAACGATCTTGTTGACTAGCTTAGAAGTTACCTTACCTGGAACTAAGTCGCCTGTTTCAACTTTTCCTTTTTCAAGGTTTTCGTCAGTGACGTATTCGATTTCAACGTTAACATTTTCGTTGACTTCGTGGGTATTACCTTCAACTGGCTTAGTACCGACTTCAATAATGTGTTTCTTAGGTGCCTTAGTTTGGTTTTCAGTGGTCTTCAATTCGCCATCTGCTTGACCATTCTTAATCGCTTGGGTATAAGTGACTTCCTTCTCGCCCGCTTCGCCTTGTTGCTTAACATTCTTAGTACCGACAAGTAAGTTTGGATTTTCAACGATCTCAACTTCAAAAGGAATTTCCTTCTTATCAGTATGAGTCACTTCGCCAGTGAAGTCCTTGTTACCTACTTTGATAATAGCCTTGGTTGGTTGGGTTTCAGTGACTTCTGGGTTTCCTTGAATTTCAGAGTTTTTAATGGTCCACTTAGTTGTTCGAGTTCCCTTTTCGCCCGCTACTTCTATTTCATACTTACCTGCTTCGATGTTAGGATCGTATTTCACTTCGTAATCAAACGGAATATCTTCTGTATGAGTATGAGTGCCTTCGGTCATTGAACCAACCTTAATCACTTGAGTAACTGGGTCTTTGGTTTGTTGCTTGTTAACAACTTGGTCACCCTTAGTACCATTAGTGAAGGATTGGGTAACGGTTGTTGTTTCTTCGCCTAGTACACCTGGTGTAGTAATTTCAGAGGTACCAGCCTTCATATTTGGATCGAATTCAATCTTGGTTTCAAACGGTACTGGTGACTTATGCTCATACTTAAACTCGCCTGTATAATCTTTTGTACCAACAGTGATTACTTTAGTTACTGACGGTTTAGTCTCAGTTGTTGTTGTATTTCCTGTTGTAAGATTACCATCAGTAGAAGATACATCCGTTGATTGAGTTTCTTCTCCGGCTATGCCACCTTCTTCATGGATGTAACCTATAGGCTTAGTCTTATCATAGACAACTTTAACATCGAATGGTTTCTTATTAGTTGTTTCAACTGTTGTTGAACCTTCTAAAGGCTTAGTTCCAACATACACAATATGATCTTGTGCCTGGGTTAATTCACGTAAAGATTCATCTTCAACGAGATCACCTTGTGGTTGACCGTTTTCAATATGTTGTTTATAAGTACGTTTGATAGTACCAGCCTTGCCTTGTTGATGTACTTGGTGGGTGCCTTTTGGTAAGTCATCACGTTCTACAATTTGAACTTTAAATGGTGTTTCTTCTGTTGTAGTGTGCGTAATATTCCCTGTAAAGGCTTTATCTCCAACAAGAACTACAGCGTCTTCAGCTGGGGTGGTGTTAGTTGTAGGCTCTCCTACTACTTGCGAATTTTCAATCTTCCAAGTAGTTGTGATTTTACCTGATACACCCTCTTTTTCAACACGATACTCACCTGGTTTAAGGGACTTATCAACTTTCACTTGAACACCGAAAGGCACGTCTTGAGTATGTGTGTGAACCCCTTCAGTTTTTGTACCTAGAGTAACTTTTCGCACTTGTGGTGCGCGTGTTTCTTCTTGTTTAACAGTCATTTCTCCTGTTTCTGGATTAAGCGTTGAGGTAACAGTTACTTGTCCGTTAATACCTGTTTGAGTTACTTCCTCTTCCCCTGCTTTTTTATTAGGGTCAAAGGTATACTCTGTTGTATAAGGTATTTCTACAACTGCTTGTTTAGGTTTAATACCCACACGGATAACTGCATTAACAGGGTCTTTAACGGTTGACGTTGTAATCTTAGGGTCTTGTGCTTTACCGTTGATAAGAGTTTGCTCAAATAAGGTTTGAGATTTACCAACTTCACCTTTTTTAACAACTTCTTTTGTACCTGTTTCAAGTTCAGGGTCATAGATGACTTCAGTTTCAAACGGAATGTCTGATTCAAAAGTATGATTAACCTTATTTTCAACAGTCTTAAGTGCGTTAAAATAAGCGTTGGTATAGGCAACTTCATTATTGTCGTAATGACTTGTCACCGGAACGGTGATTGTTTCCTCACCTGTAAGTTCAACTCCTGTTGGGACAGTTGCGGCGACTACACCTGTTTGTTCATCAATAGATAATTCCCAAATGTTACCTTTATTATCAATTGCTGTGTTTTGATCTAAGGTATAACGATTTGGTTTTTTCTTATCCGTATCTTTGACAGTTGGTGTTTGTGTCAGTGTTTGACCAGCATAACCGCGTTCAACTCCGTAATTAGGGATTGCTAAATCAGGGTTAACGACTTTGTAGTGGAACCAATGGATGTCTGTTGATCCGTTGGTGTAGGTATATTTAACTGGAAAAGCAATGACGTCGCCTACTTTAGCTGTTTTAGGCACGGATACGCTAATTTGTGTGCCAGCATTGTCTAAAAGTTTGACGTCGAAGCCTTCTGGAATACCCGTTTTATCAATTTCTACTTTGACACGGCCTTCTTCGACCATCGCTTTATAGTCGTCAGCAGTTTTCGATGCTGGATTTTCCGGATCTTTGGTATTTTCCATAGCGATAATTTTAGCATCACCTGGGTTGAGTTCGCCAAAAGTTTCGCCTTTTGGAATACCGTCGTTAAATTTAGCATCGTGGAAGCGTGTATCATCTAAACCTAATGCTACTTCACCTAAGAAGTTGTAGTGGTCATAACGATCAATTCCTTGGAGATCAATTTCTACTTCTTTACCGTCATGGTTAATTACGCGTGTACCAGCACCTGTTGGGGTGTAAAAGGTATCGCCAAATTCATTATTTTCTCTAACAATTGCTTCAAACTCAGCCAGCGTTCTAGGTCGTGCAAAGAAGCGAACATTTAGGCTTTGAATCGCTTTTTGGTCTTTGTTAAAACGAGATCCCTCTTGGAGAGCGCCTTTAGGAAGAGTTACGAAAATTTTACCTTGGTCATCAAGTCTGACTCTAGCTTCTTGGACCACTTCCCCATCTGGCCAGTAAACTTGACCAACTAGACGTTTTCTAGCGTTTTTATCTAAATTTTTAATGCCAATGCCTTCAAGTTCGATTTCTTGACCTTGGACGACATTCTGCGGGTTTAGAGTAGATGACGAACCTTCGACTTGAATAGTCCCTAGCGTATCATTTTCGTTTGGATAGGGATTGACTTTAAAAGTTACTCCAAAATTAGAAGAATCTGGGAATAAGAGCTTTTCGTTTGGATGTTTCCTAGTATACTTATCCCGCCAACCGACAAGGGTTAACCCTTGATTTAAATAGTTATTGATATAGGTGAGATCTTCTCGGGTAAAAATAACATTGAAGCCAGCTTGTCTACCAGCTCTTACTTCAGCAATAGCTTTAGGTTGATAAGTGGCACTTAATTTTTGACCCTCTCTATCTTCAAACAGGAGTTCAACACCTTCTTTTAAAGCAGATAAGCGCTTACTTTCAACAGGAGCCCCCCTGCGAGTGTCTGTTACAAAGATATTCGTAAATGTCCGTTGGCCAGTTCTCTTATCGATTCGAATATCAATCCCGTATTCATATATATCCTTAGATTCTGAAGTAGGATTTAATACTGTAAAAGAAAACCCTTCTTTTTCGACCTTATCAGACGGCGTTACTCCAGAGTTATCCTCGCCACGCATATCTTTTCCAATCCCGGCACCATCTTCCATTTGGTCGCTACGGTAGCGTTCTGACTCGGAATAGTCTTTAATTTGCTTTTCGTCTAAGTCGTAGTTCGGTTGAGCGTCAGCAGTAGTGGCAGTTGTATCTGCATTATCTCCTGCAGCTGCATTAGCTGGCTCAGCCGTATTCACCGCTTCATTCAATGGCACTGAATCAGCTGCATTTGCTCCGTCTCCAGCTACCGGTGCATTATCAGGCGTAGGTGCTGTGTATAGAGCAACTGCCGGGCTGGCTGAACTAGCGGGTTCATTTCCAGCAGAATTAGGCAAGCTGGTATTAACTGGTTGGCCAGGCAGGTCCTGATTTCCTGCATCTGCTGCTAGCGGGCTGATGACTGCCGGTTCGGCAGGCGTTGCTGGCCCTGCTGGTGGCTGTTCATTAGCTGCTGGCGTGTGGCCGGCATCAGCAGTTGGCTCATGGTTATCGCTGGTTGCGGCCTGAACAGTTTGGACCTGTCCAGCCAAAAAAGCCGCAATCGCAACACTAGCCACGCCTAGCGTTGTTTTCCTAATTGCGTATCTATAATTCTTTTCCACTTTGATTTCACCTCAAAAAATAAAACAATTAAGTATATAAATAAAACATTTCGATTTTAAATTAAATATTAAATACTGAGCGTATTATACCAATAACCACCCAAAAAAGCTAGATTCCGCGAAATAAAGAACATTATTGATTGTTCTTTTTTTATAATCACTTGTCAGCTAATATAACTATTTTAGTTCACTGGTGAGCACGTAAGCATCCCATACACCTCATATAAAAAAGCCCCACATTATATTTTGTGGGGCTTCTTTAGCTATCTGTCTATAAGTGAGTCAACCATCACGAGGGATTAATCTTCTTTCTTACGACGACCAGCTAGGGCAAAGACTGAACCAAGACCCGCAAGCGTCAAAGCAAGATAGCTCATTGATACCGCACCTGTGCTAGGTAGCTGCTCTTTGACAGCTGAATCAATTGAGGTCGCTGCTTTAGCAGGTTGGCTAGCCTTAGCTGCCGGTTTAACTGGATCAGCGATTCCGGCTTGGTCAGTTGGTTTAGTCTGTCCTTTATCACTTGGTTGAGCAGGATCTTGCGCGTCTGGTTGACCAGACTTATTGTCATCGCGACCAGCTTCGTGACCTACTACCGGAATAGTAATAGTTGCTTGACCACCTGGTAGGTCTTTATCAGTCACAACTACTGTGATTGGACCATCGACCTTAGTACCTGGCGTTACTTCAACCTCACCAGTTGCTGGGTTAATGACTGCTGGGATACTATTACCATCTTCATCCTTGGCGGTCACTGTAGTGTCCTTGTCAGGGTTATTGACGATGATACCTGTACCTTGTTTGTCATCTGTTGGTTGAACTGGCGTAACCTTACTTTCATCAACTGTGGTCTTAGTAGTTGGTGTTGTAGGATCTTGCTTGCCTGGTTGACCAGACTTGTTATCGTCGCGACCAGCTTCATGACCTACTACCGGAACAGTGATAGTCGCTTGTCCACCAGGTAAGTCTTTATCAGTAACAACTACTGTGATTGGACCGTCCACCTTAGTCCCTGGGGTTACTTCAACCTCACCAGTTGCTGGGTTGATGACTGCTGGAACAGGATTACCATCTTCATCCTTGGCTGTCACTGTCGTGTCTTTGTCAGGGTTATTGACGATGATGCCAGTGCCTTGTTTGTCATCAGTTGGTTGAACTGGCGTAACCTTACTTTCATCAACTGTGGTCTTAGTAGTTGGCGTCTCAGTACCTGGTTTGATAGGATCCTGCTTGCCTGGTTGACCAGACTTGTTATCGTCGCGACCAGTCTCATGACCTACTACTGGAACAGTGATGGTGGTTTGTCCGCCAGGTAAGTCTTTATCAGTCACAACTACTGTGATTGGACCGTCGACCTTAGTACCTGGGGTTACTTCAACCTCACCAGTTGCTGGGTTGATGACTGCTGGAACAGTATTACCATCTTCATCCTTGGCGGTCACTTTAGTGTCCTTGTCAGGATTATTGACGATGATACCTGTACCTTGTTTGTCGTCAGTTGGGTTAACTGGTGTAACCTTACTTTCATCAACTGTGGTCTTAGTAGTTGGCGTCTCAGTACCTGGTTTAACAGGGTCTTGCTTGCCTGGTTGACCAGACTTGTTGTCATCGCGACCAGCTTCATGACCTACTACTGGAACAGTGATAGTGGTTTGTCCACCAGGTAAGTCTTTATCAGTCACAACTACTGTGATTGGACCGTCGACCTTAGTACCTGGGGTTACTTCGACCTCACCAGTTGCTGGGTTGATGACTGCTGGAATATCCTTACCGTCTTCATCCTTAGCGGTCACTTTAGTGTCCTTGTCAGGGTTATTGACGATGATACCAGTACCTTGTTTGTCATCAGTTGGGTTAACTGGCGTAACCTTACTTTCATCAACTGTGGTCTTAGCTTCTGGAGTGACTGGGCCTGTTGGCTTGCCGTCGCCATTATCATCCTTGTCTTTTTCATGGTTATTGACAGGAACTTCAACTCGGGCATAACCATTTGGCAACTCAGGGTCGGTAACAACTACAGTGATTGGGCCATCAACATTGGTACCTGGAGTTACTTCAACCTCGCCTGTTTCTGGGTTAATCACTACTGGTACATCTTTACCATCTTCGTCCTTGGCTGATACCTTAGTGTCTTTGTCCGGATGGTTAACGATGATACCTGTACCTTGTTTGTCTTTAGTAGGGTTAACTGATTTGATATTGCTGTTGTCCACAGAAGTTGGGTTGTCATTTTGGTCTTTGGCATGACCATCAACAGGTACTTCAGTTTCTTGCTTACCACCTGGTAATTGAGGATCTTCGACGATTACAGTGATTGGACCATCTACCTTAGTACCTGGTGTTACCTCGACTTCACCAGTTTCTGGGTTGATAACGACTGGAATATCCTTACCGTCTTCATCCTTGGCTGATACCTTAGTATCCGCATCCGGATTCTTAACGATGATACCTGTACCTTGTTTGTCATCAGTTGGTTTAACTGGTTTCACCTGGCTATCATCCACTGATGTGTTGGTGCCGTTGTCGTCTTGGTCATCTTTATGGCCGTTCACTGGGACTTCAAAGCTTTCTTCGCCATTAGCTAAATCTGGATCTTTCACAGTTACCTTGATTGGGCCGTCCACATCAGTACCTGGCGTCACAGAAATCTTACCATCTTGACCGATTTCAACTGGAATATCTTTGCCATCTTCGTCCTTAGCTGAAACGGTGGTATCGGCGCTCGGATTTTCAACGACTAGACCCGTGTCTTGCTTGTCAGCGGTTGGATTAACTGGTTTAACGGTACCGGTAACGTTGGTCTTAACTTCTGGGGTTACTGGACCAGTTGGTTGGCCATTGCCGTTGTCATCCTTACCAACTGTATGACCGTTCACTGGTACATCATAAGTTTCTGCACCGTTTGTTAAGTCTGGATCAGTTACTGTCACCTTGATTGGACCATCGACATCAGTACCTGGCGTCACAGAAATCTTACCGTCTTGACCGATTTCAACTGGAATATCCTTACCGTCTTCGTCCTTGGCTGAAACTGTGGTATCGGCGCTCGGATTTTCAACGACTAGGCCAGTGTCTTGTTGGTCAGCGGTTGGGTTAACTGGCGTAACCGTGCCAGTGACATTGGTCTTAGCTTCTGGGATTACTGGACCGATTGGTTGACCATTACCATTGTCATCCTTATCAACTGTATGACCGTTCACTGGTACATCATAAGTTTCTGCACCGTTTGTTAAGTCCGGATCAGTTACTGTCACCTTGATTGGGCCGTCAACATCAGTACCTGGCGTCACTAGCACCTTGCCGTCTTGACCAATTTCAACTGGAATGTCTTTGCCGTCTTCGTCCTTAGCTGAAACTGTGGTATCAGCACTTGGATTTTCAACGACTAGGCCAGTGTCTTGTTGGTCAGCGGTTGGGTTAACTGGCGTAACTATACCGGTGACATTAGTCTTAGCTTCTGGCGTAACTGGACCAGTTGGTTGGCCATTGCCGTTATCATCCTTGCCAGCTGTATGACCAGTCACTGGTACATCATAAGTTTCTGCACCATTAGTTAAATCTGGATCGGTTACTGTCACCTTGATTGGCCCATCGACATCAGTACCTGGGGTCACTAGTACCTTACCGTCTTGACCAATTTCTACCGGAATATCCTTATCGTCTTCGTCCTTGGCTGAAATGGTGGTATCAGCACTTGGATTTTCAACGACTAGGCCAGTGTCTTGTTGGTCAGCGGTTGGCTCGACTGACTTAACTGTACCAGTCACGTTTGTCTTGGGTGAAGTTGGATTACCATTGTTGTTGTCATCCACACCATTCGTATGGTTGTTGACTGGAACTTCAATCTCCTGCTTACCAGCTGGTAATTCTGGATCTTCAACAGTCACAGTAATCGGTCCATCAACATTGGTTCCTGGTGTTACTTCTACTTCACCCGTGTCTGGATTGATGACTGTTGGGATATCTTTTCCATCTTCATCCTTACCAGATACTTTTGTATCCTTATCCGGATTCTTAACAACAATACCTGTTCCCTGTTTCTTATCTGCAGGGTCCACTGGTGTCACTTGGCTATCATCAACTGAAGTAGCTGATTGATTATCATCTTGACCCTGAGTATGGCCATTGACTGGGACATCAAAGGATTCTTCGCCATTAGCTAAATCTGGATCAGTGACGGTCACCTTGATTGGACCGTCCACATCTGTACCTGGTGTCACAGAAATTTTACCGTCCTGGCCGATTTCAGTCGGAATATCCTTACCGTCTTCGTCCTTGGCAGCAACTGTGGTATCGGTGCTCGGATTTTCAACAACTAGTCCAGTGTCTTGTTTAGCTGCTGTTGGCTCAACTGGCTTAACTGTACCAATAACGTTGGTCTTAGCTTCAGGTTTAGCTGGATTAATTGTCACTGGCACATTTAATTTATCGGTAGACCCGTCTGGATAGGTTACTGTCACTGGCACATTAGTTGTCCCAACTGTACTTCCATCTGGCAATTGACTCGGGTTATCAACTGAAACGGTTGGAGTTTGCCCTGGATATTTAGGATTTTCAGTATAGTTTGGAACAGTAACAGACTTCTTAACTTCGTCTTCAGTAACAGCTTGGCCCTGGTCTTTAGTGACAGGATTTGCCACAGGGTTGTAAGAATCTGCCTCTTTAGCAGTCTTTTCAGTAACCACTACAGGCACTGTCACTACCTCTGAACTGGTATCAGGGTAAGTCACGCGAACACGACCAGTGACTGGCACATCATTGCCTTGGTCATCTTTAGTAGTTACCTTGCTGACGTCTGGAGCAGTTTCCCAGGCAAAGGTGGTTCCTTCCGGTAATTCCGCTTTATTGGTAATACCAGCATCTGCTTCCGGCACAGTACCAACTTCAGTGGTTACTTGCTGAGTAGTTGGTTCATTGGTGCTGGCTTGGCTTAATTCATAGTAAGAATCAAAGTAAGCATTAGCATAAGAATTAACTAGACGCTTAGGTGCTGCCCCATTATCTGCATAAGGTATTTGACCATTTAGCGGACCACCTGGTGTATCAACAAAATCAGCTTCCAGCCACGATTCAAATAAGAGTTTATTCTTATTTTGCTTGGTATATTCAGCTAAAGCATTGGCAATGTCTGTGATACTTGCGCCTTCAACCAGCGGATAGACAATCGAATAAGTTCTTGGTTGACCAATTGTCCCTTCAAATACTTTACTGTCTAAATTCTTTTGCGCATTTTTTAAGGCAGCGATTTGTTCTTGACGGTTATTTGGATCTGCCTGGGTAATCGAAATAGCCGGTGTCCTGGATGAATCGACTAAGCCTGTATCATCCATCACTAATGGAATAGGGTCAATCGGCTCATTAAGAGAATTTCTAAACAAGTTCGGATTAGATGTATCGTTCATCACACCTAACTTCACACCGTTCGGGTCAACATATTGAACCAATACTTTTGGAATCTGTTCCTTAACATAAAGTGCCCAGTTATAGTTAGACTGTAACATATTTTGAGGCGGGTAGTTGATGGTGTGGCGAGAAATAATTGAGTTGCTATCCTGATCATAATAAACACTTTGTCCGATACCATTGGTAGTAAAAAGACCATCAGCAAAGCGTGATTCACCAGCAGCACCAGATGTTCTGTTCGGGGCAAATAATTCTGGATTTTTAGCTGGATCTGGATTGTTTGGGTTGTTAGCTAAGATAAAGCTATTATCAATCGAGCGACTTTCAACTAGGTTGAATTCGTTACCAGCTCCACTACCTGTCACCATACCGACAGTAAACGGTAAAGGTGTATTTGCTAAGCCTAGACTATCTAATGTTACACCCTCTTTAAGGGTAATACGTACATCAACAGGCGATAAAGATCCTTCGATTCCCGCCTTCAAGTTGGCGTTAGTCAAAGGCATGGTCCAATCGCGGCCACTTTCGTTGCTAGACCATACTGTCGTACCTAAAGGCCCGTTTCCATCAGTTGTCTCAATACTGGCAATATTCTTATAAAACTCTGGGTTAGCAAAGCCAATGACATAACGCCCAGGATATTTGGTTCCCTCTACTGTTCCCCAACGAGAAGCCGCACCTCCCTGAGGCCAGAAACGTAGGGCTAAGTCTATTTTTCCACTGCTACTATCGACCGGACGTACCTCAGCCGTATTGAAACGAATAGGTCCCGCTTCACCTTGGTCATATGTCTTCTCCCCAAAAGTTTCCTCTCGGAAAGGAATTTCTTGTTCTAATTCTGCTGTTTGTGCTTCATTTGCTGCTGGATTGTCAGCCGCCCGGGTACCAGTTTCTAAATCTGTATTATTGGTTGGGGCTGCATACAGCATAACTCTGTTGGCATCTGGTTGAGCATCTTCCTCAATAGTCGAGTCTGTATTCTCTCCTACTTTCTCAGAGAAACTACCCTCAACCGGTTGTCCAACTGATTCAACTGGTACTTCGTTAGCCTCAGTTGCTGGATTAATAGTTGTTTCTGGCTCTGGTTGCGTCATTGCTTCACCAGCAGGTTCAGTTTCAACTGCTTCTGCTGTTGTTTCGCTCACACTTGCTTCAGTGCTAGCTGCTTGGGCAACCTGTTCCTGACTAGCGAATAGGATACCTGCTGCAACTGCAACCGAGGCAACGCCGACGCTCAGCCGTCTGATTGAATATTTAAACACTTTTTGCCCCATCTTTTCCTGACGGAGCTGGTGATTGTTTTTACCTACCAAAATATTGGCCTCCTTAATCATTAATGCATAAAAACAAAATCCTACACCCACACGTGTAGATAGAAATAGTGTAATCCATAAGTTTTTATTAAGCTAGACCAATATGTGCTTTTACGATAAAAAAGAACATTTTTAGATAAAGTTGAGAGTTTTCAGACTTTTTCGTGTATTTACCTAAAAAAAATAGCTACTTACTACCAAGTTTGCATTAGTAATTGTGCTACAAAAAAACTATTGTACTTTTTAAGCAAGGCTAAATGGCAACAGAAAAACCTCCCAAACAACTATGTCTTAACACAAGTTATTTGAGAGGTTGTTTTCAATATAGCCTATACCAAGAACTGATAAAGGGTATCATTTTCCTGCAAGTTAATATAATTAGGGTCAAACTCCGCCATCCGTTCTAACAGTCCTGGCAGGTTCTGATGGTCGCCCAACTGGACGCCCACTAATACTGGGCCAGACTCCTTGTTAGACCGCTTAGTATATTCAAAACGGGTAATGTCGTCATCAGGGTTGAGGGTGTAATTTAAGAATTCACGCAGCGCCCCAGCTCTTTGCGGGAAGTTCACCACAAAGTAATGGAGGATGCCTTCATACATGAGGGCCTTTTCTTCGATTTCTGCCATCCGTTTGATGTCGTTATTACCACCGGAAATCACACAAACGACCGTCTTGCCCTTGATTTGGTCCTTCATTAATTCGAGACCAGCTACTGATAGGGCCCCGGAAGGCTCAGCCACAATGGCTAGTTTGGTATAGAGCTCCAAGATGGTGGCAGCAATTTGCCCTTCTGGCACTGATAGATAGTCATCTACGTAAGCCTCAGTATTAGCAAAGTTGAGGTTACCCACGCAGGCCACTGCGGTCCCGTCCGCAAAGTGGTCAACATGGTCTAACTCAACCGGGTGACCCGCTTGGTGGGCGGCGACTAGGGATGAAGCCCCGGTCGGTTCAACGGCTACCACCTGGCTGGTTGGCATGGCCTCATGAACATAGGCGGACACCCCAGCGACCAAGCCACCTCCACCAACTGGTACCATAACATAGTCGGCTTGTTCGCCTTCAGCCACCAGGTCCTGGTGGATTTCAACGGCTAAGCTCCCTTGGCCAGCAATGACATTGCGGTCATTAAAGGGTTCGACAAAGGTTAGACCGTTCTGGCTGGCATAGTCATGGGCAGCTTGGCTGCAGGCATCAAAGGTGTCTCCTTGGATCATAATGTTGACATAGTCACCACCAAAATACTTGACCTGGTCTATCTTCTGGTTGGGCGTGGTATTGGGCATAAAAATGGTCGCCTGGACTTGCTTCTTGTGGCAGGTATAGGCCACCCCCTGGGCATGGTTACCGGCTGAGGCACAAATAACCCCTCGATCCAGGGCTGCTTGGTCCAACTGATCAATGGCATAGTAGGCCCCTCTTAATTTAAAAGAGCGGACAATTTGTAGGTCCTCACGCTTGAGATAGATATTGGCGTCGTATTTACTAGATAGGTAGGAAGAGTGCTGGCAAGGCGTTTGGGCCACAACTGGCTTTAAGGTCTTGTAGGCAGCAAGCACATCATCTTTGGTGACTAAGTCAGACATATGGGTCATCCTTTCATTCATTTATTAGGCAAAAACGAGCCTGGGACATAAATCCCCGGCTCTCACTATTATACGAATATTAGTATCATAGTCGGGCTCCAAAAGTCAGGGCTGACGTGCGTTTCCCAAAATCCTCCGATATCTTTCAGATATCATCGGCTTTTGGTCCAACGATTCAGCCCTAAGCGACTTTTGTCACACCCTCGAAAGGCATTAGTTACGGGTGTCAACTGCGTTTTCTTTAACGAATGGCATCATTTCACGTAGTTCAGCACCAACTTTTTCGATTTGGTGACCTTGTTCTGCTTCACGCATCTTGTGGAATTCTGGGAAACCATTCTTGTAGTCATCAGTGAAGCGTTTAGCGAATGAACCGTTTTGGATATCGGTTAACACGTCTTTCATATGAGCCTTAGTTTCTTCAGTAATCACGCGTGGGCCTGATACATAGTCACCAAACTCAGCGGTGTTAGAGATTGAGCGACGCATGTGTTCCATACCACCCTCATACATCAAGTCAACAATCAATTTCATTTCATGTAGGACTTCGAAGTAGGCAATTTCTGGTTGGTAACCCGCTTCAGTTAGGGTTTCGAAACCGGCTTGGATTAAGTGCATAGCACCACCACATAGGACAGCTTGCTCACCGAAGAGGTCAGTTTCTGTTTCTTCTTTAAAGTCAGTCTCTAAGAAGCCAACTCGGCCAGCACCGATTTGGTTAGCCCATGACATGGCGATGTCACGTGCGTTGCCAGTCGCATCTTGGTAGACTGCAAATAATGATGGGACTGCTGAACCTTTAACGAATTCACGACGTACTAAGTGCCCTGGACCTTTAGGGGCTACCATGAAGACATCGATATCGGCAGCTGGTTCAATGGTTTGGAAGTGGATGTTGAAACCATGACCAAAGGCAATGGCATTACCAGCTTCTAGGTTAGGGGCGATTTCATTTTCATAAGTTTCCGCTTGGGTTTCGTCAGGTGTTAAAATCATGACAATGTCAGCAGCCTTAGCAGCATCGGCAACAGATTTCACTTCGAAACCATCCTTGCGAGCCCGGTCAGCTGATGAGCCTTCGCGGATGCCGATAATCACATCATTACCGTTATCACGTAAGTTTTGGGCATGGGCATGGCCTTGAGAACCATAGCCGATAACCGCAATTTTTTTGCCGTCGAGTGCATCTACTGTAATATCTTTTTCATAATAAACTTTTGCCATAATTTTATTCCTCCTAATAATTCTCTTGTGACGATTTAAATTCCAGTAACCAGGTCAGCTAGACTTGGACACCTTCTGTAATATCTAAAGCATAAATGACATCCACCTGTTTTTCAAGCTGTTTTGTCAGTAAGCGAGCTGCTTCTAAATCTTCAAAACGGATGCCAACAGTGATAATTGATACGCCAGGATCATCGGTCCCAGTCAGGGTCAAGGTATCAATATTGTAGCGCGGGCGCAAAATAACCTGAGTAATTCGATTTAAGACCCCGGGCCGGTTAGCAACGCGGGTTTGGATTAAACGGTAAAGCATTACTCAATCCCCTCCATCTCATTATTGGCCTTGCCAGGCGCAATCATTGGCAGTACGGTTTCATATTTATCAATCATAACTTCCAAGACGTAGGCGCCATCGTAATCTAACATGGTATCGATAGCAGCCTGCATATCAGCTGGGTCAGTTACTCGAGCCGCTTTTACACCTAGAGCTTCGCTGAGCTTGACAAAGTCCGGTAGGCCAGGACCAAATTCTGAATGTGAATAGCGGTCATCATAAAAGGCTTGTTGCCACTGGTGGACCATACCCAGCACGGTATTGTTGAGGATAATAAACTTAGGTTTAATATCATAGTGCTGGATAATATTCAATTCTTGGTTGGTCATTTGGAAGCCACCATCGCCAACAATACCAACGACAGTCTTGTCTGGTTCACCAAAGGCCGCCCCAATCGTAGCTGGGACGCCGAAGCCCATGGTCCCCAAGCCTCCAGAAGTAATCAATTGAGCTGGATGCTTATAAGGGTAGAATTGACCTGCCCACATTTGGTGTTGGCCAACGTCAGTGACGATATAGGCTTCACCTGCAGTCCGCTCGCCTAAATACTTGAGTACTTCTTGGGGGCGAATCATGCCGTGGTCACTAGCCGGAATCGGATAAGGATAGCGGTCCTTATTGGCTTGGACATGGTCTAGCCAATCTTGGTTAACCTGGTAGTTGGGCATAGGAATTTGTAACATAATTTGCAGGGCGGTTTTAGCATCAGCCACCACTGGATAATCAGGGCGAACCGTCTTACCCATTTCCGCCGCATCAATATCGATATGGACAATCTTGGCCTCTGGGGCGAAATCATCAGGCTTGGTCGCTACCCGGTCGTCAAAACGTGAGCCAATATTAATGAGGCAGTCACATTCCATCAGAGCCATATTGGAAGCATAGGTCCCGTGCATACCAGCCATACCAGTAAAGAGGTCACTGTCAGCTGGCATAGTTCCTAGGCCCAAGAGGGTTGAAGCAACTGGAATCTGGTAGCGGTTAGCAAACTCTCTCAGGTCTTGGCTGGCTTGACTTTTAGCGACACCGGCTCCCACTAAAATCAGAGGCTTGTGACTATTTTCTAGTACTGTCATAACCTGGCGAATGGCATCCATATCCACTTCTGGATCTGGTTGGTAACCGGGCAAGTCCATATCAACTGATACTTCATCCATGGTCACTTCTTGGACGCCAATATTTTTAGGAATATCAATCAGGACTGGCCCCTTACGACCAGAATTAGCGATATAGAAGGCCTCGGCCACGATGCGCGGGATTTCCCGGGCGTGGCGGACCTGGAAGCAATACTTGGTAATTGGGGTCATGACGCCGATAATGTCGGTTTCCTGGAAGGCATCTTTACCAATCCCATCCTCAGCTACCTGGCCAGTGATTACGACCATGGGGACAGAGTCCATCATCGCTGTCGCCACACCAGTTACGGTATTGGTCGCACCTGGGCCACTGGTCACAATGCATACACCTGTCTTACCTGTAGCTCGGGCATAACCGTCAGCCATGTGGGCTGCACCTTGTTCATGACGGGCCAAAATATGATTTTCTCCTGTTTTAAAGAATTGGTCATAAATATGTAAGACGGCGCCACCTGGGTAACCAAAAATATGGTCGACATTTTGTTCAGCTAAGGCTTCAACTAATAATTCAGTACCGATTTTAACGGTTTTACTTTCTGCCATGTGAGCACCTCTTTCTGGGTTAATATAAAAAATTGAAAAATAAAAGGCTTCCCGGTCAAATGGGAAGCCTTGCCCCATTTGCTTCACAAATAGGACTCGAACAAGTGTCTGTTCCAGTCCCTAGTCAGATAATTAAGACTACTAATTGTGAAGGCAAATGCATGGTTGTCATGATGAATGGGCTCCTTACTTTCAAATCTTTAAAGAGATTGTAACCCCCTAATTAGGGGATGTCAAGCTGTTTTTTAAAAATTCTGACAATTCACCCTATTTATTTTTCCTTTAAGACTTTTGAAAGTTTCTTTTATGGTATGCTAAAGGCAAGCTAATTACTGATAGAAAGTGGTGGTCTCATGACGCATAGCCAGCCCCCGATTATCAAACTCCAGGATGTTTATTTTCTCCGTGCTGACCAGAAAATTCTCCAAGATATTAACTGGACCATCTACCCCGGCCAGCATTGGGCGCTTTTAGGCCTTAATGGATCGGGTAAAACGAGCCTGATGAAGATTTTATCTGGTTACGAGTTCCCCTCTTCTGGCCAAGTAGAAGTCCTGGGCCATATTTTTGGCAAGTCCTCTATTCCTAAATTGAGAGAACGGATTGGCCTGGTTACCAATTGGTTGAGCCAGCAAATGCCTGATTACATGACAGTTGAAGATGTCATTTTAACCGGAAAATTTGCTTCAATCGGCCTCTATCAACCAGTTTCTGACCAGGACCGCCAGGCCGCACGTGTCCTTCTGGACCAGTTTAACTTGGCAGCCTTTGGCCAGCGCCGCCTGTCTACCCTGTCTCAGGGCGAACGCCAAAATATTTTTATCCTGCGCGCCCTTATCACTGAGCCAGATTTACTCATTTTGGACGAACCCAACAATAGCCTGGACCTCTTTGCTAGAGAGCAGCTCTTAGCCTTTATTGAAGATTTAGTTGCCCACCGACCTGGCTTGAGCCTGATGTTGATTACCCACCATACTGAGGATATCACGGCGGCCTTCAACCACTGCCTCTTGTTGCGGGATGGGAAAATTTTTAAACAAGGCCCTAAGGCAGAAGTTTTTAGGCAGGATGTGCTAGCTGATTTTTATGAGCAACCGATTGACATCCGTCCTTATTTGAACCAACGCTTTGAAGTGGTGCCTGATTTTTCGGCATTTGGGGATAGTTAAAAAATGTCCCAGTTAAAGTCTTAGTTGCTAGCTGTTTGCCTGCTAGCAACTTTTAGACAAGTTAAAAAACCGCCCAAGCCTTACTGTGAGCTTGGGCGGTTTTTTAGCCTGCCGGTTTTTTTAGTTGTTATTTGACAGCTAATTCTTTGACATAGCCTTCCATTTGGTCGATAGCAATCACCTGGCGATGACGCATGGGCGCATCTTTTAATTCCTGGATGGCTGGTGGGAATGGTACACCAGTTTCAGCTTGCAAGCGATTCAGCAGCACGTCATCATCTAGACCAAGGGTATCTTGACCGAGCGACTCCAATACAGCGGCCGGGAACTTGTACGGACTGGCCGTTGAAACAATGACACTTGGATTACTTAGCCCTTCAGCTGCCTGGGCCTTGCGGTAGCACTTAGAGGCGACAGCTGTGTGCGGGTCCATGACATAGTTAGCTTCAGCCTTGACCTGGGCAATTTCTGCCATGGTCTCTTGTTCATCCGCATACTGGCCGATAAAGTCGACAAAGTTTTCCTTGGCGTAGGCCGGTAGCTGATAGACACCGTCTTGGTCCAGTCGGGCCATCAATTCTTTCAGTAGTTCGGTATCTTCACCAATAGCGTGGTAGAGCATCCGCTCAAAGTTAGAAGAAATCAAGATGTCCATAGAAGGTGAAATAGTTAACTTGAAATCGCGGTTTTTGTCGTAAGACCAAGCCTTGAAGAAGTCGTACAGCACGGTATTATCGTTGGAAGCACAGACTAGCTTGCCAACAGGCAGACCAATCCGCTTGGCATAATAGCCCGCTAAAATATTACCAAAGTTACCGGTTGGCACAGTGAAATCAACGGCTTGGCTACCATCAACTACACCTTTGGCCACGAGTTGGGCATAGGCATAGAAGTAGTAAACCACTTGCGGCAAGAGACGACCAATATTCATGGAGTTAGCTGATGAGAACTGGCGGTCAGCCATGGCTAATTGGTCTTTTAGTTGATCATCATTGAAGAGGCGCTTCACCTCAGTTTGGGCGTCATCGAAGTTGCCTTCAACCGCTAGCACAAAGGTGTTGTCGCCTTTTTGCGTCAGCATTTGCTTCTCTTGGATAGTTGATACCCCACCATTAGGATAGAAAACAATAATTTTTGTGCCCGGCACATCAGCAAAACCAGCCATAGCGGCCTTACCCGTATCTCCAGAAGTGGCAGTTAGAATAATAATCTCATTATGGTTATCATTCATCTCCGCTGCCTTCTTCATTAAATAAGGCAAAATTGACAGGGCCATATCCTTGAAGGCAATGGTCGCCCCGTGGAAGAGCTCCAAGTGGTAGTTGTCCCCGACTTTAACTAGGGGAGCAATCAGGTCGGTATCAAACTTGTCATCATAAGCTTGGTTGATACAGTCGCGCAGGTCAGCCTCACTGTAGTCAGTCAAGAAGGCGGATAAAACATAGTAGGCCATTTCTTGGTAAGAAAATTGGCTGAGCTGGTCCCAATCAGGCTTTAATTGAGGGAATTCCTGCGGGACAAACAGCCCCCCATCCGCAGCCAGCCCTTGTAAAATCGCTTGCGAGGCGGACACAAGATTCGTCGCATCACGGGTTGATTTAAATTGCATAAGTCTCATTCCTCATCTCATTTTTATTGCTTATATCATAACTGATTAGCCTAATCCTTAGCAAGTCAAGGAAGCACATTCTCTATTTTAGCTTGTTATGGCTTGTTGTGGGAGTTGGGAGCGGGGGAGCGAGTTCATTCTTAGCTAATTTCGATTTTAGATTAATTTGAAAGCCGACTGGAACTGGTGGCTTGCTCATTCTTAGCTAATTTCGATTTAAGAAGACTTTGAGATGGCGACTGGGGATGGTGGTGCATTCATTCTATGCTAACTTCGATTTTAGATTAATTTGAAAGCCCGATTGGATCTAGCAATGTGCTCATTCTATGCTAATTTTAATTTTAGATGAATTTGAGATGACGATTGAGGACGATGGTGCATTCATTCTATGCTAACTTCGATTTTAGATGAATTTGAAAGGCCACTTAGATCTACCAATGCGCTCATTCTATGCTAATTTCGATTTAAGAAGACTTTGAGATGGCGACTGGGGATGGTGGCGAGTTCAATCTCCTCTAATTTCGATTTTAGATTAATTTGAAAGCCCGATTGGATCTAGCAGCAATGTGTCAAGTCCACAATCTTGTGTAAATTATAGAATGTAATTGGTGGGTATAAATATTTAGACTATGTTATTAAAGAATTTATGAGGACATGTCTCCCAATATTCATGCAAATCAAGCAATACACTTCCTATAAGTCGCTCCGCAGCCTCTATATTAGGAAAGAGGCCGACAACTTTCTCTCTTCTTCTAATTTCTCGATTTAGCCTTTCTAGACTGTTAGTTGTTTTCAGTGAAACGCGATAAGGTGTGGGTTCTAATAAGTATGGGATAGCATCTTCGAAGCCTTCCTCTAGCGTATTAACAGCTTTGTCATATTTCTCATTGCCACTAACGTATTCTACAAATTCAAATTTTAACTCTCGCGCTCTTTGTTGACTATCAGCATTAAATATTCTCTTTAGAAGACTTCTCTCATGACTGCAATCCTTTTTTGGAAAATGAGCTAAAATATTACGTAGAAAATGAACCGTACACCGTTGCCAGGTAGTGCCTAAAAATTGATTACTAATCGCTGATTTTAGTCCCTTGTGGGCGTCAGATATAATTAATGTTGGTTTAGTTAGGCCTCTGGCCTTTAAATCAAGGAAGAAGTTCTTCCAGTTTTCTTCTGATTCATTATCAGCAATCATAAAGCCGATAATTTCGCGACGATTATCATCGTTAATACCCTGAGCAATATAAACACCTTTAGAGACAGAACGATGGTTTTCGCGAACTTTAATATACATGGCATCGACATAAACATATCGAAAATTCGTATGTGTTAGGGAACGCCCTTTAAATTCGAAAACAGCAGGGTCCAAGTTTTTATTTACTGAAGAGACAAATGATTTAGAAACACCTTCGCCACAGAGTGTTTCAACAACCTTCTTAATACGGCGTGTTGAGACCCCATTAATATACATTTCGGTTAAAACAGCCACAAAGGCCTTGTCCATACGTTGATATTTATCGAATAGCTTGGTATCAAATTCTCCTGATCGTGTCCGAGGGACATCCAGTTCAACAGTCCCTACCTTTGTTTTAAAGTTTCTTTTATAGGAGCCATTACGATAATCTTTCCGGTCATCTGTGCGCTCATAGCGCTTAGCATTAATAAATTCCTCACGCTCTGCTTGCATATAGGCATTAAAGATGGTTACAGTTAGGGACTTCATCATCTGATCCATATCACTGTTTAGAACTGCCTCTGTAATTTCTTCTAAGTTTAGGGTAATATTTAGTTGAGCCATAATAATCTTCCTTTCAATGTGTTTTAGCCAATTACATTGTAACCAAAAAAGATTATTATGGTTTTTCTTTTTACACAATTATATGGACTTAATCCCACTTGAATCTAGCAATGTGCTCATTCTTAGCTAATTTTGATTTTAGAAGAGTTTGAGATGGCGATTGAGGATAATGGTGCATTCATTCTATGCTAACTTCGATTTTAGATGAATTTGAAAGCCCGTTTGGATCTAGCAATGCGCTCATTACCTGCTTATTTCGATTTTATGTAAATTTGAAAAGTCGACAAATTCTAGCTACGTGCGCATTCTAGACTAACTTTCTAGTACAGCTACATGGAGGGGTAATCTAAATCGGAATCTACCCCAGTCTGAACTAACTTTTCAGCTCTCAAGTTATATCGGAAAAATCGCCTTTTTTAGGCAAAATCACTGGACAACTTGAACACTTTAACGTTAATATGGTATCATAGAGTGTATTTTCTGATTGGTAAAATCGGAAACTAATAATCCAGGAGGGAAATGTAAACATGAAATTTACAGCTAAACGTCGTGAAAGCAAAGGTACAAACGCTGCTAAACAAATCCGTAAAGAAGATTTAGTGCCAGCTACTGTATACGCTAGCGACATGGAGCCAATCAACTTAACTATGGCTCGTCCAGATGTTGAACAAATCGAACGTGAGTTGGGAATTAACTCTGTCTTCGAATTAGAAATTGAAGGTGGCGACACACGGACAGTCTTCATCCGTACTATCGAACGTGCTGCTATCAAACCAATCATCTATAACGTATCTCTACAAGCGATTAAAAAAGGTGAAAAACTTGAAATGCCTATCGCTATCGTACTTGAAAACGAAGAAGATGTGGCTGGTGAAGGTGTTGCAACCCTTAACTTCTTTGAAGTTAACGTCCTAATCGACCCTGCTAAAGCCCCTGAATCAATTTCAGTTGACGTGGCTGGTATGGAAATTGGTGACAACGTAACAGTTGGTGACCTTAACTTACCAGAAGGTGCTGAGTTAGTTGACGAAGCTGATGAAGTCATCATTTCAATTACAACACCAACTGAAGAAGCTGAACTTGTTGAAGGTGACGAAGAAATGCCAGAACCTGAAGTACTTAACGAAGAAGAAGGTACTTTCGTCGAAGACCAAGACTAATTTAACTAGAAAAACCGCTAGCCCTGAGCTAGCGGTTTTTTCTTATCGTTTGGGATCAATTAAATTTGGGCTAGACTTGATTAAGAGGAAGCTGACCAGGGCTGCTGCTAACCAGGTCAGCCCGCCTGATATGGCATTAGCAGACAAGGAGAAAATCCAGACATTCATACCTTCAGGAGCAAACTCACCCCAGAAAGCCACACCGGCAAAGAAGTGGACCAGGTATTCTAGGCCTACCCCCAACAAACTAGTAAGCAAGACAGCTGCTAAAAGTTGGCCAGTCTGACCAGCCTGGGCCTTTTTTAAAACTCGCTGACGTCCTAGTCCGGCTAAACCAATGAAGGCAAAGGCAAAGAAGTACTCAATAATCACCTGGAATGGGGTCAATATTGAAGCGTCACCAACCAGTAATTTCAAAGCACCATACATCAGCCCGGCCAGGACGGCTGGTCCTACCCCTCGTCGATAGGCAAAGACTAAAATTGGAATAATCCCCAAAGAAATCCCGTATGAAGCCGAGATAGAGGCTGGTATCAGACCAATAATCAAGGCTAAAACCGCCATCATAATGGCTTCAAGACTAACAAGCAAATTCGTTTTTTTCATTTTATTTCTCCCTTCCCCACACAAAAAGCCTATAGGTCCCGACAGGAATCTATAGGCTGGCTCTAGTGTTAGCAAGGGCTGTGAAAGTTAAATGACACCCTTGATAGCACTTCCTTACGCTAGTGTTAACTAGATCAAGTTAAAGGGTTTGTATCACTACATCTCAGCCAGCAGGCGCCCCTAGTGCGGATTTGATATTTGCTTAGGTCAATTCTACCAAGTCTTTTAATCGTTTGCAAGCGATATCAAACAATAAAGTGTATGGGTCCAGTGAAACATTTGTGAAAAATTGTTTATTTTTGTAAAATACTTAGCAAAGCCTTTATAAAAGTTTAATTTTAGTGTATGATATGAGCAAAATAAGCAGCAGAAAGGGTAGGACCATGAAGTTATTTTTTAGCCCGCGGGCTATGGAAAAGTTATCAAGTCTAAACCAGCTCCAAGGACTTTGCTTAATAACCACAAAATTCGTCAAGGTCGATAAGCCATTTGACCATGAGTCATTTGTCTTACGGACCAATGAAACTGAATTTTCTGGTTATGACCAATGCCTAGAGACGCATGTGGGTCAGGTGCATATGATGGATGATGCACAAAAGTTCTTAAAGGGCGATAATCGTATCGATTTTGATGAATTTCGCCAAGTTTTCGTCTTGGTTTGCAATGGCCAAATGGTTGATGATAATATCTATTTAGATAATCTTGCTGACTAGTGAGCCTGGGGCATAAGTCCCAGGCTCTTATTATTATACAAATATTAGCAGTCTAGTCGGGTTCCAAGAAGCTAAACTGAAGTCGTTTCACTAGGCAGACTCAATATCTTTCAGATATTAGTCTGCCTAGCTCCAACGATTCAGTTCAGAGCGCTTCTTGTCGCACCCTTTTTTTAGTTGGGTTCGCTTTGGCAGGAATGAAGTCACTTCAGAAATTAGTCTCAATAGCTTGTTGCTATTGGCCTAATTCCTTCCAGTGATTCATTCCTGAGCGCCAAAGCTCACACCCTTTTTTAACTTTACTTTTAGAAAGGATATGACCATGTCATCAAAGCGTATAAACTATAGCAAACTGAGCCGGGAAGATCGTATTCAGTCACTGGTGCAACTTGGCTACCTGAATGCTGACCAGGCCCAAAGTCTTATTAATAACCAGGGGCTGAGTGCCCAATTAGCAGACCAAATGATTGAAAACGCCGTGGGCAGCTACGGTCTGCCCTTAGGCTTTGTCCCCCAATTAATTGTTAACCACCAGGACTACCTAATACCCATGGCTACTGAGGAGGCCAGCGTTATCGCAGCAGCCTCTTTTGGCAGTCAAATTATTAACCGTAACGGTGGCTGCCAGGCTGAAGTGACCCAGTCATTATTAACTGGTCAAATTGCCTTTTACGGTTTTGACCCCCAAGATGAAGACCGGCTAACTGAATTTGTCAACCAAGATCAAGACCGCCTGCTGGCTTTAGCCAACCAGGTCAAGCCTAGCCTCCTGGCCCGGGGTGGTGGTGCCCGCCATATCTACACAACCTTCAAGGGGGAAGCCTCTCAGGGTACCCGTTTCTTTATCCTCTACCTGGACCTGGATAGTCAAGAAGCCATGGGCGCCAATACTATGAATACGATATTAGAGGTCTTAAAAGATGAGCTAGTCGCCCGCTTCCAGGACCAAATCAATCCTGAGATTCAGGCTCTGATGGCTATTCTATCAAATTACAGTCCCCAGTCTTTGGTGACTGCCAGCTGTCAAATCAAGGGACGCCAGCTCAAGGGTGGTGGTCTCAAGGGCGGTCAAGTCGCCCAACGGATTGCCCTGGCTAGTCAGTTGGCCCAGGTGGACCGCTACCGGGCTACGACCCACAACAAGGGGATAATGAATGGGATTGATGCCCTGGTCTTAGCCACTGGTAATGATTGGCGGGCAGTTGAAGCCGGTATCCATGCCTATGCCAGCCAGGATGGCCACTACCGCGGTCTGGCCCAGTGGAGTTATGATGGCGAGGCCGACCTTCTAACTGGCCAGATCACCCTTCCCCTCACCCTGGGAACAGTTGGTGGCTCGATTGCCAACCACCCCCAGGCCCAAATTAATCTTGATCTACTCGGTCGACCGACTAGCCAAGAGCTAATGATGGTGGTTGCTGGCTTAGCCCTGGCCCAGAACTTAGCCGCCCTCCGCGCCCTAGTGGCTGAAGGCATCCAAGCTGGCCATATGAGCCTCCAATATCGCAATCTGGCCCTACAAGTTGGCGCCCAAGACCAAGAAGTAGCTGAGCTTGCCCAGGCTCTCAAAGACAGCCAAATACCAGTCAGTCAAGACCTTGCCCGGCAAATCCTAGCTGATATGCGGGCAAAGCAAGAGGATAAATCTTAAACAGACCACTAGTAGCATATAAAAAAGCCCCAGCAGGCTAGACTCATCAGAATCTATGCCTGGCTGGGGCTACTTGTTGTTTAACTAGTCTTAGTGACGCGACTGGTTAGCCATCTGGTAGCAGCGCATATGGTCTTTAATACCAACGAGTTGGCAAGGACTATGGTCGCCTGCCTGGTGGAAGTGGTGGTCTCCCCCATCTTCAGGCACCTGGTCTGTGAACATGGCTTCATATTCAGGGACCGTTAACCGCTGTCTCTGGTCTAGCATCATTTGATGGTCGTCAACATTTAAGCAGTCACGGTAGCCAGCCATCAGTTCTAGGGTGAAGAATTCACCAACTGCCCCTGATCCATAGGAATACATGCCCACTAAGTCACCCGGCGCTAGGTCCTGGTTATGCTCTAACAGACTGATTAGGCTGAGATAAAGTGAGGCCGTGTAAACATTGCCTACCTGGCGGTTATAGGCCCGGGCATCAACAAATTTAGCTTTCAAATCTTGCTTGTGAGGCTTGTCAGCTTCTTTGGTCAACCGGCGCAAGCCCTTCTCACCCATTTTGCCGTAAGGCAGGTGGAGGCAGACAGCCGCTAAATCCGCCACACTCATCCCAGTTTGCTCCTTGTAGTCTTCCCAAACATGGGTCAAATAGTCTAAATACATCTTGGTGGAGTAATGACCATCCACTTGGGCTGTTTTAGAATAATTGGGCCGCCAGAAGTCCATAATGTCCCCGGTATAGTAGCTGGCAGTTGGCGACACAGCGGCAATGCGCGGGTTAGCGCTGACCAAAATAGCCACAGCACCAGCACCTTGGGTCGGCTCGCCTGATGTATTTAGACCATAACGGGCAATATCCGAAGCAATGACTAGGGCCTTGCGGTCAGGCCGACGGGCAATATGGTCAACAGCTGTTTGCAGTCCGACTGTAGCCCCATAGCAGGCTTCTTTCATTTCAATGGCCCGGGCGTAGGGATTGATATTTAGCAGATCATGGACATAAACAGCACTAGCCTTTGACTGGTCAATCCCCGTTTCGGTACCGACAATCACAAAATCAATGTCCTGCCGGTCTTGGTCAGTCAAAATCTGGTTGGCGGCATTGACTGCCATGGTCACTGTATCCTGGCTGATCGGCGCCACCGCCATCTGGTCCTGGCCCAGACCAATTTGGTATTTAGCGGGATCGGTATCGCGGGCTTGGGCTAGGTCCGCCATATCAACATAGAAGGGCGGGGTATAAAAACCTATTTTATCGATGCCAATTTTCAATCTTTCCACCTCTTTAACATGAATACACTCTTAAACAACCATTATAACACAGACCCCACCCCCAGACGCCTGGCTATGACTATTTTTAACTTAAACTAAAATATTTTGTGGGTCGCCAGCAATAAATTTTTCCGCATTTTTAAAGGCGATCTGGGCCCGGTCCAGCATGGCTTCATCAGTTAAAAAGCCAACATGGGGTGTCAACAAGGTATTTTTAGCTGATAATAGCGGATAATCGCTAGGAATTGGCGGTTCCATATCATAGACATCAATCCCCGCCCCGGCAATTTCACCCTTATTTAGGGCTTGAGCTAAGGCATCATTGTCAACAATAGGGCCTCTAGCCACATTAATTAAGATTGCGTCTTTTTTCATCTTGGCTAGGGCAGTTTTATCTATTAACTTTTCCGTTTCCTTGGTCGCAGGCAGGTGGATGGTGACGATGTCACTTTGGCTTAAAAGTTCATCTAAATCTACATATTCTAAGCCTAAGTCCTTGGCTTCAGCCTTTTCACTACGATTATAGCCTAAAAGTTTAACACCAAAAGCTTTAAATAGGCGGGCCGTTTCGATACCCAGGTTACCGGTACCGACAATCCCTACCGTTTTCCCTTTAATTTCTCGGCCCTGACTTTGACCGGTAAAATCTTCAACCTGGCGGGTATCCTGGTCACCAGCTAGTAAGTGTCGGTATAGACCGAGGGTTAGTCCCAATACTAATTCCGGTACCGCGGTGGCTGCGTAACCAGCCGCATTAGCCACTCTGATGCCGGCCGCCTCAGCCGCCTCAGTATCGACATGATCGATCCCAGTAAAGGCCACATCAATCAGCTTTAAGTTGTCGGCACCTGCAAATGCCTCTTTGGGATAAGGGGTATTGGCAATAATTACAATATCGGCATCTTGGCTGCGTTTGGCTAGTTCTTGCGGATCGGTGGTACGTTCATCATAGTAAACAAAGTCATGACCTGCCTCACGCAAGGGTTGGGCTAATGCATCAATGGTTTCAGCTGGCACATTTAAAGGTTCTAGTAATTTAATTTTCATAGTTTTAACCTCCGCTCTCTGACTTGCATAATCACTTTAACTATAAAAGATAAGCTTAAAAAGTGCAAGGCAAGCGCCTTCAGAGATTGTAGATGCAACAAAAAAGCCAGGGACATAAGTCCCCAGCTCTCACTATATACAAATTTTCGTATCATAGTCGGGTTCGATCAGTTTAGAGTCAGTAGACTATTATTTTTCAAAGCCAAAGTATTGGATAGCGTTGTTGTAGCTTACGCCTGTGATTAAGCGTTCTAGTAGGGCTTCATCTTCAGCGATTTCACCGCGTTCTACTAAATCACCAATGTAGTCACAGAATAAACGACGGAAGTATTCATGACGTGTATAAGAAATGAAGCTCCGTGAGTCTGTTAGCATACCTACAAAGTGCATGATTAAGCCAGCTTCTGAAAGTGACTTGAACTGTTTCAACATACCGTATTTCGTGTCGTTGAACCACCAGCCAGAACCTAATTGGCAACGAGATTTGAAGCCTTGGTTGTTAGATTGGAAGTTAGCTAAAGTGGTACCAACCACGTCAAAGTAGGCAGAGTTTAATGGATAAACGATGGTCTTAGGTAATTGATCAGTTTTATCCATTGAATCTAAAATACCATTTAAGGCTTCAGCCACACCTGCTTGGTCGTTAACTGAGTCCACACCAGCATCTGGTCCAACTTGTTCAAAGATGCGAGTAGAGTTGTTACGGATAGCACCGAAGTGGATTTGCATTACAAAGCCTTTAGCGTGGTAGATTTTACCTAATTCACGTAATAAGGCTGATTGGAATTTAGCATATTCTTCGTCCGTTACAGCTTCACCTTTGGCTGCTTTTTCGAAAATGGCATCAATTTCAGCTTGGTCAGCTTCAACATAAGCAATCTTAGCTAAACCGTGGTCAGAAATGTTTGAGCCATGGTCAGCGAAGAACTGGATACGGTCTTCTAATGATTCTAATAATTTAGCAAAAGAATCAATCTTGATACCATTAGCATTTTCCATCTTAGCTAAGAAGTCAACGAATTTTTGCTCGCCAACTGCAAAGGCTTCGTCAGGACGGAAGCCAGGTACAACGACGGTATCGAAGCTATCATCTTCAGCAATTTGTTTATGATACTCTAATGAGTCATAAGGATTGTCAGTTGTACAGATGAAGTCGACGTTAGAGTTAGTGATTAAAGTACGTGCTGTATAGTTACGTTCTTCAATCACTTGATTACACTTGTCGTAGATTTCTTTCCAGTTGTCGCCATTTAAAGGCTCATCGATATCGAAATAACGTTTAAGCTCTAAGGCTGTCCAGTGGTAAAGTGGGTTACCTACTGTATCTGGTACAGTTTGGGCCCAAGCTTGGAATTTCTCTTCATCAGAAGCATCACCAGTAACGTATTTTTCGTCAAAGCCCATAGCACGCATAGCCCGCCACTTGTAGTGGTCGCCACCTAACCATAATTCAGTCACATTACGGAATTTATGGTCTTCGGCAATTTCTTGTGGGTTTAAGTGACAGTGGTAGTCAAAAATACGTTGTGGTGCTGAGTATTCATGGTACAAACGTTTAGCTGTTTCTGTTTGTAACATAAAATCGTCTTTAATTAATCCCATTAATAATCCTCCTTGTAGTCTTTAGTGGTTAACGCTTCACGTCGAAGCCGCCCCGGCTGTTGACCAAGTTATGGACATCATCCAGAGTAACAATCGCCATATCACCAGGAATCGTATGTTTCAAGGCGAAGGTGGCATTGGCAAACTCAATAATTTCTTGTGGCTTATAATTACCAGAGTTAATCGCGTAAATCAAACCAGCAGCAAAGGCATCCCCGCCCCCAATCCGATCAATAATATCGACGTCATAGACTTGGGAAGCTAGTAGCGACCCTTCAAAATAGACATATGACTGTAAGATATTGCGACTGGCATTAATGACTGACCGTTTAGTCAAGGCAATGGCCCGCAAATCATAACGTTCAGCAATATAGGCCAGGTGGGGCTCAATGGTGGTGAAGTCATAAGGTAATTTTAGACCTTGGTTATCCTTGTAGTCATTACCGTCTTCATCTTCAATAAAGAGGGGTTCAATACCAAATAAGACATCGGCGTAGGGCAAGAGCTCTACCATCTTGTGGCGGGCGACATCAAAATCCCAAAGGCTAGACCGGTAATTCAGGTCTAGGGATACGGTTAAGCCGCGGTCTTTGGCTTCCTTCATGCACTGGCGGGTCAGTTCAAATAAGTCATCTGACAAGGCAGCTGTAATACCAGATGTATGGAACCAGTTGGCATCCTCAAAAATCTGGTCATAGTCATAGTCTTCCGGCTTAGACTCCATAAAGGCTGAGTCCTTGCGGTCGTAGACAATCTTAGAGGGACGGATAGAATGGCCCTTTTCAGCAAAATAAAGGCCCAAACGATCGCCCTGCTTTTTCATGTAGCCAGTATGGACACCCTGCTTGCGGACAAATTCAATGGCAGATTGGCCAATCTCATTGTCTGGCACAGCAGTCACAAAGCTAGCCCACATACCAAGGTGGGCGATAGTTGAGGCAATGTTAGCCTCAGACCCACCGTAAGTTGCTTCTAGAGTTTGCGCTTGAGAAAAGCGCTCGCTATCTTGGGTAGTTAGGCGTAGTAGGATTTCGCCTAAGGTTACGACCTTTTTAAGCACCTTACTTACCTGCTTTAATCTCAGCTAATTTGTCAGCAAATTTTTGAGATTCTTCTTTGACGCTTTCCACGCCATCTTGTTTATAACGTTTAGTCAAGGCTGAACCTACACCTACAGCCCAAGCACCGTTGTTGATCCATTCTGCCATGTTGTCTAGGTTAACGCCACCTGAAGGCATGATTTCAACTTGTGGAATTGGTCCATGAACGTCCTTGATGAAGCTGGTGCCCAGTAAACCACCTGGGAAGGCTTTAACAATTTCACAGCCTGCTTCAAGGGCACGTTGCACTTCTGTTACGCTACCGCAACCTGGTAGGTAAGGTACAGTGTAAAGGTTACAGATGGTCGCAATTTCAGGTACCCAAGTAGGTGATACGATAAATTGAGCGCCGTTTAAGATAGCAATACGAGCAGTTACCGCATCTAAGACGGTACCAGCACCAACTACCATATCTGTACCAGCAAATTCTTCTGCTAGGCGGGCGATAACGCGTTCAGCGCCTGGAGTTGAGAAAGTTACTTCTGCGTTCTTCACGCCACCCTCATAGGCAGCCTTAGAAATTTCATAACCTGCTTGTTCGCTGTCACCACGGACAACGGCGAAGAGGAAGTTTTCTTTCATTTGTACAACAGTTTCTGATTTATTAGCCATTAAAAGTCCTCCTTTTTGATAACAATCTTATTATATGCTGAAACCACTTTTAGAGTAAACGGTTTCACAAATTAAAAGTACCTTCAGTCAATTAATCTTTATTTTTGCCCCTAAGAGACAAATAAGTTAGTCTGCTAGGAATTAGTCGTATTTAGCCAGTAGGTCTTTGAATTCTTGGATGACTTTGTCTTGGTAGTCGCCTTTGTATTCTTTGTTTAAGAATTTATCGGCTGCTTCGTTTTGGAGACGGTCCCAAGATTCTTTTTCGCTACCGAATAAGATTGGGTAGAAGAGCACGCCATTAGATTCAGCTGCTTTTAAGTCACCAGGGGCATCGCCGACCATTAAGATCTCATCTTTGCCGTAGCCATGCTCTAATAAGTCAGCAATAGCTTCAGCCTTAGAACCTGCTTCTTGACCGTAGACAACATCTACTGAATCCATTAAACCGTGGCGGGTCCACTCAGATTGTAGGGCTTCACCGTTAGCTGAAGAGACGATGGCAACGTCAGCTACCTGCGTCACTTGTTCTAAGCCTTCTTTAGCACCTGGGAATGGTTTATCATTACCAGCTAATTCTTTTTCGATACCTTCGTTAACAGCTTGAGACCATTTCAAAGCTAGTTTCAATGACTCGTCTGAATTAGTTTCTAAAACTTCTTCTAAAGCACCGTTAGATAGAGAGGTTGACTCATCAGTCCATTGTTTTAAAGCTGTGATATCAACGATATCTTCGCCCGCTTCTTTGGCATTGGCCAAGCAGATAGCTAGGGCTTTGAAGCGGTTAACGCCACGAGTAGAAGAAAATAGGTTAACCCGGTTCCAGTCTTCCTGGAATTTTTCCTTGTCTTCAATACCGTAAACTTCTGCGGCTAATGGGCCAAAATAGTCATAGTGTTTAACGTTCATGGTGTCCATTGCACAACCATCTGAGTCAACACAGAATAAGAAATCTTTTTCTTTGGTAAATTCATTAGGTAAAACTGCCATGTATATTCCTCCTAAATTAAATAAAGGGGCAAGTTAGACAACATCTATTATACTGTCAAAACTGCCCCTCATCTCAAACAATTAATGAGTGATATTTATTATTAAACGCCAGAGTAAGCTGAGAAGCCACCGTCGATTGGTAATACCACACCGTTAACGAAGCTGGCTGCTTTCTCGTCAGCTAAGAATAACGTTGGACCAACCATTTCTTCAGCTTCACCGAAACGACCCATTGGGGTATTGCGGATAATTTTCTCACCACGAGGTTTTAGGGTTTCATGGTCTGCTTCGAACATTAAGTCAATGTTTTGGTTAGACACTAGGAAACCTGGCGCAATGGCGTTGCAACGTACGCCAACATGTGAGAAGTGAACAGCCAACCATTGAGTGAAGTTAGAAATCGCTGCTTTAGCACCTGAGTAAGCAGGAATCTTAGTTAATGGTGTGAAGGCGTTCATTGAAGATACGTTGATGATGTTGGCACCTTCGCGACCAACCATTTCTTTAGCAAAAACTTGAGTAGGTAATAAAGTACCTAAGAAGTTTAAGTTGAAGACAAATTCAACACCAGCTGGATCTAAATCGAAGAATGATTTAGTATCTTCAGGTAGGTCTACTTCGTGGAATTCGTTGTCAGCAGTAGCGCGTGGGTTGTTACCACCAGCACCGTTAACAAGGATGTCGCAAGGACCGAAGTCAGCCTTGATGGCATCGTGTGCAGCTTGGATTGATTCAAGCTCTAACACGTTACATAGGTAACCAGCAGCCTTACCAGCTGCACCTGAAGCGTTGATTTCTTCAGCTACCTTGTTAGCAGCCTCTTCATTTAAGTCAAGTAGGGCTACGTTAGCACCAGCTTGCGCAAATGATTCAGCGATTTTAGAAATAATTACACCACCAGCACCTGTTAATACGACAGTTTTGCCAGTAAAATCATGTACAAATGGATTTGCCATAATATCTATGCCTTCTTTCTATTAATGCAACTACAGATTAGTAGCTAGGTTTCTCAGTATTAAAGCTATGGTCTTTGCCTTGGACCTTCATGTTAGCTTCGATTAAGCCGTTGAAGTAAGCTGCACCTAAAGCACGGTCATACAAGCCATAACCAGGTGTTTCAGTTTGGTCACCCCAGATACGACGGCCGTGGTCAGGACGGATAGCCCCTTGCCAGTCATACTCAACTAACAGCTTGATAATGGCGTTCATGTCGATGTTACCAGCTTCTGATAAGTGAGCCACTTCTTGGAAGCCCCAGTCGCCAGTGGCCACGTTACGGGTATGCATGAAGTTAATCCGGTTACGTTTTAAGGCGTACTCAGTCATCGCCACAACGTCATTTTCTAAGGTAGAAGCGTATGAACCAACACACATGGTGATACCATTGTACTCAGAATCATAGATGTCTAAGAAACGCTCAACTGATTTTTGACCAGTAATGATACGTGGTAGACCAAAGATTGAGTATGGTGGATCATCTGGATGGATCGCCATTTTCACGCCAGCTTCCTCAGCAGTTGGCATAATGGCTTTGATGAAGTACTCCAGGTTTTCCCATAATTTTTCTTCATCTACAGACTCATAGTCTTTGAAGACTTGGGCCATGGATTCTTTAGTGTATGAAGAATCCCAACCAGGTAGGCTTAATTCACCAGATAATGGATCCATTTTCTCAATATCTGATTTTAAGAATGCTAATGAAGTTGAGCCGTCAGGTAATGATTTGTTTAAGTCTGAGCGTGTCCAGTCAAATACAGGCATGAAGTTGTAACATACCACTGGAATACCAGCCTTACCAACGTTACGAATTGATTCTTTATAGTTTTCGATCAATTCATCGCGGTTGTCCTTACCTAATTTGATGTCTTCATGAACTGGGATTGATTCGATAACAGAAATATGTAAGCCTTCTGCTTCAACATCCTCTTTTAATTTCATGATATTTTCTAATGGCCAAGCCTCACCAACTGGCACATCATAAACTGCAGTAACAATACCTTCCATACCTGGAATTTCACGGATATCTTTTAGGGTAACTGGGTCATGATGACCATACCATCTAAAACTCATTTCCATAGTATCTTATCTCCTTCTTTACTGTTGACTGAGCAACAAATTGTCCGAGTGACGGCTGCAACAGACTTGCATACCCCTCTCACCTTAATTCTAGCCTAAATGTGGTAGTGTTTTCAAGAGGTAAATGTCAAAGATTGCAAAATAATTGGAGCGGAGATATAAAAGCTAATGAAAGCGCATTATTGAAAACTTTGAACAATCTTGATATAATGGGAAAAGCAAAGAATAATCAGGAGAGGAGGCCAGACCATGGCGACAAGTCAAGCTCAAAAGAAACGTAACCGTAAGATTCTCGGATACGCCCTACTCATCCTATTCACAATCCTGCAATCGCTCTTTTTTGCTAAAGATGACCAATAATTTTTACTTTTAGCAAGCTGCATATGACAAAAAATGCAATATTTACAGTCTAATATTTTATAGCTGGTGGCTCCTATTTGAGTGGCCAGCTTTTTTCTGTACAAAAAAAGAGGCTGAAGCCTAAAGCTTCAACCTCTTCTTATCGTCGCGATCATGCCTAGTTTACTACTAGGACTTTATTTGATTATTTGTTAGACATCTTTGGAATAAGATGGTTTGTGGGAATTAGTCTTCTTTTTTACGGAATACTAAACCAGCACCTAAACCAGCAAGAGCTAAGCCTAAACCAGCTACGCTTGCAACTGAACCAGTTGAAGGTAGGGCAGCTTTACCAGCTTCTTGTTTAGCAGCAGCTTTGTTTGAAGCTTTCTTGTCAGCGGCTTTGTTAGCTGCAGCTTTGTTTGCAGCAGCGGCTTTCTTGTCAGCAGCTTTCTTGTTGTTAGCTGCAGCTGCGTCTTGAGCTTTCTTGTCTTCTTTCTTGTCAGCTGGTTTTTCTTGTTTGTTGTCAGCTGGTTTTTCTTTGTTATCAGCTGGAGCAGCTGGATCTTGAGCTTGACCAGCTTGGTTTTGATCAGCTGGCGTTTGGGTAGCTTGGTCTTTAACTTTTTCTACAGTCTTACCAGCTTTTTTAGCTTCTGCGTCAGCTAGAGCAGCTTTAACTTCTTCAACAGTCTTACCAGCGTATTCTGGGTAAACTGGGTCTAAGTTCTTAGCAGCAGCCTCTTGGTTAGCAGCAACGATTTTTTCAGCTTCAGTAGCGATTGCTTTTTGTTTAGCTTTGTCTAAAGCAACTTCGGCGTCACCTAAACGTTTAGCAGCATCTACTAATTTCTTAGCAGCTTCAACTACGTTTTGGTTAGCTGTCTTAAGAGCAGCTTCTTTAGTTTCTAAGTCTGCTTTAGCTGTAGTGTATTTGCTTTTAGCGTTAGTTAAAGCAGTCTCTGCTTTAGTTAAACGATCGTTAGCTACGTCTAATTCTTTTTGAGCAGCTTGTAAAGCTTTTTGACGATCTTCAACGTTACCTTTTAATAATTCAGCAACTTTAGCTTTGTTTTCAGCGTCAGCTTTAGCAGCAGCAGCTTTTTTAACTGCATCTGCTTCTTTAGCTTGAGCATCTACTAAAGCTTTGCGAGCAGTTTCAGCAGCGTCTGTAGCAGTCTTAAAATTTTCTTGAGCTGTTACTTCAGCAGCTTCTAAGCGTGCTAATTCAGTTTTTGCAGCTGTTGCAGCAGCAGCAGCTGTTGCAGCCTCTGCAGTTTTTTCGCTTACTTTAAGGTTAGCTTTAACTAAGTTAGCCTCAGCAATTGCTTTGTCAGCTTTAGCTACAGAAAGCGCATGTTCAGCTTGTTCAACAGCAGTAGCGTTTGCTTCTGGAGTACCTAAAGCAGCTTTAGCAGCATTTAAGCGAGCGATTGCTTCTGTAACACCTTTGTCAGCTTCTTCAGCTTCTGTTTGTGCTTGTTTAGCAGCTTCTGAAGCAGAGTTTAAAGCAGCAGCTACGATAGTTTGCGCGTTAGCAGCTTCGTTAGCTTTAACTAAAGCTTCTGCTTTCTGAACAGCAACATCTTCAGCTGTTTTCTTAGCAGCTTCTGCAGTTGCAGTTGCAGCCTTAGCAGCTGTTTCCGCAGTTGCAGCAGCAGAAGCAGCTGCATCAGCTTCAATTTTACGTTGGTCAGCTACAGCTTTAGCGCCTTGAGCAGCTTTTAAAGCCTTGTCTTTACTGTCTACGTTACCTTTGATTAATTCAACAACTTTTTCTTTGTTATCGCGGTCAGCTTGTGCATCGTCACGTTCTTTAGTTGCAGTTGTTAAATCTGCTTCTGCTTTATCGAAAGCTTTCTTAGCTTCGTCACGTTCATCAGTTGCTTTTTTAGCATCTGCTTGTGCTTTAGTGTGGCCTTCATCAGCTGCATCGAAGTCGCCTTGAGCGTCTTTTAATTCTTTTTGAGCAGCTTGGTCAGCTTTAATAGCTGCAGCTTTAGCTTCTTCTGCTTTTGCTAAATCTGCTTCAGCTTTTGCTACATTTTGAGCAGCTTCAGTTTGTTCAGCAGTTGGTGCTGCTTCAACAGCGTTAGCGTTAGCTACGAATGCAGCTGCAACAGCTACAGAAGCTACACCTACTGATAATTTACGGATTGAGTATTTGATTTCTTTTTCCATTTGAAACTTCCATATAATGTATTGTGTAAATAAGACTAGAAAGATTCCCATCTTATTCCGTGTCCCACACATAACAAACTTTACCAAAAATTAAGGCTATTTTCAAGTTTTGGCGGGTTTGTTATCTGTTTGTAACCATTTTGTTAAATTCACTTGTCCAAGTCTATGCTTGAGGTTAACTTGCTAGCCTGAGCGGCTGATTTACCCTCCCGACTAGCTAATATGCAAGCGTCATCCCTCCCTACATCTACCAGGCCTGTGCTTCAACAAAGAATTAGTATGTTTGAATACTATGCAGAGATTTTATAAGAAAATTTTAAGTTTGTCTAGTGTTTTATAAAAATAAAAGTACTCTTTTCCCATATCACTACTGATCGTTTTCACTTAACTTTCTGCTTGCTTCTATATATGGTCTGCTTGACCCAGGGCCAGGAGCACCTGGCTATAAAAGGCTAACCATTTAGGTAAATCGGCTAACTCGATGTACTCATCAGCCTGGTGGGCCAGGTGAGGTGCACTAGCCAGATAAGGGCCAAAGCTGACACAATTGGAATAATCTTACTATAGGTGACGGCCCCGTTAATCTGGGCCTCCTGGGGCTGACCCGGGAAATTGTCAGCATATCGTTTTTGTAAGATTTGAATACCAGGCCGGTCCTGGTCGAGTAAAATGGCTGGTGTGTCAAAGGTCCGCCAAATTTCAGCATCAGGCAGGGCCAGGTAAAGCTGGTCGGTGATCTCATCACTGGTTACCCCATTGGGGAAGCGGCTGTCAATTTGTAAATGCAGTTTTTGGTCCTGGCTGCGGGCCGTCCCTAAGTTGATGGTTAAGTGGCCCATCTCTTTGGAGGAACGCTCTAAGTCTAGACCGCGTCCCCGATAATCCGCAAAGGCCTGGGACAGAGCTTTCACTTGGTCTTCCTGGGTCAAATCGGCCAGGCAGGCCAGGGCTTGAACCAGAGCATTTTGCCCCAGTTCAGGTTGGGAGGCATGGGCACCCCTACCCTTAATAGTCACCCTAATCGCCTGACCAACTTCTTCGTAGTCCCAATCAAGCTGACTCTGACTAGCTAGGTAGGCTAAGGCCTGGTCCTTGCTAGCGAGGGGTAGGTCGAACTGGGCCCAGGAGGCCACTGAGTTGGCGGCATCGCCACCAGCTAGACTGCTCAGGCAGGAATCTGCTGGTAAATCCAGACTAATTTGCCAGGTGGTCGCCCCCTTTTCACCAATGCCGATAGGAAAATGGGCATCAGGGGTCAAAGCGAAGCTAGGCGGCCCGTAGGTGGCAATATAGCCCGTAAGGTCGGCCATATCAGTTTCCTCGTCAGTCCCAAAAACCAAACGGATGGGCCGCTTCATAGCTGGATTTTGGTCGCTAATCTGCTTTAAGGCATAGAGGGTGGTTAAGGCAGCCGCCTTCATGTCGCTGGTGCCACGTCCGTACATGCGCCCGTCAACAATTTGCGCGCCAAATGGGTCCCGGGTCCAGCCTAACCCGACCGGCACCACATCTAAATGACTAACAATATCGACCCGGTCTGGTTGATTTGTTTTAATGGCTTGGCCGGGTGCCTGGACTAAGAGGCCATAGCCGGCTAAATTTTTAGTTGCCAGGCCCAGGGCTTGAGCGCGATGCTCTAACCAGGTTAGGGCCCGGTTAATTTCCTGACCAAAAGGTTGGCCAGGGCCAGCACTCTGGTCGTCACGAACAGATGGTATTTGTACCAGGGCTTGTAAATCACTAATTAAGTCTTGTAAGTAAGCTTGATTATCCATCAAATTTCCTCTTTCTAACAAAGTCTCCTTAATAACCTAGCAAGTGGTAGCGGATAATAGCCAGGACGAGTAAATGGACGGGGTAAAATAAATAGAAAACTTTACTGTTGCCCCGCCCCTTCCTGCCGTTGTAGCAGGCCAAGGGAATAACCGCCAGACTCGCTGTTAATTGGGCCAGGCCCGTTAAGGCCACCATGGCTAATTGGCGGAGACGATTTTGGTCATAATAATGAAGTAAAACCACAAAGACCACCCCATAGGCCCCGTAATCCGTTGCGAGTAACTCGGCTAGGAGGGCCAAAAGGACGACAGAACCTCCTGCCAGATAGGACCTATCTTTGAAATAGGTCATCAAACCCATGGCTAGGAAGGCTAAAAACAAGGTGAAGTAAACATTTTGTCCCCCCCAGTAGAAGATTTGCTGGTGGAGGGCCAGATCAAAAGGTATTTCCGAGACCAGGGCAAATAAGCCTAACCGTCTGGCATAGGCCCAACGATTACGGGTATAACGGAAACCCTCAACGAGTAAAAAACAAAAAATGGGAAAGGCCAAACGGCCAATTAAGCGCATGAGAAAAACCAATTGGTCGCTTTGACCAAGGCTTAATGACCCGAGACCAGTTTGAAGTGATACCGGCTGGACTAGAGCTGCGGCCAGGTGGTCGATAAACATGGTCGTCATGGCCAACCATTTGAGTTGGACACTGGTCAAATATGACCGGGTGGGCGGGGCTGTCATTTCTTCTCCTCCTTGAGTGATAGGGGCTACCATTTTACTGGAGCTAGTGGGGCTGGCTGTAGTATAATGCCTGTGTCTAATAATTATATATAAAGAAGGTGTCCTATGGCAAAAAAACCTGATGTTCCTGATATTTCTTCTCATTTTCGTAAAGATATGATCCGAGTCCCAGAAGCAATCAAAGAAGCTTCTGGCATTCAAATTTATGGCCGTAAATTAAAATCATTTGTCTTTTCAACAGATGTTGCTACCCTGGTATATTGCAATGCTGATGCTATTTTGGCTGTCTACCCCTTCTCCCCCCATCCAGCCATTATCCAGGCCATTACTAATGTCGCCTCGCAGCCGGTCTTTGCTGGTGTGGGTGGTGGCACGACTAATGGCAAACGGTCGGTTGATATTGCCTTATTAGCGGAATCAGCTGGTATTATGGGCGTGGTTGTCAATGCCCCAATGCCAATTGAAACCATCCAAGAAATCGAAAAAACTGTTGATTCGCCAATTATCGGTACCATTGTTACCCCTTATATGGATATCAAGGAACGTATCGAAGCGGGTGTTGATATTCTTAATGTTTCAGGCGGTAAAAATACCCTGGATATCGTGCGTCGCATCCGCCGTGACTATCCCGATATCCCTATTATTGCAACCGGGGGTAAAAGCGAAGAAACCATCCGGGAAGTCATCCGGGCAGGCGCCAACGCCATCTCTTGGACGCCACCAACCACGGCTGAAATTTTTTCCCGCACCATGAAAAATTACCGCAATGAAACCCGGGAGAATTTCATTGAGACCCATGATGGTATGACCCTCAATGAATACGAGGACTTTATTAAAGACCACCGCGAGGAAATCTAAATCCAGGGTGTGAGCTTTGGCGCTTAGACCAGAATCCTTGGAGCACCAGACAAGCAATATCACAGATATTGTCTTGACTGGTGTGAAAGGACTGCTGGTCTGCCAAAGCGAACCCGACTAAACAGGGTGTGAGACTCGGCGTTTAGGCATGGACCACTGGAAGGAATCGGGCCAATAGCCGTAAGCTATTGAGTCAGATTTCTGAAGTGGCGACATGCCTGCCGAGTCGAACCCAACTAAACGACTAACATTCCAATAATAGCGAGCGCCTGGAACTTATACCCCAGGCGCTTTTATGTAAGCTAATATGGGCTAGCTTTAAAATTAGGCTGGCCTTATGCTAGAATAAGACCAACTAGGAGGATGAGAAAATGGAAGAAAAACAACGCATCCAACAATTAACTGAAAAAATTGCTACTGAGGGTTTTGCGGCCATTATTCTGGCTGATCCGGAAGCCATTGCCTACTATACTGGTTATGAAATTGAACCTATGGAGCGACTCTGGCTCTTGGTCATCCAGCCCAATTACCGGCCCCAGCTCATTGCCAACAAGTTATTCCAATTTACTGAAAACCCCGACCTGGACCTAGACATTCTCTGGGTTGATGATAATACTGATACCATTGAGGCCTTTATGTGGCTGGATCATTTTGTCGAAACCCACGAGCAGGTTAAAATTGGCGTAGATAAATATTGGCCAGCAGGACAGCTGTTACCGGTGATGTCCTACTATTCAGAGGCCAAGTTCCGCCTAGCCTCCCTCTATGTCGATGCCCAAAGAGGCATCAAATCAGAACAAGAGCAGGAGCGGATGCGGGCAGCCTCACTAATTAATGACCGAGTAATGGCTCGTTTAGCTACTGAGCTATTGCCGACTGGCCCTAGCGAAATTGAAGCCTGCCAAGCCCTCGAGCGCTACTATCAAGAAGCCGGAGCGGATGGCGGTTTTTCCTTCCCACCAATTGTGGCTTATGGTAAAAACGGGGCTGACCCCCACCATGAAAGTGACCACACCCGGCCCCAAGTTGGTGACGCTATTGTCGTTGATATTGGTTGCCGCCACCAGGGCTATGCATCTGATATGACCCGCACCTTTTACTATGGCCAGGTTTCTGACCTAGACCGCCAGCTTTACCAAACCTGCTTGGAGGCTAACCTATTAGGTATTGAAGCCAGCCAGGTTGGCCAGCAATTCCAGGCCATTGATGCCGCCTGCCGCGACCATATTGACCAGGCTGGTTACGGAGAAAACTTTGTCCACCGGACAGGTCACTTTATCGGTCGCTCAGCCCATGAAGCTGGTGATGTTTCCGCCAGTAACTACCACCCGGTTGAGGCTGGCCAGGTCTTTTCAATTGAACCTGGTATTTATTTAAGCGACCAGACTGCTGTCCGCATTGAAGATTTAGTCATCGCCCAAGCAGAGGGCCCGGAAGTCATCAACCACTATCCTAAAGACTTGCAGATTATTCCTATCCAGGACCACTAGTATTCTCAGTGCTAGTAGGCTATAATCAAAAAAACAAGCGCCGTCGCTAGCCTAACTAGCATCCGGCGCTTTTAAATTGATTGTTTATTTAAAGGAGTTAGCGTTTGTGAAATCGAAGTTCCATATTGGCATGCGGACCTTTAAAACTGGTCTGAGCATCTTCTTAATTGCTTTTCTCTACAATTATATCTCTTATGGTAGTCCACAGATTGCTGGCCTGGGTGCTGTTTTCTCCCAGCGGGCCAACCTGCGCCATACTGCCAAATTCGGCCTCTTCCGTTCAACGGCCACTTCTTTTGGGGCCCTATCAGCCCTAGTCACTGCCCTGGCCCTCGACCACCTGCCCAATTGGCCCTTGCTGAGTGCGCTAGCACCTGGCCTGGGCATTATTATGACCATCGTGCTCTGCAATGCCTTTATCCAGTCAGAAGCCATTGTTGGCGGGGCGGCTACCTTTTTAATTATCTTTTTTAATATTCCGGAACAAAACCAGGTTTCCTATGCCCTGCTTAGGGTCTTAGATACCTTTGTCGGGGCCTTAATTGCTAGTCTGGTTGAACTTTGCCTACCTAAAAGTCGGACTGACCGCTGGTTTGGTCGCTTTAATCGCTAAGCTCACTGTGGTTAGCTAGTAAATAACCGATTAAGCCGTCAACGCCGGCCTTAACCTTGTCATAGGTCAATTCGAAATTGCCGGTAAAATAAGGATCATCAATCTCGCCAGGCTGGTCGGTGAAGTCCATCAGCTGGTAAAGCTTCACCTGGTCGCCTAATATTTTGGCCATATTATCCAGATTACTATCGTCCATACCGATGATGTAATCAAAGTCTTCAGCCATATCAGCAGTTAGCTTGCTGGCAAATTGACCCTGGCTGGAAATATGATGACGGTCTAAGATTTCCTGGGTGCCCTGGTGGGGTGGCTGACCCAGGTTGTAGGATGAGGTCGCTGCTGAATCAACCGTAATCTGGTCAGCAAGCCCTCTTTTTTTAAGCTCGTCACGCATGACGGCCTCAGCCATGGGAGACCGGCAAATATTACCTAAACAAACAAAGCAAACTTTAATCATTTTCAAATTCCTCTCTTAATGTCTGTGGTAGAATAAAGGGTATCTCTTATAGAAAGAAGTGGTGGCATGGTAGCCGGTATTCACCGACCTAGCCAGGTTGATGTGTCGCTTAAACATATTATACATAATTATCAAACCTATCAAAATCAAATCGGTAAGGATAAATTTCTCTACGCTGTCGTCAAGGCTGATGCCTATGGCCACGGGGCCGTCCCTGTCAGCCAGGCCTTGGCCCAGGCGGGTTGTGATGGTTTTGCGGTCGCTATTGCTGATGAAGGTCTAGAATTACGCCAGGCCGGTATTGAGCAGCCTATCCTAATTTTAGGTCTGAGCCAAAGCCAGGACGCAGTTTTATTAGCTGAGGCTGGTCTGGATGTGACCGTTAGCCAGTTAGCTTGGCTACAAGCAGCCCAACCCCTTTTGGCCCAGGCCAATTTTCAGCTTAAGATCCAGCTAAAAATTGATTCGGGCATGTCCCGCATTGGCGTCCGTGATGTGGCCAGTGGTCAAGATATTATCGACTATGTCACCAGCCACAAGCAACAGTTTCAGTTGACGGGTATCTTCACCCATTTTGCCACAGCTGATAGCCAAACACCTGCTAGCCGGGCCCAGCAAAGCCAGCAAGCCCAAAGCTTTAAACAACTAGTTGCCGGCCTGGACCTCTCCCAATTAGATGAGGCGCCGCTCATCCACCAGTCCAACACAGCCATGATGACCTGGTATCCGGAAGAGACTCTGGATGCGGGACGCTTGGGCATCGGCCTCTATGGGGTAAACCCGTCAAACGGCGAATTGGCGACTGGTCTAGACCTGAAACCGGCCTTGACCTGGACTAGCCAAATTGTGGCCATTAAGCAAATGGCCGGGGGCGAAAAAGTCTCTTATGGTGCCACTTATACCTGCCAGCCAGGTGAATGGCTGGCCACTCTGCCCCTGGGTTACGCGGACGGCTTGTGGCGGGCCTATCAGGGCTACCAGGTCCTAGTCGCGGGTCAAGCCGCTGAGATTGTTGGCCGGGTCTGCATGGACCAGGCTATTATCACTTTAAAAGCCCCTGTACCTATCGGAACGCCAGTGACCTTGATTGGTCCTGGTCAAAGCGCTGAAGCCATGAGTCGCCATAGCCATACCATTGGCTACGAGGTCCTGTGCGCTATTTCCAGTCGGATTCCCCGCTATTACCGCTAAACAGTTGACCTGTGACCGCTTGCATTGACAAGGCCGGATAGGCATGCTAAGCTAAAGTTAATTAAATACTTGTACATAGTGTAGAGGCTGCGAACGTAATCAGTAACGGAAGTGAAAGGTGCGGTCGCCGAAACACCTGAGTGTTGGGGGTAGGTCCGAATAGGTCTGCCACTGTCCGATAATTAAGCCCATTTTTTATTAGGAGCGCTCACTATGTAGGGGCAATGCAAGAATTCATCCGATTAATGGAGGCTTAGGCGATTGCTCTAAGTCTCTTTTTTTATGACATTTTTATCGCTTATAAGGAGGAAAAACAAATGGCAATTTATTCAGGCTCTGGCGTAGCAATTGTGACGCCTTACAATAACGATGACCAACAAAGTATTAATTATGACGTCTTTAAAAAAATGGTCGACTTCCAAATTAATAATGGCACCGATGCCATTATCGTAGCTGGAACGACAGGTGAGGCCTCTACCCAGACGGACCAAGAGCAAATTGACCTGGTTAAATTTACCGTTGACTATGTAGCTGGCAGGGTGCCTGTCATTGCTGGGGCTGGCTCTAACGATACCCGTCACGGTGTTGCCTTGACTAAGGCCTGTGGTGAAGCTGGTGCTGATGCCATTTTATCTGTCACTCCCTACTACCTAAAAACCAACCAGTCTGGTTTATACAAACACTTTGAGCAAATTGCTAATGCAACCGACAAGGACATTATCCTCTATGATGTTCCTGGCCGGACCGGGATGTCAATCGCTCCGGAGACTCTAGGACGCTTGGCCCAAATCAACAATATCGTTGCTTTAAAGGATGCAACTGGTGATTTTTCTCACGCTGTAGCCAATTTTGGCCAAATCGATAGCCGTCAGTTTGCCATTTATTCCGGTAATGATGATGTGGTTGTGCCTTTGATGAGTTTGGGTGGCCGCGGAGTTATCTCTGTTTTGGCTAATATTGCCCCCCAAGCTGTCCATGAAATGACTGCTGCGGCCCTTAATGGCGACTATGCTAAGGCTAGTCTGATTCAAGTTCAGTACAAGAAATTAACTGATATCCTCTTCCAAGAGCCTAATCCAATTCCGGTTAAAGCTGCTTTACGCCTACTCGGATTTGAAGTTGGCCCAGTCCGCCTGCCTTTAGGTGAAGCTGAAGAGGCCACTGTCCAAGCCTTGGAGGCTGAAATGAAGCAACTTGGCTTAATTTAAACTTTTGATTATAATAGAAGAGCCTGGGTCACAAGTCCCAGGCTTTCGCTATTATAGGAATATTAGTAGCATAGTGTGGGTTCGAGCAGGCATACTATATCCGCACACCCTCATTTTATTGCCTTAATTTAGATTTTATAGAGGAGGCTGGCATGTCACACCATCATGTCAACTTAAATCATTTTCGCATTAAAATTATGCAGCTTCATCCCCAGGATTTGGATAAATATAATCATATTTCCTTCCACCGTCATGAATTGCTGGTTGTTTACCAGGATTTACAGCTGGAGCTGGAGGGGCGGCCGATTAATTTGTTATCCCACCAGCTGGTCATCCTACCGGCTACGGTTGAACGTCGGTTAAGCTATGCCGACCAAAAAGTAAATCTGCAGGCTAACCCGACATCTAAATACCGCCACCTGGCTGATGTAATTTCCCTTAGTGACCAATTTTTAGAAATCGTCACCAATATGGCCCTAGCGACCCCGGAAATCATGGCCCTCTTTGACCGGCCCCAGCGCTTGAGCTATAGCCAATCTAACTGGACAGAGTTGTGCCACCTGGTCCAGCAAACCTATTCGGAACAATTCTGGGAGCCGACCCCTATCCACGCCAAGTCGCTAGCCGCCAGAATGGCCTTTATTCTGCTGGAAATTTGCCACAACCAGCAGTTAACCAATAGCCAGCGCATCCAATTTAATGAACGTCAAGACCTGGCCTACCAAGTACAATTTTATTTAGACCATCATTTCAAAGAAGCCTTAACCGTCACTGATATCGCCAACCGCTTCGATGTCTCACCCTCCACCCTCAACCGGGTCTTCCAAGATTACCATCATACGACCGTCTACCAATACTTACTGGCCTGTCGGCTGCATTTTGCCCACCAGGCCATCCATCACGGGGCGACGATTGCTGATAGTTGGCAAACAGCCGGTTTTGGTGATTACTCTAATTTCTACCGGGCCTTTGTTAAACACTTTGGTTACCGCCCCCATGAAGTCTATAAAGGAAAATAAAAAAATCCGCGTCTTAGCTTGGTTAAGACGCGGAATTTTTTATGCTTCATCAGCTAGTTTAGCCTCAATCTGGGCTAAGCGGCAGTTAACATCCTCATTATCAACAATATCTGTATAGAGACGATAATAATGTTGGGCGGTTTGATAGTCTTGGGCTACCAAGAAACGTGATCCTAGACCCAATAACTTATCTAGGTCATCAGCATTCGGATAAATAGATAGATTAAGATTAGCTAAAAAGCGGTCAGCCTGGTCGCCAGTAAATTTTTGGGGCAGGGTGATTTTCTCCTCCAAGCCCTGGAGGCGGATATTAGCATAGTCATTCTTAGACCAGTCATTAGACAGATAATATAATTGGGCGGCATAGGAATATTCCTGGGTATACCGGTAAAAGTCTCCCATTAAGGCGAAACCAGTTGCCAGGTCCTCAGTCCGAATAGAATAGGATAGGCCATTTAAGACAGTTGTATAGAACATTCCCCCCTGGCCCATCTTGTGGTAGAGCCGGGCCATGGTATAGATTACTTCCGTATCATAAGGGTTCCATAAGAGCGACTGCTGGTAAGCCTCCACCGCCTCCCGTCTTTCATTACAGGCTGTGAGGATTTCACCATAGACCTTGTAAAAATAGCTGTAGTTGCGGTCAGGAATCACTAATTCCATGGTATAAGGATTATTAATATTAAACTGGAACAGGTCAATCAGGCTATGAATACAGAGGTAGGAGGTATTTAGCTTGGGCCGATATTTTTCAAAATCATTTTCCATTCGTCGCATGAAGATGCTCATTTCAAACTGGGCCTGGTTATAAGCCTCTTGGTCGAGCAGGTTATACATGCGGTCGATAAAGGTTTGGTCATCGTGGTTGGCCATAAAATGGTAGACCTCTGAAAATACTGAATCAAATTCCGGATGCTGCTCTACTAAAACTGAGGCCATTAGCTCGATGAGCTCTTCCGGATTGACCTGGTTATTGTTTTTAAAGAAAGCAATGGCTGTTGCCATATCCTCAGTGTAGTCACCAGTCAATTTTTCCTTAAAGCGTTGAAACTGCTCGTCTTGTGCCTTAGTCATATCACTGTACCTCTCTTCATAATCTCGTCTAGTTGGTATTAAACTCTACCCTCCATTTTACCAGTTTTTCCGCTGATTTCCAAAAATATAAGTTAGCTGCTGTATTTATACTGTATTCTTTAAAAAGTGGGCTGATAATTTATTAAATTTTAGCTATAATGAAAGCGATATACAAATACTGCAATACTAGCTTGCATTATAAGGAGGACTAGCTGTGGACGTAGTCAACATATACAATGACGAAAAAATCCCAACCCTATCGTTTCACGATGAACATAAAACGCGGACCAGTAATTACTATAATGAAATTGAATTAACGCCGGCCCAAAATGCTTATTTCCAGGATGGCATCAACCGGATGCACCAACATAATTATGTTGAAACCTTTATTTATCTTGGCAATCAGTGTCACTTTACCATCGACCAGGATGATTACCTGCTCTACAAGGGGGACATTCTCATTATTCCTGCCTACACCCCCCACCAAATCAACCATGAAAAAGGGATTAATAACTCGCGCTATGTCCTCCATATCCCCCTCAACCTGCTCAAACAATATGAGGACTTGCAACGCAAGCACCAATATAATTTCCAAGAATACTTCAACCGGCCTGGCCACTATCGCCTGGACCAAGAGGGGTCTGAAGAAATCTACCACTATCTCAACCAGGTCTTAGACTTACCCCATGAGGACTTGGCTGAGTCTTATTTTGAAGCCTGCTATTACATCTACAAGGCCCTATCAAAAATCTTCCGCAGCCAAAAACTTCCCCAACTATCCGGCTCCTACCAGGAAGACCGTCACTTTAGCCATATTATTTACTATATTGAAAATAATTATCGCAATCCCTCTCTGCAGTTAGAATCAATTACGGAAGAATTCGATATCTCTCCTTATTACTTCTCCAAACTTTTCAAGACCGAAATGAAGCGTAATTTCCATGAATACATCATCGATAAGCGCGTCAATTACGCCAGGGCCCTCATGTTGGATATCCCCAGCAACCGGATGACTCTGCAGGAAATCGCTCAAGCAGCCGGCTTTGGTGACTATTCTACCTTCTATCGGGCCTTTAAAAAGCATTATGACAAGTCCCCTAACCAATTTTTAAAAAGCCTTTCTTTTAAATAACTACTGGGATGAAAAAACTAGCGCCTGTGACCGCAGTCATAGACGCTAGTTTTTTTTAGTGTTTTTTCAATAAATTGAGGACTGCCGTTAGGTCTGCCAGATCAATTTGGCCGGGCGCCGAAGCCTGGCCCAAGCTGGCAAAACTAGCAGCTGAACCAAAGAGGTGACCGGCTAAGCGACTGACCAGACCCAGGTCCCCCATAGCCATGGTAATCAAGGCCTTATCTACCGTTTGGCTGGCCTGGTAAGTGGCATTTAAAAGGGCTAGAACATCCCCAGGTGTTTGCGGCATCACCGCTAATTTACAAATAACCGCCGCCGTTTGCGCCATAGCTAGCAACCGATCCACCATCTCAACCTGGTCGGGTGTCTGGTGGAAGTCATGGTTGGATAGGACAACCTGGACCCCTGCTTGGTGGGCCAGACTGATTAAATCTTGGTCTAAATGAGCTAATTGTTGGTACTCAATGTCGACGGCCTGGCAGGCACCTGTTTGGATGACATGGGAGATGATAGCTTGGTAATCACCAGGAGTTAAGGGGAACTGGCCACCCTCTGCTTGGCTGCGTAAGGTTACCAAGAGGGGCTGACGCAGGCGCTCGGCCAAATCCCAGATTAATTCCTTAACTGACTCCCTGTCACTAGCCTGGTCATAATAATCTAACCGCCACTCAACAAGGCCACATTCAGTCTGGTTAATACGTCTGGCCTGGCTTAAGATATCTGACCGTGTGCTACCAACAATCGGTACAATGGTCACTGGCTTTCTGGCATCAAGCTTAAATTTTTTAGGCTGGTTATTAACTAAGTCGCTCATTTTAGCCTCCTAGATATTTTCTTCAACAAAGAGCAAGTCACGGATATAGTCAACTGGCATATCGTGACCAGTAAATAATTTAAAGGCAGCTGCGCCCTGGTAGAGCATCATGCCTAGCCCATTATAAGCCTGGGTCATCCCATTTTCCCTGGCAAAACGTAAAAAGGCTGTCTCCTGTGGCTTATAAACTACGTCGGCTACAACTAGGTCAGGACGGAAAATCGTGGCATCATCACTAATTTTTTGGTCAATGAGGTCACCCATGCCCAAGCTAGTGGCCTCAATAAAAATATCAGAAGCAGCTATTGCCTCTTTAAGGGCCCCGGCTTGTTCTAGCGGGGTTAATGTTGCTTGGCAAGCCGTCTGCTGGTTAATCTTATCCACTGTGGCCAAGCCGTTTTCAAAAAAGCTATCCTGGCGGTTAAGTATTTTAATTTCTTTAGCACCGTCTAGGGCCACTTGGATAGCAATGGCTGTTCCGGCACCACCAGCACCAGTAATGGTCAGGGTCTTATCTTTAATCCCGACACCTTCTCTAGCCAAAGCCTCAACCATGCCTTCACCATCAGTAATATGACCAGTCAAGTGACCATCTTGGTTGACCACAGTATTCACTGCACCCACCAAGCGGGCTGCAGGGGTCAGTTCATCTAATAGAGGTAGAACAGCTGTTTTGTTGGGCATGGAAATATTAGAACCACGGATGCCGAGGTCACGAATGGCCTGAACAGCACCAGCCAAATTAGTCTGGTTGACATCAAAAACCAGATAAGCATATGGTAAACCCAGTTTAGCAAAGGCTTCATTATGCATGGTAGGTGATAGGGAGTGGCGGATTGGGTCCGCTAACAGACTAATTAAATAAGTTTTGGCATCAATACGTTCAGGCATGATCTTCCTCTTTTCTAGTAGTTAGGTTCTATTCCTCAGTTTCTTCCGTAAAACGCTCCGACAACTCTGCTTCAAATTCCTCTAAGGGCTTTACCTTTACAAAGGAGTCTGGGCGAAAGCGAGGCTGGTAGTCAGCTGGAAATTCAGCCAGCTCGGCTGCCGAAAATAAATATTTTTCTCTTTCCTGGGGGCTCAGGGTGTTGAAATAGGCCATGGGAATCATATCATCCGTCAAACGATTATTGCTAAGTCGCTTGATGAAATGCGGAATATTATTCAAATCATTATAATAGGCAAAATATAACTCACTGCGGCGCTGGTCCACTGGCGTTGAAGCATAGGCCACCAGTAGGTTTAATAGGGCTTGTTGCTCCAAGAGATTGCGCTGGGCAAAGCCTTCATAAGTGGTCCGCAGCATATAGGGTTGGTCGATTGACACTTCGGCCAGTTTGGCATCATCATCATAAATCTTTAAGACACCATGACCCTCCCCCTTACTATCTGGTCCCTTATGAGAAATGTAATAGTTATCAATAAAATGCAAGTTCTTGAGCTTGACATAAAGTTCATCAGTACGCACGTTGTGACCTCCAGTTTGTCTGCTTAGACTAATTCTCATCTCGGTCCCCTGGCTAGAAATACAGGTTGGTCCCCAACCAACCAAGCACGTGTCTCTCATATTATACCATCCAGGATGTCGTTTTGTAGACTAGATTACCAGGTCCCAAGTGATTTTGTTGATATTTAGCCTATTTAGGACTATAATACTTAACTGATCAAACTTGCAATTTGAGAAAGAGGTATATATTTATGTCTAAAGATTATGAAGTATTACTTTATTACAAGTATGTTCCTATCGAAAACGCTGAGGAATTCGCGGCCCAAGAGCTGGCATTCTGTAAATCAATCGGCCTAAAGGGACGGATTCTAATTGCTGACGAAGGTATCAACGGTACCGTATCTGGTCCAAAAAGTGTGACTAAGAAATATATGGACCACATGCACAGCATGGACAAGTTTAGCGATCTCTGGTTCAAAATTAATGAAGCTGATGATTTCGCCCACAAAAAAATGTTTGTCCGCTACCGGCCAGAAATTGTTTCCCTCAAGCTAGAAGAAGACCTAGATCCTAACCAAATCACTGGTAACCACCTGTCACCAGCCGAATTTAGAGAAGCCATGAAGGACGAAGATACTGTTATTATTGATACCCGTAATGATTATGAATATGAGCTTGGTCACTTTGAAGGGGCCATCAATCCTGACATCAAAGCCTTCCGTGACCTGCCACAATGGTTACAAGAAAATAAAGATAAATTTATGGACAAAAAGGTACTGGTTTACTGTACCGGTGGTGTGCGTTGTGAGAAATTATCTGGCTACATGGTGCGTGAAGGTATGGGTAAAGAAATTGGCCAATTATACGGTGGTATTGAAAACTATGGCCAAGATGAAGCAACCCGCGGTGATATGTGGGAAGGCAAGATGTATGTTTTTGATGAGCGGATTTCAGTAGATATCAACCATGTTGATCCAAGCATTGTTGGTCGTGACTGGTTTGATGGCACGCCATGTGAGCGTTACGTTAATTGTGGTAATCCAGAATGTAACCGCCAAATCCTATGCTCTGAAGAAAACCAAGAAAAATATCTAGGTGGTTGCTCCCATGAATGTCGCGTCCACCCACGCAACCGCTACATTGAAGCCAAGGGGTGGTCACAAGCAGAAGTCGCTGAGCGTCTAGCTGCTATCGGCGAAAGTTTGCCAGAATCAGCTGCAACTAACTAATTAAGCATATCATCTGCATACTCGTACTTTTAAAATCTGGGCATTGATGAAATATCGTCAGTGCCCTTTTTGTCGTTGATTGCCGACAGCGGTAAATATTTTTACTTAAAACTTGCCTTTAATTTACTTTTAGCTACAATTTAATTAGTTAAAGTGCCCGCCTAGCTATAGGTAATTAAGGAGGACCCGATGAAGACTTATTTCCCCCAAGAAAATTGGGAAGATTTTGCTTACCAACGGCTGAACCAGTTGATTACAGACTACCAGCAAGATCCCCAGGCCCCACTGGCTGAGCAAAATTATGTGGTATTTGATTTTGACAACACAAGTGCGATTAATGATATTGAAGACCATCTGATGATGTATATGCTGGACCACTTGAGCTATAAATTAACACCGGCCGAGTTCGCTGCTATCCTAAGAAGTTGGCCCCAACTTGATGACTACCACCATCCGCTCATTAAGGGCCAGGACCAAGTGACCCTAGCCAACCTGATTGATGATATTTTAGATAGCTACCAAGTTGTTTACGATACCTATATCATCAAGGATGAGGCCAGTCTTGATCAAGTCAAGGCCGGTCCCCACTACCAGACCTTTGCTGCTAAACTCCGGCTTTTTTACAACTTAGTCAATGGTCAGCTTAACCGCCAACCAGGACAAGCCTGGCCTAATTACTGGTTTGCGGGATTTAGCCGCGAAGAGTTTCGCCACTTGGGCCAGGCAGCCATTCAGGCAGGTTTGGCCAGTAAAGTTTCTAACCGGATCTTGGTTAGCCATCCAGACTTACCTGGTAAAACCGACCAAGTCAAGGCTTCCTTTGAATCTGGCTTACGTTTTCCCAATGAATTAGCAAATCTCTACCAAGCCTTTCAGGACCATGGCATTGCGACCTATATTGTCTCAGCCAGCCCCTATGACCTGGTGCGGGTGGCAGCAGATCATCCCAACTACCAGGTGCCAGCCCAGCAGACAATTGGTATGTCCTACCAGCTAGATGACCAGGACCGAATTGTTGCCTGCATGGACAAAGACGCACCAATCACTAAGGGACCAGGTAAAACCCAAGCCATTAGAGACCAAATCATGCCCCACCACCAGGGCAAGCAGCCACTAGCCCTCTTTGGTGACTCTATGGGAGACTACCATATGATGACTGCCCTTGACCAAGTTAAGCTCAATGTTATCTTCAATCGTTACCAAGATAATGCGACTCAGGATTTAATCCAAGCGGCCATCGACCAATATGGTCAAGACCAGGCCCGTTTTGTGGTGCAAGGACGAGATGAAAATGCCGGTTGCTTGCGAGCTAGCCAGGCCACTATCCCTCTAGGTCATCACCAGTCCGTACTGAAAGCGGCAGATTTTAAAGCAGAGCGGTCATTAAGTGAATAAAGTGCTAAGGAATCTAGGTTTTGAGCCTAGATTCTTTTTTGCTTTAATATCTAAAATCTGCTTATGTATTGGCTAAGTTAAAAAATGGCATAGAAAAACCATCCCAGCCACTTAGACATGGGATGGTCTAATTGCAAGCAGTTCAGAGCGCTTTTTAGTTGGGTTCGATCTGGCCTGCGTTTTCCAAAATCTAGCCTAGACAACTTTTCTCTCACTCTGTTTTTCTTTATATTTGGCGAGAGTAGTTGTTGGGACTAGTATCAAGTAGCTTAACACCACCACCACTTGAGTTACTTCAGAAATGAAATTACTTGAGATTAGCTGGTGAGCTCGGGTCCAAATAGCTTAACTCCACCACTTGAGCTATTTCAGAAATACAATTACTTGAGATTAGCTGGTGAGCTCGTCCCCAAGTAGCTTAACTCCGCCACTTAAGCTACTTCAGAAATACAATTAATTGAGATTAGCTGGTGAGCTCGTCCCCAAGTAGCTTAACTCCGCCACTTAAGCTACTTCAGAAATACAATTAATTGAGATTAGCTGGTGAGCTCGTCCCCAAGTAGCTTAACTCCGCCACTTAAGCTACTTCAGAAATACAATTAATTGAGATTAGCTGGTGAGCTCGTCCCCAAGTAGCTTAACTCCGCCACTTAAGCTACTTCAGAAATACAATTAATTGAGATTAGCTGGTGAGCTCGGGTCCAAGTAGCTTAACTCCGCCACTTAAGCTATTCTCTAGTGCACAATTCTAGCTGTTGCCCGCCTAACAGTCAAAATAAAAGATCCTGGGGCATAAGTCCCAGGATCTCATTATTATACGTGTATTATCAATATAGTCGGGGTCGAAAAAGCTGAACTGGCTGTCACTTCAAAAATTAGTCTCAATAGCTTGTAGCTATTGGCCTCATTCCTTCCAGTGATTCATTCCTGAGCGCCAAGTCTCGCACCCTTTTATTTAGTCGGGTTCGGTCTGGCAGACCTCACACCCTTTATTTAGTTCTGGTGATTTCTGCTATGTCATGGTCCGCTAATTCATGGTATGGCGTCAACATCACGATGGCAAAGGCAATGCCCCCTGCAATGGCCATTTCAATCAGAACGTTAACCATATTAGCAATTGAACCGTCCGGGCTAATAAAGGCTGGCAGGGCAGCTAGGCCCGGATTAACAAAGGCATAGGCATAGACCTTGGCAATACCAGCATACAAGCCACCAGCCAAGCCCCCGGAAATTGCAGCCACCATCACATTTCTCATGGGGATGGCCACGCCATACAAACCAGGCTGGGATACACCCAAGGCAGCCGTAATTGTAGCTGACAGGGTATATTGCCGGTAGCTTCCAGAATTGGTCTTAATGACTACAGCTAGCACTGCTGCCGCTAGGGCAATATTTGAGGCCATCATACCCGGGATAAAAAAGGTATCCGGTTGACCAGCTGCTAAGGACTGCATCACGACCGGGAAGAGAGAGTAGTGGGCACCGGTCATCACGACAAAGATGCCGAAGCCGCCCAAGAGGGTTGGCACCAACCAGGCCGCCTTAGTCGAGAAGAAGTTGATGACCCAAAGGAGGGCACCCGCCCCTAATTCACCAATTGGACCCAGAATTGTTAAGGCTAAAATCGCCATGGTGGCGAGGGTCAGCATGGGCGCAAAAACGCCTTCTACTAGGTCTGGGATAATTTTATGCCAGAAGCGCTCAATATATTGTTGGGCCCAGACAATGACGATAATGGGAATCACGCTGGATGGATAATGGCCTGGTGGCAGGGGAACACCGAAGAAATCCGCGGTGCCGCCATATTGCTGTAAGTTGGCCACAATATCCGGATGCAATAGGAACATCGCCACACAGGCCGCCAAGACCTGGCTGGTATTAAAGACCCGAGCTGCTGAAAAAGCTAAGAGAATTGGCAAAAAGTAAAAGACCGCTGAAGAAATCGTGTTGAGGATAATATACTCCGCACGCCCCTCTTGGATGATGCCCAGGCTGTGCAAGATAATGGTTATCCCTTGCAGAATACCGGCTGCCGATAGGGCTACCAGGTTGGGTGCAAAAATTTCTTTCAGGGCATCTAAAATCCGATTAATCACAGATTTAGACCCTGTCTGTGTTTGATTCATATCATATCTCCTTTTCATTTTTTGTTTTCCCCATTTCTTTTTACCATGACCTGGTAGACTTTACAAGTCAACCAGTAAAATTTGCTTGGAAAATATGCTATACTTGACCTATTATTCCCGGACTAAAGGAGTTAACTATGTCTCGTCAACAATTAAAACATGCCCAGCGAATTGTCGTTAAAATTGGGACAGCCTCATTAATTGATGCTGATAAAAAAATTAACTACCGGCGCATTGACCGTCTCGCCTATACCCTATCCAGCCTGATCCAAGATGGCAAGGAGGTCCTCTTGGTTTCATCTGGAGCCATGGGAGTGGGAGCGGCCGAACTCGGACTAGCCCAACGTCCAAAAGCCATCCCTGACCAACAAGCGGTGGCTGCCGTTGGTCAAGTCGCCCTCATGAACCTCTACAGCCGCTTTTTCTGGCATTATAACCAGCGGGTCGCCCAGATTTTGATGACCCGGGATGTGATTGATTTTCCAGAGAGCCTCAACAACCTGAAAAATAACCTCAAGGCCCTCTTAGACCAAAGCATCCTGCCCGTCATCAACGAAAATGATGCCGTTGCCATTGATGAATTGGACCACCACATCAAATTTGGAGATAATGATACCCTATCCGCTATCGTAGCTGAAATTATTCAAGCTGATCTGCTTATTTTATTAACCGATGTAGATGGTTTCTACACCAGCAACCCCAACACCGATCCCCAGGCCAGCAAATTAGATGTGGTCAGCCAGATTGATGACCAGGTGCTGGCTATGGCTGGTGAAGCTGGCACGGCCTTCTCAACAGGCGGCATGCGGACCAAGCTACTAGCCGCTGACCGCCTGTTAAAAATCGGCAGTCAAATGGTCATTATGGATTCTTATGACCCTAACGATATTTTTGCCCTACTGGAGGGTGAAAATATCGGTACCGTATTTTCTACTAGTAAAGGAGATTAACCATGATTAACAAAGCAGAACTATTGGCTATGGGCCAGGCTGCCAAACTTGCTAGCCGGACCCTACGCCGCTTATCCAGCCAGGAAAAGAACCAAGCGCTAGTTGCTATGGCCAACTACCTACGCCAAGAAACAGCCAATATTTTGGCTGCTAATGCCTTAGATACTGAAGATGCCCAGGCAGCTGGTCGGCCGCAAAGTTTTATTGACCGGATGGTTTTATCCGACCAAGCCATTGAAGCCATGGCTGATGGCCTCGAGCAAATGGCTGATTTAGCTGATCCCATCGGGCGTGTAGATGATATGTGGTATAACCAAGAGGGCCTACAAATTGGCCGCCAACGGGTGCCCCTAGGCGTCGTTGGTATTATTTTTGAATCTCGTCCCAATGTTACTGCCGATGCTGCTGGCCTGTGCTTTAAAACTGGTAATGCGGTTATTCTACGGGGCGGTAAGGAAACAATTCGGTCTAACCAAGCCATCCTTAAGGCCCTCCACCAGGGGCTAGCTGACTTTAACCTGCCGACATCAGCCATCAATTTAATCGATAACCCTGACCGTGAATTGGCCAAGGTCTTTATGCAGATGAATGAGAGTGTTGATGTCTTAATTCCTCGGGGGTCTGCCGGTTTAATCAACAATGTCATCCAAAATGCAACTGTACCGACCATTCAAACTGGTGAGGGTAACTGCCACTTATACGTTGAAAAGTCAGCTGATTTAGATCAAGCCCTGGCAATTTTAATCAACGGCAAGACTCAGAAAGTATCGGCTTGTAATGCCATCGAAACCCTCTTAGTTGACCAGGAAATCGCCCAAAGCTTCTTGAGCCAAGCTGGCCCTGCCCTAGTAGCAGCTGGTGTCACCATCCACGGGGACAACCAGGTGCAAGCTATCATCCCTGAAGCCCAACCAGCTACTCCAGATGACTGGGCGACCGAATACCTAGCTATGGAAATCGCCATTAAGGTAGTTAGTGGCTATGATGAAGCCATTGACCATATTGAGCACTATACTACCTATCATTCTGAAACCATCGTGACCAGTGACTACCAAGTCTCACGTGACTTCATGAAAGACCTGGATGTTGCTGTCCTTTATGTCAATGCCTCCCCTCGTTTTTCTGATGGCGAGAAATTTGGTTTTGGTGGTGAAATTGGCATCTCTACCCAAAAACTGCATGCCAGAGGTCCAATGGGCTTGGACGCTTTAACCTCATACAAATACACCGTCTTTGGCCAAGGTCAAGTCAGACCATAATAAAAAGCCGCTGTGGCACGAGTCACAGCGGCTTTTTACATACGCTAAATTTTCAATTCAAGGATTCAGTTCTAAGCACCGGCCCTCACACCCTGCTTAGTCGGGTTCAGTCCGGCAGAACTGAAGTCCTTTCATAAAATCCGACACAATATCTACGATATTGGTCGTCTTTTATTCCAAGGATTCAGTTCTAAGCGCCAGCCCTCACACCCTTTAAGCTTCTGTGATAAAGAAGTCCTCAACTGTTAGGCTTAGATTTTCAGCCTGGTAGGATGGTTGGGTTGGTAGGCCTTGGAAGGGAAAATCATCAACAATCATGATTGCCTCGTGGTCTTGCCAGTCACCTAGAAAGTCATGGTCTACCTGCCAGTCAACCGGTTCAAAGTTAACACCAAAATCATCAACTTCTAGCTGTAGCTTGCCAGCTAAAGCTTGTAGGGTGCTACCAGTTAAATTAACTAGTAAAATGGCGGTCCGAGCCACACCATCTCGGCGTTTAGGCAGGGCTTCCAGGGCAAAAATATTGACATGACCTGGGGTAAATTCAGACTGGAATTGATCAACAAAGGTCTGGATAGACTGGAGCGCCTGGTCCACATCTCCCTTGGCCTGGTCTAAGGTTAACTTATTGAACTCTTCCGCTTGTCCAGCACTCAGGACTGCTTTAATTTGATTTGCCATAAATATCTCCTTTTCAAACAATCTCGTATGCCTATTATATTAAAAAGATTAACACTTGCCAACCATTAGCCGCCTAAGGGCTTGGCAATAAACCAGTAAAGGGCCCGGCAGAACTGCCAGGCCCTTTCATAACTATATTTGTAGAGGAAACGAATGTTTCTAATAGGTTAAACCAAAGCCATAAGTATATTTACCGCCCTGCTTGTCTTCATAAGCATATGGGATGTCCATATATTTTTCCTTGTCGTAGCCTGGCACATCATTAGGAGAGGCACAGATTCCATTTTCATCAACTGCGATAGCAGCTTGGTTGGCTGGCAAGGTAATCGGTAACTTGCCGGTTGGCTTGTAATTGCCGAAATGAACATCAAAAATCGCTTCGATAAAACTATTGAAGGAAGCAGTCAAGCCGTCTGCCAATTCTTCTACACCCTCAAGCACAAATGGCAGGTCAAAGTTGACGTTGATGATAACTTGGTCAACATGAGCGGCCACATCGCGTACCTTATCCATATCCACGTTAGTTTCTTTGTGGATAGCTAAATCAAGGTAACCATCAGTTGCTTCGAAATAAGAACCTGAAATTGGTTCTAGTAAAAGAATGGCAATATCAGCAGCCTTATAGTCAGTGACAACTTGGATATGCGGGAACTTGTCCTGCAATTGTCCTGGTAGGGCAGCGGCAATTTCATCGGTATTACCAAAGTTTCCAGATTTTTCCCGTGCCTTCAGCTCTTCTTCGTTGTAAACCTTAGTTAAGAGGTCAACGTAAATCTTCTTGCCAGCCACCTTATCTTCTGTTAAGGGCAGGACATTGTTTTCGTTTTTCAGTAGAACAACAGATTTCTGATGGGCTTGGTAGGCCTTGGTCCGTTTTTCTAGGGTGTTGACATTATCATCAGCCGTGGCCACATCGGCATAAGGGTTTTCAAAGAGGGCTAATTGGAAGAGTTCAATTAAGGTGCCCTGAACTAATTTGTCAACCTGGGCTGGATCAGCCAAGTTTTCAATGGCTTCTTGGAAGGTATCCGCATCAGTTGTTCCTGACACAATATTGGTACCAGCAGCCATGATTTTAGCGGCCCGCTCAGGCAAGCTCAAGTTTTCAGCACCCCAGGCCATGGAGTTAAGCACTCCGGTATCAGAGTTGACATAGCCCTTAAAGCCCATTTGATTTCTTAGTAAATCAGTAACAAACTGCTTATTATAGGCAAAAGCAATTTCTTCCTCAAATTCACCAGTAAATGGCGCTTGTGGCGTAGCTGATTTATCATTAGAAGGAATGGCATAGTAAGGCATGATTGATGATGGATTTTCATCAATAGCGGCTTGGAATGGTGGCAGGTGGTATTTTTCTAGTGAGCCAGGTGTTGGATAAACATTGAATTTACCCTCAGCATAATGAGGGTCAAAACCATTTTCACGGGCCCCACCACCCGGGAAGTGTTTAATGGTTAGGGCAATCGAGTCTTCATCAAGCTGGTCACCTTGGTATTCTTTAATGAGTTGCTTGGCAATTTTAGAGATTTGTTCAGGATTTTCACCAAAAGTTCCTGACGTTCTAAACCAGCGTGGATCTGTCGCTGTATCCACCATGTACATATAGCCCTTGCGGATGTTGGCAGCTAAAAATTCTTCATGACCCGCTTCAGCAAAATCAGCGACCACCTGGTCATCCTGAGTGGCTGCAATCCCTAAAGTACCAGGATATTGGGTGAAATTACCGCCTGAGGTTTGGCCATTGAAGGTCGGTGAGGCATTCTCATTTTTCGAGTTTGATAAGACAACAACTGGAATACCTAAACGGCTGTCTTCGGCAATTTCCTGCAAGGCGTTAGCCCACTCGGCGTGCTGAGAAGCTTTGGCATTTTCCCGCACAATAATGTGACGCATCTGCAAATCCTTAATCATAGTTGTCGTTGGATATTCGTGGGTCTTAACTGGTTTTTCATGGTCCTTGTCAACCTCAGAAATAATACCATTAAAACTGGTTGGCTCTCCTTCTTCAACGGAAATCCCCATTGGTTTATCATTAATTAAAAACATGCCTGCCTTTTCCCGGCTGTTCATACGGCTAACAAGGTCAGCAGCCCGCTCTTCGGCCGATAGACGCCAATCCTCATAAGGATTTAGCTGGCCATCACCATTTAAATCACGAAATTGTAGGCCATCCACTTCAATAATTTGTTTGTGGCGCGAACCTAATGCTACTTGTTTCATATACAATCTCCTTTCGTTTTTAAACGCTTACAAAAATAATATAGCATTTTTTAAGATAAGCTACAATAGCAAGGTCAGCAGGTCTTGAGCTTTATCACTTGATATATTTCGGATTCGTATTATAATGCTAGTAAAAGATCAAAGGAGCATCAACATGACAAATTTAAAAGAAAAGTATGGCTTTAAAGCCGACCAAGGTCTGGAAATTGGCCTCTATTCCCTAGGTGATTTGGACCCTAATCCCCATACCGGTGAAACTATTTCTGAAGAGCAACGCATCAATGAATTAGTTGAAATTGCTGTTCATGCTGAGCAAGCCGGTCTCGATATTTTTGCCCTGGGTGAAAGTCATCAACGCTATTTTATCTCGCAAGCCCATGCCGTCATCCTGGGTGCCATTGCCCAAGCAACTAGCAAGATTAAGTTAACTTCTGGTTCGACGATTGTTTCCACCTCAGATCCGGTGCGAATTTATGAAAACTTTGCCACCCTCTCCCTGCTCAGTCACGGCCGGATGGAGCTCATCGGCGGTCGGGCATCACGGGTGGGTCTCTACTCCCTATTAGGCTACGACCTTCGTGATTATGAAGAATTATTTGAAGAAAAATTTGACCTACTTAATCTGATTAATGAAAAGGTTGAAGCTGGTGAATTAGTCACTTGGTCAGGTCAATATCGAGCTCCCCTGAACAATGCTGAAATTCTACCTAAGCCTAAGGATAACTTCCTGAAAATTTGGCGGGCAGTTGGAGGACCAGCTGATTCCGCCATCAAGGCGGGCCGGGCCGGTGTGCCGATGACTCTGACCACCTTGGCTGGCCCATCAATGGCCTTTATGCCAGCAGTTCAGGGTTACCGTCAAGCTCTGAGTGATAGTGGCTACCAGGCAGATGAATTCCCACTCACAACCGCCTCACCCCTGTGGCTAGGTGATACGGTTGAAGAGGCCATGCGGGAATTTTATCCACAAGTCTTTAATGGCTTTTACTATGCTAACGGGAGTCAATTCCCTAAACAACAGTTTGCCCAAACCAAACATGTTTCAGACACCATGAATGTTGGTGATCCTAGTCTCGTTATCGATAAGTTACTCCACCAACATGAATTATACGGCATGGACCGCTATATTGCCCAAATCGACTTCGGTGGCGCCTCAGTTGACCGCATCAAACGCGTGATTGACCTCTTAGGTGAAAAAGTCTTACCTGAAGTTAAAAAATATACCAAGTCATAAGAAAAAGCTAGTAGGGGTAAGCATTTTCCCTTACTAGCTTTTTACATTTATTCCATGATTTTTTGCTGGCCGTAGACTGAAAAATTGCCATTTAGGCTATAGGCCAATAAGATAACCGGCAAGGCCCAAGGCATAATCTCAGGGCCAAAAATTTCCATGGTGATTAACATGGGGGCGATAACTGTATTGGTAGCCACCGCAAATACAGTCACATAACCTAGGGCGGCTACGGTTAGGTTGGGCAAACCTAGCCAGGGCGCTAGGACATAGCCCAAACAGGTCCCTATCGTAAACATCGGGGTTACTTCCCCACCTTGGAAACCGATCGACAGAGTCAAAACAGTTAAGGCTAATTTCCAGAGCCAATCCCAGGTTAAGGCTTGACCACCGTTAAAGATAGCTTCAATAATGGGTTCACCTAAACCAGAATAGCGACCACCAGTTAATAAGAGTAAAGCCGCTAGGATAATCCCACCTAGGGCCACTCTCAGGTAGGGGTTCTTCATTAAATGGCTGGCTACTGCCTTACCCTTCTCTAAGCCATGGGCAAATAATTGCCCGGCCAAGCTAAAGATTAAAGCCATGACAATTAGCTGCCAGACTGGGGCATGGGAAAGCTGGGGTAAATCAACGGTAAAGTGGGCGTGGTGGAGCTTAAGAGCAGATGATACCCCCAGCGATGTATAGGCTGCTAGCATGGTTGGCAATAACACACTGAGCAATAAGCGTCCAGAAGTTAGTAATTCTAAGGCAAAAAAAGTTGCCGCTAAAGGGGTGCCAAACAAGCCAGCAAAACCAGCAGCAATCCCAAATATGACACTGTAAGCCTGGTCCTTATCTTTAAACCAGCGGTCAAACTGCTGACCCATAGTGGCACCGATTTGTACTGCCACACCTTCACGACCTGCTGATCCCCCCACCAAATGGGTTAGCCAAGTGGCGACAATAACGATAGGAATCAAAAGGGGCGGGATTCGATAGTTATCATCCCTCTGATGGACTGCATTAAATATCAGTGACATACCAGCTAGACTCTCCGGACTATAACGCTGGTAAATCCAAACAATGACCAGACCAACTAGGGGCAAGGCTAGAACCAAGGGAAGATAATAAGCTTGGTTAAGACTAATCATAAAATTTAAACCGTGGCTAAAAAGCGCTTCTAAGGCATCGACTACCGCACCAATCACTAAGGCCAGTGGCAGTAAATATGTTTTTTCTCCTAAAACTTTCATAATTTCACCTCTCTTGTATTATACACTTTAATCCCGGGATTTAATGGTCAGCACATTGACTTTATTTGCTGGTCTTTATAAAATGTTAATAAGATGAATAAGAAGGAGTTTATTATGCAGAAAAAACATCTATTATCCCTAGTCCTACTAGCCAGCTTAGGACTAGCTGCTTGTAACCAGGCTGATCAAAATAATAGCAATCAAGCAGAAAGTCAGGACCAAGCCAGCCAGCAAGACCAGGTTGCGCGTCAAGTCAATTATTATATTGATCCCGCCACCACCCGGGTTGTCCCAGCCAAAGAAGGGGTTGACGACCAGGTCGTCCTAGCGACTATCGACGATGTGCCCCGCAAGCTACCTGAAAATCCAACCAACTCAGTTCAAGAAGCCCGCGATATGATAAATCGTGGGATCAAAGGTATTTTCTTTGTGAATGGTATGTATCTAGAAGGTGAGCACGGTGAAGAAGGACGCAAAGCCCTCAAAGAAATTGCTGACATGGGCCACGTTATCGGTAACCACACCATGACCCACTACGACCTGTCAGAAATTCCTAATGAAGAAGTCATGCGTTATGAAATTGTCCATAACCAAGATGTCATTGAAGAGACCATTGGTTATCGGCCTAAATTCTTCCGGGCACCTTTTGGTTCGCAAAACCCAGCCCTAGAAGCAATTCTTGAAGAGGAAAACATGGTTGCTATGACTTGGACATATGGTTTTGATTGGGAAGAAGCATACTCAGAACCTGAGCCATTGGCCGATATCATGGTCAATACCGAAATGCTATCCCCTGGTGCTAATATCCTGATGCATGATTTAACCTGGACCAGAGATGCCCTACCTAGTATCTTAGATGGTATTAGTAATAAGGGATATGGCTTTGTTGATCCCAATGAAATTGCTACACGTGAAGAAATGAAGGCTATGGGGATTGAACCTTAAATATCTAGCTAGAAAAGCTAAATAACCCATAAATACAACAGAGGCTGTGACCTAGGTCACAGCCTCTTTTTCATTTATACTTATTCTCCCTAGTAGCCTTAGTTAATATCCGCTAATTTGTGTGAGTGCTTATTTTTTTAAGGCTTTTTGACCTAAAATCATGGCGCCAATAATACCAGCTTGGTCGCCTAGTCCTGGCGACACAATATAGTCATCCAAGTCAGGTAGCGGTAGGTAGTGGTTAAAAAGCTGGTCGAAGGCTTGACGCACCTTATCCATCAGACCAGGCACATTCATTAGGCCACCACCAATAACAATGACTTCAGGACGAAGGAGCACAGTAAAGTCACGGAGTCCTTGGCCGATATAGTCAGCTAAATAGTTATAAACCTGGTGGTCAGGACTAATTTCATGACTAGATTGACCTAAACGCGCCGCTACTGTGGGACCAGCAGCTAGACCTTCCAAGCAGTTGCCATGGGCCGGGCAGAGTCCAGCAAAATTATCATCAGCATCCTGGTCAATCACAATATGACCCATTTCTGGATGCCCAGCAGCCTGGAGTACCTGGCCTTGGTTGATAAATCCACCGCCAATACCGGTACCAATAGTTAAATAAAGCAGGCTATTTTTATGCTGACCTTGGCCATAGTAATATTCAGCTAGACCAGCAGCATTGACATCAGTGTCCCAACCAATTTTTTCAATATCTAAATGGTCATATAAATAAGCCAAAAAATTAAAATCGCGCCAAGCTAATTTGGGTGTGCCGGTTATATAACCATAAGTATCGGAATCCCTTATCACATCAATTGGCCCAAAAGAACCAACGCCTAGGCTAGTTAGCTGATACTCAGCAAAGAAATCAATAACAGCCGGCATGGTAATTTCGGGTGTCTCGGTCGGAATACTCACTTTATCGATAATATTATATTCTTGGTCAGCGACCGCACAAATAAACTTAGTCCCACCTGCTTCAATACCGCCAATCATATTTACGCCTCCTCGGTTTTAATGATATTACTTGTTCATATTATAGCAAAGCTGGAAAAACAAAAAAAGAGGTGGCGACCCACCTCTTTTAGGAAAGTAATCTGATTAAGAAATAAAAGTTACCGATTTTTGCGGAATACTAAGCCAGTACCTAAACCTGCTAAGGCCAAGCCTAAACTTGCTAAGCTAACCGCACCAGTAGCTGGTAATTTACCTGTATCAGCCTTGCTGCTAACTGGCGCTTGACCAGTTGCTGGTTGGCCACTAGCCGCTGCTTTGTTAGCTGGGGCAGCTTGCTTGTTTGCGGCCGCTTGAGCTTGGCCCTGGCTTGCTGGTTTAGCTTGTTGCTTGTTTGTGCTAGCTTTTTGATTGGTATTAGTTGCCGGTGTTGGGGCTACACCTGGCTTATCAGTATTTGCTGGTGTGGTTGGCGCTGTGCCCTGGTTACCAGTGTTTGATGGTGTGGTTGGCGCTGTACTTTGGTTGCCAGTATTTGCCGGTGTAGTTGGTGTTGTACCTTGGTTGCCGGTATTAGCTGGTGTCGTCGGTGTTGTACCTTGATTGCCAGTATTTGCCGGTGTAGTTGGTGTTGTACCTTGGTTGCCAGTATTTGCCGGTGTAGTTGGCGCTGTGCCTTGGTTGCCGGTATTGGCTGGTGTGGTTGGCTGGTTCTGACCAACTTGACCAGGTCCTTGTTTTTGCGACAAAGCTAAGGCAGAAACTTGTCCGTAAGGGCCACCTGAAACTTGACCATAACCAAAGCTCTTATTGGCTGGATTTAAGATTTGATATAGGTGACCATTGTCAAAGTTAAAATGACCATTAGCTGCTTTAAGTGGTGCTACTTCTTTGTCCACCCACATATCAAATGATGAGCCAACACTTAGGCTGGTACCAAAGGCTAAGTTTTCACCCCAGGCACTAGAGTCATTATAAGTCGCTGGGTTCACACCATCAGCAGTATGATTAATTTGGCCATGAGCGGCTGTTTCCTGAGCGCGACGCTGAGCAGTTTGTTCAACAGCAGTATCATAAGAGATGCCATTGACATATTGGTCCTTAGTCAAACCTTGGTTAGTCACGTAGGTCTGTAAAGTTTGTCCTTCAAAAGGAATACTAGGGTCATCATACATGGTTGACCGAGTAGTTTGAATTTCATTAATCGTTTGACTAGCAACACTTGAAGCAGCCGGAGTTGTCTCAGCTGATGTCACTGGCGCAGCTTGCACTGGTTGCGCTTGGGCAAGACCTGCCACAATGGCAGTTGTTGCTAGGGCGAGAACCAGATTAGAAGTCGTTTTTTTCATGAAATTGCCTCCTAAGCAAATATAATTTTATTAACTAAATCATAAGCAAATTATATTAAAACCTTAAGTTTTTGGCAAGCAGATTCACGCTTTTTATACTTAAAAATACAATCTAAATATTTAACAGACATTTCCCTCTAGGATTGTTCATATAGAGCCTGGACCTGACGGTAACTATCTACCGTACCGATATCATGGCGACCACCCGTAAAGATATAAACATTCACTGGCTTATGATCAATTAGGTAAGGGATAAAGTGCCCAGGGGCATCAGGATTACCGCCCTGGTCCAGATAAGTTTGGATTAAATCTAGCGTATCAGCCTGGAAAATATAAAAGGTAGGCACTGATAAATTCGACATGGGCTGGGATGACTTTTCTTCAAAGGCCAGGGCCTGATTATTATCATCAACCTTAACAACCCCAGACCGCAAGAGTTGCTGGTGGTCACTTTCCTCATAAGCAGCAATCACATCCGTGCCCTTGGCAGTAAAGAAATCAGCGAAGTCACTCAATGCAAAGTGGAAAAGATTATCTCCGGCCAGGACCATCAAATCATCGTGTAGGCCGGTCTGGTCTACGACAAACTGGATATCACCAATAGCACCTAAGCGGCTATCGTTAGAAAGGGTGCCATCATTAATTACTTTAAAGGGCTTACTATAGTCAGCTTGGTCCACCCAAGCTTGGAAATGTCCAGCAAATTTATCGTTAGTCACGATAATAATTTCATCAATCTCATTCACTTGGTCTAATTTTTCAACAATATAATCTAGAATTGTTTTACCTGCCACCTCTAACAGGGGTTTAGGAGTATTTTCTGTAAGTGGATATAGTCGCGTGGCATAGCCAGCAGCTAATATTAATGCTTTCATTAATTAACTTCCTCCAAGTCTAAGAAATGGGCCCCATCCGCCTGCCGGGCAAAGTTTACTTCATAGCGATCTTTAATTTCAGGATATTTTTGTGGATAGTTATCATCGATAGCTTGGCAGATTTGTTCCTTATAGGCAGGATCAATTAAACCAATCACCGCACCACGGAAGCCAGCCCCTGAAGGACGAGCCCCATAAACACCTGGGCAGGTCTTCAAAATTTGATAAATTTCATGCATTTCAGGAATACCGGTTTCGTACTGGTAGAAGGAAGATGCCCCAGACTCAAACATTAATTGGCCAAAGCGGTCTAAATCACCTGCAGCCCAAGCCTCGGCGCCTGCCAAAACGCGCTTCTGTTCGCTATAGTAATGATCGGCTCGTTTACCAAAGCGGTCAGGTATTTGGTCACGGTGAGCTTCATAATAAGCCTCTGGGACATGGCGGAAACGTACATCTGCCAGGGTCGGTAATTTGTCTTCACCAGCCCGGTCCAATAACAGCCAGCCTGCTACCCGGGTTTCATCCACTCGGTTATTGAAATCCGTGCCAATTAATTGCTTAGAAATACCAGAAAAGACAATAACAACTTCAAATTCAGGCATGCTTGCCCCTTTATCAATCAGGTCATAAGTCCAGTCTTCACAGTCCATCAGTAAGATTTTATTATCTTCACTTAGAATATTAGCAGCCTGGTCCATAATACCGTTCTTAAGGCCAATAAACTCCCGCTCTACCCAGTGAGACCAACGGATTAAATCTAGCTTAGAAAATTCAATATTGTTAACATCACACAGGGCCATTAGATAAGCTGTTGTAACCGCAGCCGATGATGAGAGGCCGCCAATCGGCAATTTCCCAGAAACAACCCCTTTAATGCCTTTTTTGAGCACATGGTCCTCTTGAATGGCCATCACAGCACCTCTGATATAGTTACCCCAGAAACCGGGGATATAGTCAGATTGCGACTTGAGGTGGAAATACTCCTTATCGGGAAAATCCATAGAATTTACCTGGATATAGCCATCATCACTCGGGGCATAAACCATATCGACACTAGCATTAATGGTCAGGCCTAAAGCACGTCCATTTTGAAAGTCTGAGTGGGCCCCAATTGGTGCAATCCTTAAGGGCGAACGTACCGCCCGGATATCATCACTGTGATAACGCTTGGCAAATTCTTCTTTTAAATGCAACATAGTTAACTCCTTTATTAATTTTCATGGTAGATATCACGGGTATACACCTTATCGGCAACATCTGCCAAGTCTGGAGACCAACGATTAGCTAGGATCAAATCAGCTTGGTCCTTAAACTTAGCCAAATCATTTTCTACAGCTATGCCGGCAAAGCTAGCTGCTTGGTGGACAGGCTCGTAGATTACTAGGTCCAGGCCATGGTCTTGTAAGGTCTGCATAATGGTTTGAATAGCCGACTGGCGGAAATTATCAGAGTCTTCCTTCATCGTTAAACGGTAAATACCTACTGTTTGGGCGCCAGAGGCCATGACCTGCTGGCTGATGAAGTCTTTTCTAGTTTGATTGGCAGCCACAATAGCCGCAATTAAATCTTGCGGGACGCCTTGGTAATTGGCTAACATCTGCTTGGTATCCTTAGGTAGACAGTAACCGCCATAACCAAAGGATGGGTTATTATAATGACTACCTATTCTTGGATCTAATCCGACTCCCTCAATAATTTCTTGACTATTTAAACCTTTGATTTCAGCGTAAGTATCTAGTTCATTGAAATAAGCCACCCGCATGGCTAAATAAGTGTTTGAGAACAACTTAATGGCCTCAGCTTCAGTTGCATGGGTCAATAAAACGGGAATATCTTCTCGAGCTGCCCCTTCAACCATTAGCTGGGCAAAAGCCTGTCCAGCTGGGCCATGGTCGCCAACAACAATTCGAGATGGGTAAAGATTATCATAAAGGGCCTTGCCCTCACGTAAAAACTCTGGTGAAAAAATAATATTATCACGCTGGTACTTGGCTCTGATACTTTCCGTATAGCCAACTGGTACAGTTGATTTTAAAATAATAGTGGCTTGTGACCCCGAGGCAATAATGTCTTCAATCACCTGTTCAACAGCTGAAGTATCAAAATGATTGCTTACATCATCGTAATTAGTGGGCGCTGCAATAATCGCAAAATCAGCATCCTGGTAGACTTGACAATTATCTGTCGTGGCCTTGAGATCCAACTGGCGGTTAGCCAAAAAATCTGTAATTTCTTTATCAACAATTGGTGACTGACCTTGGTTAATCAGGTCAACTTTTTCTTCTACAATATCAATGGCTGTGACTTGATGGTTTTGCGCTAATAAAACAGCATTAGCTAGCCCCACATACCCGGTACCTGTAACTGTAATTTTCATTATTTCCGCCCCTTTCAGCAGCAACTAATCACATCCATTTTACCTTAAAAAGTAAACGATTACTATCTAGGCAGGTATTTTTAAAGTATTTGTAGTCAACGCTATATACCTAGTATCTTTTGGCTAAAAATAAAAAAGGGCTCTTTGTCAAATAGTGTTGGTGATATTAAAGATCGAAGTTTTGACTTCGGTCTTTTTTATTTTTTCTAGCCATAGGCTAGAGTCTCCAGAGAATTGGTCATCTGTTCAACAGCCATGGCACCGGTTCGAGCCAAGGTCTCTCACCTCGCCAGCCTCAAACAAGCTGTAGTCAATCGCTATATCCGTACGTCGCGTTGCTCCTACGGCTCTAGGATTGTCACAGCTTGTATTTCTTTGGCGTGCTTAACATGGCTAACAGATGCCCATTCTCTTCCGCCTCTAGTAAAAAATATCTTTTAACTTAGGCACATAGGGCCCTAGATTCTGTATCTAGCTTTTCAGTCTTTCTATTTATGGTAGGTTTATTTTCCCTCTTTACCTCATATGATTTAAAGGAAAGAAAAGCCCTTGCCCTTAAATGATAAAAATTGCGGTAACCAAATCCGGAACGCTTAATATTCTTAATTTTATTATTCATACCCTCAATTGGCCCATTGGAAAGTGTATAACGAAAGCTATTGATAATAGCAGGTAAGTATTTGAGCAGAGTATTCATCGTTTTTCTCAAATTCTTCGGGAGCCGTTGGCTCTTATTGCGACTAATTGTATGTAGGAAAGCATTGATATTCCCTGTTTTAAGGTGATATTTGAGCTCATTGACGACATCATAGACTTTTCTAAATTTACTGTCGATATTAAGCATAAATTCAACTATACCTGCTTCTGTTATAAGGCCATCAAATAAGCGATGTGTGCGGTAATTAACACTATTCAGTGCTTCTTGGTTCTTTAAAATCAGCTTCCATAACTGTTTCAATTTCCGATAGTGTGTTGATTGCTTAGGTTGTTGATTCATCACAAGAATCCGTTGGCTATTCAAAGTCTGATTCAGTAGTTGGACAATATGGAATCGGTCAATAATAATTTTCGCATTTGGAAAGATTTGTTGTAAAAAATCATAATAAGGTGAGTACATATCCATGGTAATCGTTTCAACTAGCTTTCTCTTTTCCAGAGGGAAACGCATAAAATAATCTCTTAAATAAGCTTGCGTCCGATCTTCTAATATATCAAATAAACGATGATTAGCTGCATCCACTAGGATGCAAGACATAGCGCCTGAGACATTTTTAACAGATTTAAACTCATCAATAGATAAATGCCTAGGTAGTTGCCGGTAACTTTGTTTGAATTGTTTAGCAGTCGATTCAAGCAGACGAATAACAGTAGAATTTGAAATATTAAGTTTTTTAGCGATTAAGGACATACTTTGCGACTCTGATAATTCTTGTATCGCTAAACACTTGATTTGGCGACTAATAAAGCAATTTTTAGCAACTAGATTAGAAGAGGCTGTAAACGTAATTTGGCAATTTTTACAGAAAAATCGCTATTTTTTTAATACTAAAGAGATTGGTTGTGTGTTGAATTCACCTATTAAAATGCGCGATAGTTTATAACCATGCTTAATAATACTAGCTTGGTCAGCCTCCTTATGGAGGCAATTTGGACAGCTGTCTGGTTGATAAGTTAGTGTGCCGTAGATTACTTTATGAGTCACTTGTTTAATCTTTTTAATCGTTACCTTGTCCTCTAATTTAATATTTTCGTCTGTAATACTTAATAGGTTTTTGATACAATCATTTTGAGCCATGTGAATTCTCCTTTGTAGTTTTGTCTGACAACTTAATTATAAAGAATTCACTGGCTTTTTGTGATTCCAAATAAAAAAAGGTGTCAGTGAGTTTTTACTCACCAACACCAAAAAGTATAGAACCTAAAAAAGGCGCCAGAATAGGCGCCTTTTATTTACCTGCAATACTTAACCAGCTGTTGTTTGGTTAGCGAAAGCAATGATTTCAGCTTTTAATTGGTCATCATCGTCAATTTGGTCTAAGCCTGCTATTTTGCTTTCAATTTTATCTAAATCAAATTTAGCCACCTTGCCAACAAAGACTTTTTCATTCAACTGGGAGTCGACCTGCTCCGTTCCAGTCAATAATTCTTCGTACAGTTTTTCACCAGGACGGATACCGGATTCCACAATCTTAATTTCATCAAGACTGTGACCTGAAAGCAAGATGATTTTTTTGGCCAAGTCAATGATTTTAACCGGCTCATCCATATCCAGGATAAAGACCTCGCCCCCTTGAGCTGAGGCGCCTGCATAGATCACCAGGCGACTGGCCTCAGGAATGGTCATAAAGTAGCGGGTCATCCGAAAATCAGTGACCGTAACTGGACCGCCAGCAGCAATTTGTTTTTTAAAAAGGGGAATCACTGATCCTCTACTGCCCAAAACATTGCCAAAACGGACGGCACAGTAGGTTGACTGGCTAACCTTGTCAAAGCCTGTCACGATTAATTCAGCCATCCGTTTGGTTGATCCCATCACATTGGTTGAATTAACCGCTTTATCAGTAGAAATCATCACCATCTTTTTAATATGGGCATCGTTGACCGCCTTGGCGACGTTATAAGTCCCCTTAACATTATTTAGGAAGGCCTCCCGCGGGCTACCTTCCATTAGCGGTACATGCTTGTGGGCCGCTGCATGGTAAACAATGTCTGGCTGGTAATGGCTAAAGACATCATAGAGCCGCTGATAGTTTTGGATATCGGTAATAATCGGGATATATTCAATACCTGCCCTATTTTTTTGCATTTCTTGATTGATTAAATAAATAGAATTTTCCCCGTGCCCTAAGAGGACCACCCGGGCAGGATTAAATTTAGACACCTGGCGGACAATTTCCGAGCCAATCGATCCTCCGGCACCTGTCACTAAAATCGTCTTGTTATATAGCTCATCATGGAGCTTACTTTCGTCCAATTTAATTTCGTCACGGCCGAGTAAATCCGTAATATCAATATCTTGTAGTTGGTTATTAGGACTGTAGTTACCTAAAACTAAGTCTTCTAATTTAGGCATTTTATAAAAGGCAATACCGAGCTGGTTTAAAATTTCTAAAATCCGAGTATAGTCCTCGGGCGGCAATGAAGGAATGGCTATGACTGCCTCATCAACCGGCTGGTGGGCGACATAGTTAGCAATACTGTCAACACTGCCGATAATCGGCACCCCTTCAATCTTTTTACCCGCCTTGCTCGGATCGTCATCAAAGGCGGCTAGAATTTTAACGCTCTCGCTCTCTTGCTTGTAGTTTTGCATAAAAAGATGAGCACCATCACCCGCACCAATTAAAATGATATTTTTAATCCGGTGGTCAGCTTGCCTGCGGCGGCCATAGGTATAAATAATCTGCCACAGAATTCTAGACAGTAAGGAAAAAGATAAGACTAGGATATAGCAGAGAATAATTAGACGGCCAGAAAAGTGACGGTAAAAAAGCAGGGTCAGCAAACCAGCTACCACTGCACCGGCTGTCAGATTAAAAGCCATCAGCATAAATTGCCGACTACCAGAATAGCGAACAATTTCCGAATCGCCTTGAGTAAAGTAAGCTGCTGCCTTGTAAACGACAAAAAATAAGCCGACAAACAAAAGCATGGCTGCAAATTCTATGCTAATCAAGCGGTAAAAAAAGAAGTAAGTTAGGAGACCCGCCGCTATAAATCCTAGTAGGTCTAGCAAAAACCAGCCCCAGGCCCGCTGACGACCGGTCAGAGACTCAACAAATTTGACAATATCTTGGCTCATCATCACTTCTCCTTATTTAAAATATTTTATCTATATTATTATAACGTAATTTAATTCATTTGGGGCAGCAATAGGATCTTTAAATCGTACTTTTATTTAAAAAAAGGGTGTGAGGGATGGCGTTTAGACCAGTATCCTTGGAACACCAGGCAAGTAATATCGCAGATATTATCTTGACTGGGGTGAAAGGACTGCTGGTCTGCCAAAGCGAACCCGACTAAAACAGGGTGTGAGAAAAAGCGTTTAGGCATGGACTACTGGAATAAAATACGGGCATTATCTGTAAGATAATGTGCCGAATTTTATGAAGTAGCGCCAGGACTGCTTTTTGCTATAGCCGTAGCATTTTCAATGCGTACGGATATAGTATGCCTGCTAGAGCCCGACTAGACAGGGTGTGAGCTTTGGCGCTTAGACCAGTATCCTTGGAACACCAGACAAGTAATATCGCAGATATTATCTTGACTGGGGTGAAAGGACTGCTGGTCTGCCAAAGCGAACCCGACTAAAACAGGGTGTGAGAAAAAGCGTTTAGGCATGGACTACTGGAATAAAATACGGGCATTATCTGTAAGATAATGTGCCGAATTTTATGAAGTAGCGCCAGGACTGCTTTTTCGAACCTGACTATGCTACTAATAGGCGTATAACAGTGAGAGCCTGGGATATAAGTCCCAGGCTCTTGAAAGCTAAATGTCTATTATTTTCTATTCATCAACGCCATAGCCATAGCCGTAACCGTAGGCAGCATCCTTGCTATTTTCAATACCATTATAGACAACACCTAGGACATTCGCCTGAGCCTTTTCTAATAGTTGTTTGGCCTTGTGGAGATTGTCTACTTGCGCCACATTTTGACGCACAACCATGACCACCCCATCTACCATGTTAGCGATGATTTGGGCATCGGTAACAGCTAATACTGGTGGCGTATCAAAAATAATCAGATCAAAGATGGTTTTCAGTTCCTCGAATATATCCTTCATACGTTGAGAACTTAGCAACTCGGCCGGATTAGGTGGTTTGGGACCTGCTGTTAGGACATAAACATTGGTCTCTGGTACATATTTGATGACATCCATAGGTTGCTTATCACGCTCGGTTAATAACGAAGTCAAGCCCTCTGTCGTATGGATATCAAAGGTTTTCTGAACAGTTGGCTTACGCATATCGGCATCAACCAATAGAACCCGCATATCTTGGTCAGCCATAACAGCAGCTAGGTTAGCTGTTGTCATCGATTTACCCTCAAAGGGTCCTGAAGAAGTAACCATCATACTTTTTAGTTCACTATCAACCACTGAAAACTGGATATTAGTTCGCAAGGTCCGATACATTTCAGATACTGGGTTGTTAGGCTTAGTCACGGTAATTAAACTAGCACCTTTTTTTTGCTCTGCATTAAGGGCTTCAATTTTCTTTGCTTTACGATTAAACATGCCTACCTCCTACTATACGCGACGCCGGGTATCCGCACTACGACGGTTGCTAGCGCGTCTAAAGCGTGATTCCTCAATCTCTTCAGTTGTTAACTCAGGAATTTCACCAATGACAGCCCAGCCTAGGTCTTCAATTTGTTGTTTTGAAGTCACTGACCGGTCAAACATAGCTTTGACTAGGTACCAAACAACACCGATACCTAAACCTGCTACTAAACCTAATAAAAGATTTAACGGGATATTAGGAGCAACTGGTGTTTCATTAGGTTGCGCAATGGTTACAATTGAGACGTTTTCAATATTAAGGATATTCTCAATCTCATCGGAGAATTTCTCTGCTGCCGTATTGGCGATATCAGCTGATAAAAATGGAGACCCTGATCTTACTCTGATGGAGAACATCAATGAATTATTTTCGGTTGATACACTAATTAAATTAGCTAATTCTGCCGGTGACATATCAATACCCAACTCATCAATAACTGGCTGTAAAACAACCGGCTTGCGGATAACTGACTCGTAAGTATTCAGCAATGTTAGGTTGGTCTGCAAGGTCCCTTGGTCAATTTGACCAGTTTGCTGGGTCTGTTGACTATTAACAACTAGGTCAGCAGTCGATTCATATTTAGGACTTTGGACAACAAAGGTAATCACTGAAGCAATTGCTAAACCTACAATACCGAATACAATGATACGTCCGATTTTATCTTTTAAAATATTAAATATTTCAACTAATGAAATTTCTTGATTATCTTCCATACTTCCTCCTAGATTTTAATTATTATCATTCTACCACAAGAAATAGCACTTTAGCTTGCTAATTTACAACTAAAATAAACCAAAAAACTTTTTCTTGGTTTTGGCTTGTAAGAAATCTGTCATCAAGGGATCCCCATTAATCAAAGCCTTGGCATTCTGTTGCATATCAAATACACTGGTCTCTAAGTAGGATTTCTCCATTTTGGCGAAGGCCTTCACCATGTGGTAGGCACGTGGTCCACTGGGACGATGAGCATCTGATGCCATGATATGTACCAACCCCCGTTTTAACATTTCTTCTGCCGCCGCCTCCACTTCTTTACCAAATTCACCGGTATAAGATGCAGCTGTTAGCTGGGCATAGCAGCCCTGGTCGATAAAGGCTTGTAACTTATCAATATCTGCCATCAATTCCCGGTTACGTTCAGGATGGACAATCACGGGTTGAATTCCTGCCGATAAGAGGTCGAAGATAACCTGGCGAGAAAAGAGTGGCACATTTTGGCTAGGAAACTCTAATAATAAGTAGCGCTGGTTAAGATCAGCAAAAAGGACCTCACCCTTTTCAATATTAGCCATTAAATCCCCATGGATACGGACCTCTTGGCCAGCAAAAACATTTAGTTTAATGCCGCGGCGGTCAAGTTCTTCTTGGAAGTTAGCTGCCGCTTGGGTAATTATCTTACTATCATTATCATATTTATTATTCTTATAATGAGGCGTTGCCAGAATGTGGCTGATACCCTCGGCGACTGCTAGATTAGCCATCTCCAAGGCCATCGGCAAATCCTTGGCCCCATCGTCAATCCCAGGCAAAATATGACAGTGTATATCAATCATGGTCTGATTCCTTTCTCTATTTTTACCAGTCTATCATATAATAAAGGATATTTTTAGACAACAAGTAAAGTCACTCGTAGCCTTAAAAATAGAAAAAGGCTGGACCGCTGTCACACCCTTTTTCAAACATACTAAACTATTCTAATGAGTTGCTTTTGTCTACTTAAGACGGACTTACTTGGTAAGCTAGCTGCTTTATAGGTCTTTGTTATTGAGTGGTAGTACCGCTTCGTAACGGTCAGACCCTTCTTTTAATCTGAGTGGATAATTGGTGCGATATTTAGCGCCTTGTGGTGTTTGCTCTAAGTACATCACAAAATCACGCCCTTCATCAAAAGGATAAATGGTAAGTAACTTAGTAAAGACATTATCCTGGTCGATGATAACGTTACGGATCAGATAATCTTCAGCAAAGCTATCATCAAATTGGAAGTATTGGCCAGGCTGGACTTCATATTCATATTCTAAAATATCTAGGGTTTCAAACATCATACTGCCTCCTTGTTTTTATTCATCCTAATTGTAACATTTTTCACAATATTCCCCTAGTCATTTTTTAACAAAAAAATGGGGGGGCAACCCCCCCATCCCAAACTTTATCCGTTAGTTGTTATCAGTTTTAATCCGAATGGCATCACGCTCAGCAATTAAACATAGTTCTTGGGCCTTGAAAATATGTTCTTGCGTCATGGCCTCTTCTGTACCATTAATACAATCAAGAATCATTTGGCCAAAGAATGGAAAACCAATTTCGCCAGTTACTTGCATATGCTCAACACCATCTTTAGTTACCAGATAGACATGGTCAAACGTATCTTCCCGGCCCACGTCTAAATACTTACGTAGCTCGATGGTTCCCTCAGTACCAGTAATAAAGGTCCGGCCATCACCCCAGGTTGGTAAGCCGTCTGGGGTAAACCAGTCGACCTTGAAGAAGAAGTTAGCACCATTTTCACCAATTAAGCTAGCATCACCGTAGTCCTCAAGCTCAGGCGTATCTGGGTTATTGTAGTTAGCTACTTTGGCAGAAACAACTTCTGCATCAGTATTACCTGTGTAGTATAGGAATTGTTCAATTTGGTGGGAGCCAATATCAGCTAAAATACCACCATACTCTTCATAATTAAAGAACCAATCTGGACGTTTTTCCTTATCTAGACGGTGAGGACCAAATCCGGTTACTTGGATAACACGACCAATTTTGCCCTCTTCAATTAATTGACCGGCTAGTACTGCTGCTTCAACGTGCAAGCGTTCTGAGAAGTATACAAAATAACGTTTACCGGTTTCTGCTTGGACTTTGCGGGTTTCTTCGAGTTGGTCTAGGGTCGTAAAACCTGTTTTATCCGTGAAGTAGTGCTTGCCTGCCTTCATCACCCGGTTACCTAAAGCCGAGCGTTTATTTGGTACAGCCGCTGCCGCTACTAATTGGATTTCTGGATCCTCTAAAATTTGCTCCAACGAATCCGCTACTGGCGTATCGGGAAATTGCTCTAAGTAATTAGCTACTTTTTCTGGATCGGGATCATAAACATATTTAATTGTCGCACCAGCTTCAATCAAGCCGTTGGTCATTCCATTAATATGACCATGGTCAAGGGCCGTTACCCCTACCTGAAATTCACCTGGTTCTACCACATGGTTAATTTTACCCTGTGGTGCATAGTTCATACCATCTTTAGCACCCATCGTATTCCTCCTTATAATCTAGTGATAATTCTTGGCAAATTATAGAAGAAACTGGTCATTGCTGGCCAGTTTCTTCTTATTTTTAGAATAAATCGGCAAAACCGTAATCGATTAGGGCCTGACGAGAGTCAGCTAAGCAATCGAATGGGTCGCGTCCGTATAACATATCTTGTTCAACTAATAGGTATTCAATTCCTAAATCTAAAGCTTTATTAACAATAGCTTGATAGTCCATTGAACCAGCACCAATTTCAGCAAACTCTACAATATTAGTGAAGGCTGTATAGAAGCTAGCCACATCTCCTTCTTCAAGGGCAGAGAAAGCTTCATCTGGAATTGCACCAATCCGATAATCTTTAATATGAACTAAACCAGCACGATCCTTGTATTGCTCTAAGATAGCAATTGGATCAGCACCACCACGTTGTACCCAGTGTAAGTCTAATTCAAAGTCCAAGGCCGGACATTCACGAGCAATAATATCAATTAAAAACTCATCTTCATATTTGCGGAACTCAACATGGTGATTATGGTAATAGAGTTGAATACCTTCTTCTTTAAGTTTTTCACCAAATTCGTTGGCTTGACGACAGAATGCCAAGGCTGTTTCCTTATTTTTCATATTAGCAAAAGGTAACATGCCAATACGAAGTTTTGTTACGCCTAGGGTCTTACAGTCTTGAACAATTTTATCGAATTTAGTATCCAAAGCATCATTACCGCCTGGTGTACCTTCATCAATTACGTTACAAGAAAGCGAAGCAATTTCCATGCCTAACTCATCTTGCGCACGTTTTAATTCAGCAACATTTTCTTCAGTCATAGGAATTTGAGAAATTTCAACGGCATTATAGCCAATTTCACTGACTTTCTTTAAGGTTTCAAATGCACCTAATTCCTCAAACTTTTCCTTTAACATCATTGCTTGTACGCCAATTTTACTCATGAATAAATTCCTCCTTATTCACAATTCGATTTTCTGCTGATGATAATTTCATCGCATCAATCATTTCCATAGTAATAAGAGCACTCTCTAAGCCACAGTAGTCGTCGGTATTATCATTAATAGCCCGATAAAAACTGTCAAAATAGTTACGGTGGCTAGGTCCATAGTAAATCTTAGTTCCTGGCACCCGTTCATTTTCAGCCAGACAGTTAATATCCTTGTCGAATAACTTATCTTCTTTGATTGTATAGCGGCCGTTGCTAGTCATGACTTGGAGCTCAATTGAGTCATTACCGTAGTAGGCATTAGTGCCCATAAAGAATCCATGGCTACCATCAGTAAACTCAAAATTAGCTGTTGCCGTATCTTCTACTTCAATATCGTAATCTAACAAATTACCAACTAGCGCCTTACAGGCTGACCAATCATTACCGGTTACATAATGCATGAGATCTAAGGTATGAATAGCCTGGTTAATAATGGTACCAGACCCCGCTTCGTCCCACTTACCACGCCAAGGCTTTTGAGAGTAGTAAGATTCTGGTCTAAACCAAGGTACCAAGCCCTTAACTGCCAGAATTTCCCCACCCTCTGCTTGGAGAAGACGCTTCATTTCCTGAACAGTTTCATTCAAGCGGTTTTGGAAACACACAGCAACCTTGGTGCCATTAGCTAAGGCCTGGTGGTCCAATAGTAACTGTCGTGAACGCTCAGCGTTAATAGATACTGGCTTTTCAAGTAGTACATGAACGCCTGCGCGCGCAATCGTCATCGTTGCCTCATCATGGAGATAGTGGGGTAAGCAAACATGAACGACATCCAAATCTTCCTGGGCTAACATCTCTGTCAAATCTGTATAGAAAGGAAAATCTGAATAGTCCTTAGCCCGGGTGGGGTCATTATCACAAACCGCCACTAAATCGGCATAAGGGGATTCAAGAATCCCCTTAGCATGGACGATGGCTACAGTTCCCAAGCCAACAATGCCAACTTTTAGCATGTTAATACGTCCTTTCAATTAATCACGTGTTGGGAACTTACCTTCTTCTTCAATATGTTGGTTTAACATTTCTAAGAACTTATCATCATCAAAGTCTTTAATAGAAATCTTTTCGCCAGTCCAGCCAGACATTTGAATGGCATTGGCTAGACGTACGCCGTTAATACCTTCAGCACCTGGTGCGATTAAGTCTTCGCCATTTAAAATATGTTGGGCAAAGTTTTCGATAACGCCAGAGTGTTGAGCACCCCAAACGTTTTCTTCTTCAATCGTTTGTACTTCTTCGAATAGGTCGCCAAAAACATTTTCAGCAGCCATCATGCGTTTAACCTTATCAGCATCGAAGCCAGCATCGATATCTTGTTCAGTTTCTTTTAGACGATAAACAGTTGCTTTTTGTGAATCATCAACAACGATTTTACCTTTATCGCAATAGATTTCAAGACGGTCTGAACCAACAATTTCATTAGTTGATGTAACAAAGACACCAGTCGCACCGTTAGGATACTTCAGCATGGCATGAACTTGGTCTTCTACGACAATGTCACGTTGGTAACCTTCATCAACCATGGCATACACTGATTCAGGTACACCTGCAATCCATTGGAAGAGGTCTAATTGGTGAGGTGCTTGGTTAACTAGGACACCGCCACCTTCACCGCCCCAAGTAGCACGCCATTCACTTTGGTTATAGTAAGCTTGTGGCCGCCACCAAGTGGTGATAATCCAGTTAGTACGGCGGATTGCACCTAAATCACCGCTGTCCATAATGGCTTTAATTTTTTGATAAAGTGGATTATTACGTTGGTTAAACATAATCGCATAAGTTGCTTTAGCATCTTTAGCATATTCATTTAATTCTTGAACTTGCTTAGTATAAACACCAGCAGGTTTTTCATTCAAAACATGGATATCTTTGCTTAAAGCATAGATTGCCATTTCTGGGTGAAGATAGTGAGGTACCGCGGTAATAACCGCATCTACTTCGCCAGAATCTACTAAATCTTTGTAATCTTCATAAGCATTTACTTCTGGGAAAAGTTCCTTGCAACGATCAATTGCAGCTGGATCAATATCACAAACACCTGTTAGTTCAACTGAAGGTACCAAACCACCGTCAATAAAACGACCATAAGCCGAACCTTGGGTACCATAGCCGATAATACCTAAACGTAATTTTTTCTCTGCCATAACAATTCTCCTTTATTATGCTTTTACCTTACCATCACTATATGTATCAAATGCCTCAGCGTAGCTTAGATTGCGAAACTGCTTAGGAGTCATCTGCATTTTTTGTTTGAAGAAACGAGAAAAGTGCGCTGGACTCTCAAAACCACACTGCTTGGCTATATCCTGTATCGGTAATTCACGGTTCATAAACAACTGGAAACGTGCCTGCGTCAAACGATAAGACATCAAAAATGACATCACGGTTGTCCCCGTCACCTCCTTAAAGAGATGAGGTAAATAGGAGCGGGAAATGTTTACCCCACGGGCAATATCATCTAAAGTCAAGCTCTCCTGATAATGCCTGGTAATAAAACGAGTTACATCTTCTACCTTGCGGATTCTATCATCACTAGTTTCTCGTCCAATCAGACTCTCATCAGCTGCTAAGTCAATCTCTAAAAGTAGACTAACTAACTTAACCTGGATAAGTTGCCGATGTTGGTTACTGTCCTTACGGTCAACTAGCTGGACTAATTCACTAATGGTTTGTCCAATCCGACCAGCTGCAGCCTGGTCAGAAATCCGGTAAAGATAACCGGTGGAATTGGTAAACAAACCCAGCAGGTCTTCCGCACCTAAACTAGCTAAGACTGGTGCGATAAATCCGCTGTCGAAGTGAATCATAGAACGCCGGTATTGTTTTGAGTCTGGTGAAACAAAAGCCTTGTGAAGTCGCATCCCGTCAATAAGTAGGATATCTCCAGCTTGCAGGTCATAAAAGTGGTCTCCCACTTGATAGTAAACATTACCTGCAACCAGTTGATAAATCTCAAGCTGACTGTGGCTGTGGAAATCTAACTGGTCAATACCACCATCTAGATCGTAACCACCATAAACGCCGTTTTCCATATTTTCACCTACCGATTACAAGTTTATTATACTAAAGAAAACGCTTTAATTCATTAACTAAATGTGTTTAAAAACAAATATAAATTGACTGAACGTGCTATTTAGCGTTGAACCATTAATTACCGAAGCTGATGAAAGGGGTTAAGACCCAGCTATAACTGATATTTTTTAAAAAATTATCACTTAATCTAGCTAGCAAGTTTTCTAAACTAAAACGGTTGCTTGCTAATTATTTTAGCAAGTTTTGTTATTATAAGCAAAATCAAGTATCACTCCTGGGCAAAAAACTATAAAAAAGAGACTGATCACCCTAGTCACAGTCTCCTTTCCCCATATTAATTTTTTTACTAACAGCCTAGTCTGGCAAATTTTAAGCAAGAGAAGTTGCCCCTTATCCCGCTCCTAATAATCCGCACTTACCATAGCTGAAAAACCCAGACAATTACGCCCGCCATGCACACCAAGTACAGGTGGTAGGTAGGCAATATCTATGGCTAGATCAGGATAACGCTCTTGACATTGGTCAGCCAAATCTTGGGCGGCTTGGGGGGCATCACCGTGCGCAATGGCCAACCTAACCCGCCCCGGATAAGCAGCTATTGCTTGGTCAAAAATTTTATAAACAAGCTTATGAAAACGTTTCTCAGTTCTTACTTTTTCATATACCTGTAACTGTCCGTCTTTATCAAAAACTGCTACAGGGATAATATTTAATAGTTCACCAATAAATTTGGTACCTGCCTGAAGTCGCCCTCCTTTAACTAGGTTGTCCATTTCTCTTATCCCAACATATACCCGACTCTGATCAGCTGACCACTGCAATTTTTGGGCAATTGCTTGGCCTGGCATACCCAAGTCCAACATATCTAGGGCTTGGGCTAGCAAAAACTGCATGACCAAGGAGGTAGATTTAGAATCAATGACGTAACTAGTTACTTGGTCTTGGTAATTTTCAAGTAGTAAGCGGGCAGTATTATAGGTTCCTGATATTTGACTAGATAAATGAATAGCGAATATTTGTTGGTAGCCGGCCGCAATAATTTTTTCTACAAGCGCAACATAATCACCCACCGGCGGCTGAGAAGTGGTCGGCAAGTCCGGGGCCGCCTGCATCTTTTGATAAAAGGCAGCGATATCACTATCCCGATTACTGTCCCTAAAGGTGGTGCCGTCTGCTAGGATAACCTCTAAGGGAATGGTAAATACATCCGGATGATTTTTGTATTGGTCAGATAAATTGGCAGTTGAATCAACGATGAAGGCCGTCTTCATTAAATCGCTCCTCTTTATATAATTACTATTTATTGTAACAAAGAAAAGACTAGTCATTAAAATGTTCACATAAACATCGAATTTTAAAAACTAGATTAACTAGTTTTACCAAAAAAAGCCCGGGACATAAGTCCCAGGCTATCAGTATTATACCTGTATTAGCAGCGTAGTCAGGTTCGACTCGGCAAGCATGTCACCACTGCAGAAATCTGACGCAATAGCTTACAGCTATTGGTCCGATTCCTTCCAGTGGCTCATGCCTGAACGCCGAGTCTCGCACCCTGTATAAGTCATTCATTTTTTAGTGCTTAGTGGCCACGACGTTCGGCTAGGATAGCAGCATTGCTATCAACACGTTTTTTACCTAATGGATATATAAACATTAATGATAGGGCAGCTAACAGGTAAGCAACGCCAGGCACTAACACGGCAACGTTGAAGACCCGGTCAATAACTTCTGCTGTTTGTGTTTCCGCACCAGAAACATAACCAATACCAGTTAATAACCAACCAGCAGCGGCACCAGCCAAGGCTTGACCTACCTTACGGGCAAATGAGTAAAGGGCATAAATAGTACCGTCATCACGGTCACCAGTTGCTACTTCGATATCATCGATTACGTCAATGATACAAGCCCAGATAACTGTATTAAAAATACCGAATCCTAGGTAAGCAATTGATAAGAAAGCAATAAAGACATACATATTATCAGGACGTAATAAGAATAGAATAGCGTAAGAGATGGTAGAAACAAGCATACCAACGATGCCGACTTCTTTTTTACCAAAACGTTTGGCTAAAACTGGTCCTAGCGGTGCTGCAATTGCTAATACTAATAAAGGATTAAGTGTATTGACAATAGAAATACCGGCAGCTGAATTATAGTAGTTAGGGAAGACATAGTTGTTCATAGAACCCATAACTAACTGACCACAAATCATGAATAAGGCAGACAATACAATCCCTTGTAATGAGCGGCTAGTGAAAACAGCACTAAATGTCTCTCCCAAGCTTGGGTTAGAAGCGTTTTCATCCTTTTGAATTTTAACCCGTTCAGTTGTCATAAAGTAGCATAGGGCATAGAAAACAATTGCTAAAATAGAGAAGACCCCTGCTACGACAGTAAAGGTCATGTCTGTTTTTACACGTCCCATTGAATCATAGATAAACAGCGGGGTAACCGCACCAATGATTAAACCTGCTAGGGTTGCACCAACTGTACGGAAGGTAGATAATTGCGTCCGGCCATCAGGATCAGCTGTAATTGCTGAAGCCATTGAACCATAAGGAATATTAATAGCAGTATAGCAGATTGAACCCCAAAGAAGGTAAGTAACATACATATAAATCATTTTGGTTGTCATCGAAGCATCTTGCATTCCTACTTGGTACATTAAGAATGATGCAATAGCTACTGGACCGGCAATCCGCTTAATCCATACCCGGAATTTACCGTCAGGGTGTGGTTTAGAAGTATCGACAATCCGTCCCATACCGACGTCAGTAAAGGCATCGACAATCCGTGAAACTAAAAATAAAGTACCAACAGCACTACCAGGAATACCTAGTACCTCAGTATAAAAGACCATCAGGAACATGGACTGGAAGATAAAGGTCATGTCGTTACCGAAGTCACCAAACATGTAACCAATCTTATCTCGCATGCCAAATGGTTTTACATTTGCATTTGTTGCCATAAAGATTTTTCTCCTTTCAAATTTAAAACTGAATGACTTATCTGCAGATATAATAATAGCGTTTTCTGTTAGCGTTTACAAGTGTTTTCTATAAAATTTTGTAAATTTTTCTAATCTTGTATTTTTTGTGGATTGCTAGTATTTATTGCAAAATTATAATAGGTCAAGTAAGACCTTATAATTTAAAAAAAATAAGAGCCCAGGGATAATACCCTAGACTCTATCACATCATCTATTTTGTTAATAATATTAGCGACGGCTAGCTAAAACCTCTGCGTTAGCATCTACCCGTTTCTTAGATAGTGGATAAACAAAGATTAACGCTAAAGCTGCTAATAAGTAAGCAGTACCTGGTACTAAAGTAGAAATATTAAAGATACTTTCAATCACATCGCCAGTTTGGTTAGCAGCACCTGATACATAGCCTACACCAGTTAATAACCAACCAGAAGCAGCACCAGCAAAAGCTTGACCTAATTTACGCGCAAATGAATATAAAGCATAGATTGTACCGTCATCACGCTCGCCAGATTGGACCTCAATATCATCAATAACGTCGATGATACAAGCCCAGATGACGGTATTAAAAATACCAAAACCTAAATAAGCAATTGATAGGAAAGCGATGAAGACATACATATTATCTGGACGTAGTAAGAAAGCACAAGCATATGAAATAGCTGAGATAATCATCCCAACTGCGCCGACTTCTTTTTTACCGAAACGTTTAGCTAAGCCAGGACCTAAAGGTGCTGCAATCAAGAGCGTTAATAATGGATTCATGGTGTTAACTAAAGAAATACCAGTTGAAGAGCTGTAATAATTAGGGAAAACATAGTTGTTCATTGAACCCATCATCAATTGACCACAAATCATAAACAAAGCAGCTATGATAATACCTGCAAGCGCACGACTTGAGAAGATCGTACCCATTGTTTCTAAGAATGGTTTGCGCTCTTGACTTTCAGAGTTAGTAATTTTAACCCGCTCAGTAGTCATAAAGTAGCAAAGGGCATAAAAAGCAATCGCTAATAACGAGAACACACCAGCTACAACAGTAAAAGTAATATCGGTTTTCACACTACCAGCTGCATCATAAATAAAGATCGGGGTAATCGCACCAATAACTAGTGAAGCTAAAGTTGCACCTACTGTACGGAAGGTAGATAATTGCGTCCGACCATCTGGATCAGCTGTAATCGCTGAAGCCATTGAACCATAAGGGATGTTAATTGCTGTGTAGCAGATTGAACCCCAAAGGATATAAGTTACGTACATGTAGATAATTTTAGTAGTCATTGACGCATCTTGCATACCAGTTTGGTACATCAGGAATGAAGCTAGCGCAACTGGACCAGCAATGCGCTTAATCCATACGCGGAATTTTCCATCTGGATGCGGTTTAGCGGTATCGACGATACGACCCATGCCCACATCAGTAAAAGCATCAACAATCCGTGAAACCAAGAAAAGTGTACCAACAGCCGAAGCTTGGATACCTAATACCTCTGTGTAAAATACCATCAGGAACATGGATTGGAGGTGGAAGGTCATATCATTACCTAGGTCCCCAAACATGTAGCCGACCTTGTCACGCATGCCGAATGGTTTTTCGACTGCATTTGTTGCCATTTATAATTTCCCCTTTCGGTGTCTAAATTTTTAGTAAGAAAAAACAGATGACGTGTTTTTATTCACAAAGAACATGGTAACGTTTTTATTTACAAGTATCAAGATAAATTTTGCAATTTTTTTAAGTTTTAAAAGTATCTTTTTAAAGGTTAATAAACCAGTATTGTTAGCGTTTTAGACGAATTTTAACGTTTTCATAATTATCATTATTTTCAATATTTTTTCAAATAACGCAACAAATGCAATCCGACCTTGTAATATACTTGTAAATTACAAGCAAAAAAAGCCTGGGAGGTAGGTCCCAGACTCTCGCCATTAGTGTTTAAAAATTTTGGGGGCGGCTAGCACCGGTTTGGTAATCAATATAGACGCCCGGCTGGTGGTTAGGAATATAGATATGGAATTGCAGGCTATGGTCTGCATCCAAGCTTAAACCTTCGAGATAAATGCCTCGAGCTAAGAGTTCTTGACCAACAAAAACTGGACTGACCCGGTAGCGAACCTGGGCATTGCTTTCTTCTATATAGGCTGCCACATAGTTTTCGAAGGGCAGCATGCCTTCAACGTTAAAGTAACGCGTACCTGCCATTAAGTTAAGCATATTGTCTTGTTGACCCGTCAACTGGTAGCCGATAAGATGGGACCGGTTATAAAGCCATCCGCCAGATACCAGCCCCGGATAATAAGCCTGGTCCCAACCACTAGGCGTCACAGCAACAAGGCTATCCCTGCCCTGGTCATCTGCTGGCATCAATTGTTGGTCCAAGAGCGCTTCCGCCGTGCCAACGCGACCTAGTTGATCCAAATTACTATAACGTTCCCAGCCACTAGCTGTAATATGAAAATCTTCGCTACTGAACAAGGGGGTATTATTATTGACTGTCACATATGCCTGACCCGCCACATTCGCTGGCGGCTGGCGGTGAAATTGTTGACGATATTCATAGACTTGGCTAGCTGGTAAAGCTAAAACTTGGCTCAAATCCTGGTAATCAACTGGACTAGTTGGCGCCGGACTAGGCTTGTCGTCAACCTGACTTTGGTCACTTGCTAGTGGATTTTCAGGTGTATTGACATCAGATGATTCCTGGTCTGCCTTACCTCCCGCTGGACGCTGGTCTAGTACCGGCACTGAGACCTGGTAGGACTGGTTGTCCTGGCGACTAGCTTGGCGGCTAGCTTGATCGGCTTGCTCTTGTCTTTGGGCAAAGTCACTTGCATAAATACTAGTCAGCGTTAAGCCCACTAAAACTAAAAAACTAATAATCACACCCAATATGGCTTTTTCCCGATTAGGTCTTACCCTTCTTCTTGACATCCCCTGACTCCCTCTCTAATTAAAGCACTAAAAAAGCTTGGCTCAGCCAAGCTTTTTTAGCATTTCTATTATTTTACGCTTATTAGTCGCCGTTGTAAATGGTTTCAACGACTACATAGTCAACAGTGGTTAGAGATTTCAAATCACGGCCACCTGCATATGAAATGGATGATTGTAAATCTTCTTGCATTTCTTTCAGCGTATCGTAAATAGAACCACGACTAGCTAAAAGAATCTTCTTACCTTCAACGTTCTTGTATTGACCCTTTTGGAATTCAGAAGCTGAGCCAAAATACTCTTTGTAAGTTTGGCCATCTTCAACTACTGATTCGCCAGGTGACTCCTCATGGGCAGCTAAGAGTGAACCAATCATAACCATGCTGGCACCGAAGCGGATTGATTTAGCAATATCCCCATGGGTCCGAATGCCTCCATCAGCAATGATTGGCTTACGGGCAGCCTTGGCACATAGACGTATGGCTGATAACTGCCAGCCCGCGGTACCAAAGCCGGTTTTAATCTTGGTAATACAAACACGGCCTGGGCCAACCCCAACTTTAGTAGCATCAGCACCAGCATTTTCAAGATCCCGAACAGCTTCAGGTGTTGCGATATTCCCTGCAATGACAAAGCTATGAGGTAATTTTTCCTTTAGGTACTTAATCATGTCAATTACTGTTTGAGAATGGCCGTGGGCAATATCAATCGTAATATAAGCCACTTCTTCGCCTGATTCAGCTAGTTGGTCAACAAAAGCATATTCCTCTTCTTTGACGCCGACACTAATAGATGCATAAAGACCCTTACGGTTCATGTCACGCACAAAATCAAGACGTTTCTCTGGCTCAAAGCGGTGCATGATATAGAAATAACCATTACGTGCTAAGTCTTCAGCCAACTCTTCATTGAGCACGGTCTGCATATTAGCAGGTACTACAGGAATCTTAAAAGTGCGTCCGCCCAATTCAATCGAGGTATCGCACTGGCTCCGGCTAGTCACAATACACTTGGCAGGAATTAACTGGACCTGTTCATAATCAAATGTTTGCATTCTGTTGTTTCACTCTTCCTTGGCATATTTTAATTTCACAACAAGGTCTATTATAGCATAAAACCGAACAATAGATAGTAGCATTTAGCTAAAGTTGACTTTTTATATTTTATTGTCTAGGCTTCGCTTAACTTAGCTACTGCCCCTTCTGACTGGTTAAAATCAAGATCTGCTTTAATAGTGAAGTAACGATCAGCTTTTAAGTTTTCAATTGTCAGCATGGCTAATAAACTAAATATGTAGAGGGAAGCGATAAATAGCATCACCGTATCAACACCCGAACGGTCTAAGATAAAACCAATCATTACTGATGAGAAACCGCCGATGGCGCGACCAACATTTAAAATCACATTGTTAGCAATTGTTCGGATTTGGTAAGGATATAGGCGGGTAATCATGGCACCGTAACCTGAGAACATACCATTTACGAAAAAGCCCATCACAGCACCAGCCACTAGTAGGGTGGTAAAGAGTTGACAAAAGTAATCAAGTAAACTGAAACCATTGAGGCGATTAAGAAGCTTGCATAGGCTAACCGTGGTCCCAAGCGGTCAAGAATATTACCAAAGACCAACATCCCTAAACACATGCCTAAAATAGTGGTTACCATCCAGAGGCTAGATCCAGTTAATTCTAAGTTAAGACGTTTTTGCATCATAGTCGGTAACCAGTTCATCATACCAAAATAGCCAGCAATTTGAACAGTGGTCATCACCATCAAAGCCAGACTCTGTTTAGCTAGAGCAGGAGTGGCAAAGAGGTCGCTAATTCTACCCTGGTGGCCGTTACTAGATTTATTAACTTGATTAACACCTGGCAGGCTATCTTCATCAACTGACCAGTGCGCCCAGGCAACTAAAATTAGGGGTAGGAAGCCAAAGAGAAAGAGTCCGCGCCAACCAAATAACGGCGCAATAAAGCTAGCTAGTAGCGCTGAAGAAATTGAGCCCAACTGGCCAACAATCCCATTTAAGGATGAAATCCGTCCCATCTTTTCCATTGGGACGATACCAGCCATGATAGCAATAGCTACGCCATATTCACCGCCGACACCAATCCCGGCGATAAACCGCATTAAATAGAGGAAGTAAACATTATTAGTGAAGAAAATTAAGCCAGTAGCGACAGAGAAAATTAAAATCGTCCATTTAAATACGGTAAATTTATTATAACGGTCAGCTAAGACACCAAATATTAAGCCACCAAACAGCATACCAAAATTAGTAATGGTAGCAATCCAGCCGGCCTGAGTACCGGTAATTCCCAAGTCAGCAATAATGGTTCCTAAGGTAAAAGCTAAGAACATCACATTTAAGTCATCTAATCCTGAGCCGACAATGGCAGCTAGGAGGGCACGTTTATTATTTTTTTCCATATTTATCTCCTTAATGGGTGGTCCCGCCACCCTTTATTAATTCCACAACCAGTAACTAATATTTTTGACTCCATAACTCGGGGTCATGGTGCCATTGAGCCAAGATTTTTTCTTGGTCTGGGCTAAAGATTTGATTTTGTTTAACAAGTTGGAGCAAGGCTTCATAATTTGTCAGACTCACTAAATCATAACCCGCTTGGTCAAAAGCTTGGCGACTTTTATCTAAGCAGTAATTAAAGATAGCTAGGCAGCCTAGGACCTGGCCACCGGCCTGGGCAACTTTATCAGCAGCTTCAATGACTGAGCCACCTGTTGAAATCAAGTCCTCTATCATAACGACCTTTTGACCTGCTAGCAGTTGTCCTTCAATCGCATTCTGTTTACCATGTCCCTTGGCCTGGCTACGCACATAGATCATCGGCAGGTCCAAGAGATGGGCAATGATAGCAGCATGAGGAATCCCAGCTGTTGCTGTGCCAGCAATCACTTCCACATCTGGATAGTGAGTCTTAATTAAATTTACTAAGCCAGTCTCAATTTCTTCCCGGCATTGGGGATGGGAAATTACTAGACGGTTATCACAATAAATGGGAGACCTTAAACCAGATGTCCATGTAAAGGGTTGGTCTGGTCTCAGGTTCACTGCCTGGATATCCAACAGAAGTTGGGCATATTTTTCAGTTTCTTTAGTCATTTAGTGCCTCCTGCCATGCTTGGCAAATGTTTAGATAGCTTTGATATGGGTCAGGTGCTTGCGTAATTGGCCGACCCACAACAATATAGTCACAACCATTTTGAGCAGCCTTTTCTGGTGTCATAATTCGCACCTGATCATCACGATTAGTATAGTTAGCTGGTCTAATACCTGGACATACAGTGATAAAATCTGGCCCAGTTGCTGCTTTGATTAATTTAGCTTCTCGTGGCGAGCAAACAACACCATCTAGCCCGGCCAAGTGGCTAATTTGGGCATAGTGACTGACACTCTCCTCTAGCGTACAAGTAATGAGTTGGTCAGCCTGCATCGTCTCTTGACTAGTTGAGGTCAGCTGGGTGACAGCGATTAATAGCGGCGACTGCTTACCCGCAGGTGTGCCGCGGTCCAAGCCTTCTTTAGCTGCCGTCATCATTTGCCTACCGCCAGCCGCATGCACATTAACCATGTCAACGCCTAGTTTTGCCAACTGGGTCATCGCACCCCCAACAGTGTTGGGAATATCATGTAATTTCAAATCTAAGAAAATATCATGTCCCCTGTCTTTAATAGTAGTCAATAAATCTGGTCCGACACTGTAGTATAAAGTCATGCCTACTTTGACATTTAGTGATTGATCTGGAAACTGGTCCAACCAATCTAAAGTCGCTTGTTTACTAGCAAAATCTAAAGCAATAATCGGTTTCCTCTTGTCCATAACGACCCCTTCCTAATACATAAAAAAAGACCCATCTAACTATCGAGATCGGTCCGGGGCATGAAAAAAGGGCGCAAACAAGCGCTTATTTTCTATGAGTCCCCTTCGTGTTTCTCGAACACAGTTAAGAAGATTTTTTAACTTGGGCAAGTTTACCTGATAATAAGTCGGGTGTCAATAGCTAATTGAGCGAAAAATTTGACTTAATAAGCAGATTTGTTACCATTAGAATGGTTCTAAATATAATATTTTTAAGGAGGATTATTATGAAATACGTTATTGTTGGGACTTCTCATGCTGGTTATGAGGCTGCCCAAACGATTTTAAAACAAGCACCTGAAGCGGAAATCCACCTCTATGAGCGTGGTCAACACCCTTCATTCCTATCATGTGGTATCCAGTCATACCTAGAAGGTATTTCTCAGTCACTTGATCAAATCCACTACGCTAACGAAGCCTCCTATAAGAAACAAGGCATCAATATCCATATCAATAGTGATGTTACTAGTTTCGATGCAGATAATAAAACAGTAACTGTTGAAACTGCAGATGGTAGCCACCAAGAATCATATGATAAACTAATCATTTCTCCTGGTGGTAGCGCTAGCCAGCTGAATATCCCTGGCAAAGATCTAGATAATGTCTACTTCTTAAGGGGTCGTGAATGGGCCGGTAAAGTTAAGGAACGTATGTCTGAAGCTAAAAAGGCTGTCGTTATCGGTGCTGGCTATATCGGTATTGAAGCCGTTGAAGCCTTTGCTAAAGCTGGCATTGATGTGACTGTCATTGATGTCTGCCCAAGTGTGCTTTATACCTACTTAGACCAAGAATTTATCGAAAAAATCAATAAGACCCTTACTGACCACGGTGTAACCATTAAAACTGGTGAATCTGTTGAAGAAATCACCGGTCAAGATGGCCTAGTATCTGGCGTCAAGACTGACAAGGCTACTTACAAAGCCGATACTGTTTTAATGACAGCTGGTATGACACCTAATACTGGTTGGTTAAAAGGCCTAGTCGAAATGGATGACCGGGGCTTTGTTAAGGTGGATAGCCACATGCAATCTTCAGTAGAAGATGTCTATGTCGCTGGTGATGCCACCCTCATCCCATTTGGCCCAACTGGTGAAAAGGTATCTATCGCTCTGGCTACCACAGCTCGGCGCCAAGGTGTTATCGCTGCCCTGTCAGCCCTGGGTCATGAAGCTAATATCCGTCCTGTCCAAGGTACCTCAGGTCTTACACTATTTGAATACCACTTTGCAACTACTGGTATTAAGGATAGCAATGCTGACCAATACCAAGGTCAAGTAGCTAGCAAGTATATCGAAATGCAAAAATTGCCTGACTTTATGGCTGACGATACACAAATTTTCGCTAAAATTCACTTTGATGCAGAAAGCCACCGTATTCTAGGCGGACAAATGATGTCTACTGCTGATATTACCGATTCAGTTAATACCCTTTCCCTAGCCATTGATGCCCATTACACCTTGGAAGACTTAGCCCAACAAGACTTCTTCTTCCAACCAGGCTATGATAAACCATGGCACTACCTAAATGTTTTAGCAATTGAAGCTTTGGGTGCTGAAGTAACTGGTGCTGATAAAATGATTTTCTAATTAACCAATACCAAATAAAAGAGCCTGGGGCATAAGTCCCAGGCTCTTGCTATTATACGAATGTTAGTAACATAGTCGGGCTCCAAGAAGCTCACGCCCTCTTTTATTTAAAATTGATCTTGATTTAAGTAAGCTAAGGCATACTGGGCATATAACTCCGCACCGACCTTAAGGGCATCCTCATCCACATTAAAGCGAGCGTGGTGGTGCGGATAATCTGTTTCTTTTTCCGCATTGCGGCAGCCTACTGTCGCAAAGGCACCTGGCACTAGTTGTGAGAAGATACCGAAGTCTTCACCACCCATAGTTGGTGGATTATGAATTAAGTGGTCCTCACCGAAGGACTCTAAAACTACCTTTTGGGCTAAGGCACTCGATTGGTCTTCGTTATCAACAAAGTCTAACAAACGGTCATAGGTCACTTCAACTTGGCCACCCCAGGCATCAGCAACTGCTTGAGCATAAGACTTAACTCCTGCTTCAATAATATCTCGGGTATCATTATCAAAGGTTCTAACTGTTCCTGTTAAGGTCGCATCATTAGCAATGATATTCCACCGGTCGCCACTCTCAAAAGTACCAATCGTTAAGACGCCTGATTTAAGCGGGTCAATGCGACGTGAAATAACCGATTGGACATTAGCCGCAAACTGGGCCCCCATGACCAAGGCATCTTTAGTCATATGTGGTTGGGCCGCGTGACCACCAAAGCCAGTAAATTTCACTTCAAAGCGGTCAGCCGCTGCAAAGCAAGGACCAGCTTCTACTGAAACCTTACCAGTTGGGTCAGGTGTCCAAATATGCATACCAAAGGCATTATCAACACCTTCAAGCACGCCTTGTTCAACAGCTTGTTTGGCACCCATACCAATTTCTTCAGCCGGCTGGAAGATAAAGCGCACTGTACCATGAATTAAGTCCTTGTTCTCATTAAGGGCTCTTAGGGCTAAAAATAGCATAGAGACGTGACTATCATGGCCACAAGCATGCATCTTACCTTCGTTTTGTGATTTATAATCCAGGTGGTCGTTAAGTTCATTAACAGGTAAAGCATCCATATCGCCCCGCAAAAGAACAGTTTTACCTGGATGGTCACCCTTAATCTCAGCCACTACGCCAGTTGGCTCTAAAGTCCGGTAAGGCACACCCAGTTCATCGAGTTTACTAGCAAAGAACTTGGTCGTTTCATATTCTTCATTAGATAGCTCAGGATGTTGGTGGAGATAGCGACGCATCTCAATCATTTCTGCTTCATGTGTTTGGATAAAATCTTTAATGGTTTGGTTCATACCATCACCTTGCCTTTCAATAGCTATACCTTAAATTATCGTACAATTTTATAAAAAATCAAGTCTACCGCTGTAACTCTTGGTCAATCACCTGTTCAAGGAAATAACTAAATTTATCCCGATCAGCCTGGCTAAAGGGTTTTTGCCCCTTAGTTTTGTAGCCAGCTTGGCGGGCCTGGTGGTGATAAAAACGTTGCGCCAATAAACCCTCAATATTTTCACTCGTGTATTCAAAGCCAGCCTGGGACAAAACACGAACTCTCGGCAAGAGGATAGCCGCTAGGCCATAATCTTGGGTAACCACTAGGTCCCCCGCTTGCACGAGACCAGCCAGGCGGAAGTCAGCCGCATCAGGGCCCTGATCAACATAAACGTATTTAACCTGGTCTGAAATTGGTGACTGACTATAATGGTCGATTGAAGTCACTATAATTAAATCTAGTTGATATTTATTTGCTAAGTAGGCTGTTTCTCCCTTAACTGGTGATCCATCGCCATCAATATAAATCTTCATCATTCACTCCTAGAGTAAGAAAGAGGCTGGGAATTTTATCCCAGCCTCACACCCTTTAGTTGGGCTCCGAGCAGCTGAACTGGCTGTCACTTCGCAAACCGCGACACATTATCTTGTAGATAATGATCACAGTTTACTCCAGTGCAGCAGTTCAGAGCGCAGCTCGTCACACCCTTTTTTAGTCGGGTTCGCTTTGGCAGACCAGCAGTCCTTTCACCCCACTCCAGACAATATCTGCGATATTGCTTGCCTGGGCTTCCAAAGATTCTCGTCTAAGCGCCAAAGCTCACACCCTTTTTAACTAATAAAATCTTCTACTAAGGCGTCTTCCTCAGGTGTTACCGCCCGGTAGCCGTCATTATAGAGGTCTTTAACATACCACTTATTATAAAAGAACAGCCACACTAAATTAACTAAAAAGCCAACAAAACCGCCACTGTCACCAATTAGACTACCAGCAGAGATTCCCAAGACAATATTAGTCACTAGCATAATAAAGAACCACTTCCAATTGCCTCTAAATAATGGTACAAAAGCACCGAAGAAAAAGGCGGTCCAAGATAGGCCCAGTTTTACCTGTTTAGTTTGGCCAGCAGGATTTGCTAAAACAACTTTCATAAATTAACTTCCTTTCTTAACGTTTGAGCTTAATATCGTTACTTTTTATTAACGTTCACGGATGTGGGTTAGACTTTGCTCTAAAATAGAGAAGACATGCAGGTCATCTAGTTCATAAATTTGCGATTTACCCTCCCGGTGTGACTTAACTAGGCGGGCATCCTTTAGTAAACGCAACTGGTGGGATACTGCAGACTGCTCCATATCTAAACCTTCGACCAACTGATTCACACTATGGGGTCCCTCTTTAAGTAAGAACAAAATAGCTACTCTACTAGGATAAGACACCATTTTAAACAATCGGCTCATCTCTTCAATCTCATTAGCTGTTACCATAAATAATCTCCTCTTCTGTTAAATTATAGCATATTCCATCCCCTTAGCTGCACGAAATAGATTGGCTGTGCTAAAATAACTAATAAATGACTAGGGGGAATTTATATGTCCAAGCAAAGATGGCAAGCAATTAAAAGTTTCACTGAAGTCCAAGGCACATCTGGCCGCGAAGGTCGGGTAAGAGACTTGTTTCGCACCCATATCAGCCCTTATGTTGATCAAATTGACCAATCACCACTAGGAAATCTATTTGCAATCAAGGGAGATTTAAATAATCATAAGCCCACCCTGATGATTGCAGCCCATCTGGATGAAGTCGGTTTTATGGTCAAACAAATTAAGCGTAATGGACTTTTAGAAGTGGTGCCACTGGGTGGTTGGAATCCTTACGTGGTCTCAGCCCAGCGTTTCACGCTGCAGACCAGGCAAGCTGACTATCCTTGTATCTCTACCGCCGTTTCTCCTCATCTACTAAGACAGACCAAGCAAAGCGGCCAGTTACAAATAGAGGATATCCGCTTTGATGCTGGTTTTACTAGTCAAGACCAAGCCTTATCATACGGTGTCCAGATAGGAGACCCTATTGTGCCCCAGGTCGAAACCATCCTCAGTGCCAATCCCGACCGTTTTATCGCCAAAGCTTGGGATAACCGCTATGGCCTCTGTGTGATTAGCGAACTATTAGCAGAGCTAGCTGGCCAAGAACTAGGTTGTAACCTCATCGTTGGTGCCTCTGTTCAAGAAGAGGTAGGTCTCCGCGGTATCCAAGGGGCAGTCCGCCACTACCAACCCGACGTCTTTCTGGCTGTTGACTGTTCAGCAGCTGATGATCTAGATGGCAACCCCCAAGCTCAAGGACAACTGGGGCAAGGATTTTTACTCCGCATGCAAGATCCTAGCCTCATCAGCCACGCTGGCCTCATCAATTATCTGCGCGACCTAGCTGATGAAGCCCAAGTAAGTTACCAGTACTTCTTTTCCAAGGGTGGTACTGATGCTAGCGCGGCCCATGTGCTCAATCAAGGGATTCCCGCATCTGTTATTGGTGTCTGTGCCCGCTATATTCATGGCCACCAGACTATGGCTAGCCTAAGTGACTACCAAGCCGCCCTAGATATTTTAAAATTAGCTGTCAGTCACTTTGATGCTGACCAACTCGACCAGATTTTGGCCCAGGCCTAGAAAAGAGGAAGCATGACCTTACAACAAATTTCTCCCCACGTTTATATTTATCCCACCGACCCAACAAGAGATCGACCAAATATCGGCTATGTTTGCGGTGAAGACCTGGCTGTCTTAATTGATTGCGGCAACTCAGCCGACCACCTGGAAAGTGTGCTTGAAGCGATTGAAGCAGCTGGTCTCATCAAGCCCCAGCTCGCCCTCATTACCCACTGGCATTGGGACCATACCTTTGGCATCCAGGCCTTCCATGACCAAGGCGGGATTAGCCTAGCTGAAGCAGCTACTAATCAGACTTTAAACAAGATGGCTGAATGGTCTTGGACTCCACAAGCCATGCAAGATCGGCTGGACCAGGGGATTGAAGCCCAATTTTGCCACGACTACATGCTGGTCGAATATGATAATCCGGAAAATATTCAAGTAGCCCCAGCTCGCATCAGCTATCAAGACCGGCTGGACCTCTCCCTAGGCGGTGTTCATCTTAAGATTGAACGTAAGGAAAACCCCCACACTGACGATGGTGTCGTTATCTTTGTAGAAGAAGACCAGGTGCTTTTTGTCGGCGACGCTGATTCAGGAAACTTTTATGAACTTGACGGTGGTTATCGTCCCGAAGAATTTTTTGCTTATATCGCAGACATTCAAAATATCCCCTACCAACAATATGTTCATGGCCATGTACCAGTCCTGACGAGCCGACAAGCCGTTGAAGATTTTTGGCAGGCCATTGAGACAGAGGAACTTTAGGTAATTGGCTAGCGGCAAAAACGCGCCTAATAAAAAGTTGAGCCCTGGCACCCTCGCTTGGTGGTGTTTCCTAAAAAACCGGCTGATATTCAAAAGATATCAGCCGGTTTTTGCTACAAAAGTCACTTCCTAAGGCCCTTCGTCAGTCTTACTTACCCACCACTAATGGTTAGTAGCAGTATGTCAGTTTTATATGACTAATTTTTTTTGCTCAAAATCGCTAATAAGCTAGCAATTGGTGCTAATAAAAGGCCAATAATTAAAGCGTAGCCGGTTGCGGTTAAGTTATCAAGGCTAAAATCACTCAACCAAGCAAGGACGTTATCTCCTAGACCAGTAGAGATTAAATAGGTCAAAAATATAAGCGCAGCCAAGGCTAGTAACAGCTGTAAGCTTGCACTTAGGAAGGCCCAGCCTGCTTTTTTAAGCACTACAGCTAATATCGTCACAATTGGTAAAAATATCATACCTAGGTTAAAAAACCTGGAGTGCTGTCCGTCCAAGTTTAGCTGTTGCCAATAGGTCTGCTACCCTAGTCGATTGAAAATAATGGTTACCGGCACTAGTAATATCGATTAGCCGGTTGAGACTTTCAATTGTTGTCGTAATAATATCATTAAGACTCGCTGTTGAAAAAATTTGGAAGCCTCTGGCTATATAACCATACATGCTTAAGAAACTAGCTACAATGGTTGCAATAAACCAGGGCTTTGTCGCTTGTTTAGACTTGGTTTGGTGTTTAGACCTAACTTGGTTACTTGCTTGCTTATGGCGACTAGCCAGCTGGTCTTGGAGGGACTTTTGTCCTTCCTGCAGGTTTTTAGCCCCCTGCTGGCTAGCTTGGATAATACGATCATTCAGCTGGCTGGTCTTGCCCTTTTCTTTAACGGCTAATACATAAATGCCACCAGCTAGCCCCAAGGCAACAATGACGCCCACAGCGCGATTAAAAATAATAAAAGTAAAAATAACTAAGGCAAAGCTGGCTAAAACTAAAGTTAAATTATTAGCTAAAAAATCTTGCAGATAACGTTTATTCTCATCTTTGAAATTCAGCTCAGCTAGCTCTTCCTTCAATTGATCGGTATTCACACTAAAAATGGGTGCTTTAGTCGTCCTGGCTGATTCCTGATTATCAATTTTGTCTCCGCCACTTACTGGCTCACTCGCTTGGCTGTCAGTAGTAGCCGCCACTGAACCGACTTGAACTTGACTTTGAGCGTTATCGTCTGTAATCAACTCAGTATTTATCTGAGCCTCTTGCTGGCTATCATCTAGTGGCGGCTGCTCGATGCCACAGGACGGACAAAATTTAGCAGCTTGTGGTAATGATTGACCGCAATTAAAACAATACTTCTCTTTCATTGGTTAACCCCCTTCACTTATGCTTTATCTTAGCATAGGAAGGGAGATAAAAAAATATTCTTTTAGACCAGGCTTAAACCAGCAATCACCCAAGCACTAGTCTTGTTAAACTTCCTAAATAAAAAAAGCTGAGGCCGGCGCCAGTCTCAGCTTTTTTCTGTATTTAGCATTGTTTAACACGTATGACTAGCAGGACGGGCTAAGTTACTCAGCCACAATTTGCCCACTTTGAATCTCATAGTTAGGCACACTGCCAAAATCATCAGTCGGCCAAAATTCATACTTAATCTCACTTAATTGGTCTAGGTCTATAAAGCCAAAATAACGTGAGTCATTGGAATTCTGGCGATTATCTCCCATGACAAAGGCCTTCCCTTCTGGCACTTGACTGCTACCAGTTAACTGAGCGAGATCAAAATCGAAAGTATTCGGTCCGTCAGTTGGGTTAAGAGACTTATCAATATAGGGCTCTTCATAGGGTTGGCCATTTAAATATAAGACATCGTTTTTAAAGGCAATATGGTCACCAGGCAGGCCAATAACCCGTTTAATATACTTATCGCCACTACCATCCGGGGCATCAAAAACCACGACATCAAAATGCGAAATATCAGTTAGCTGGGCATCTAGTAAACGGTCACCATCCTGGAATGAACTTTCCATAGATTGTCCCGATACCCGGACCGGTCCCGCTACATATTTAAATAATAAAAATACTGCTGCAAAGGTTACCACTACTATCAATACATTAATTAATAATTCTTTCATCCAGTTGTTTTTCATCTAATCGCTCCTTTAGTTTCTATAATTATATCATGGAGTGGATAAGCATAGGCTTGATTTTAACTTAAAAATATCCGTAAGAAAGTGTGTCAAAATAAAAAGCTGCGACATAAGTCACAGCCCCTTCCATATGCTTCAGTAATTCACAATAAGTAAACAGTCAGTGATTATTCAACAGCCTGCCATTGGCCTGTTATTGGATCTAAAACCTGAGTCACCTGGCCGCTAGTTAAATCTCGTTGCCTAATTTCTACCAGATTAGCCACACTAGCATCTGGATTATCACGTCTAACCTCTTCTTGAACCGTGTATTCATCGATAGGGGTTGTAATGATATAATCTGTCTCCTCTTGAGCACTTGGCTGATCTACTTGGCTAGTTTCAGTTACGGCTTGGTCAGATTCATGGTCTGCTGGTAGTGTATCAGAAACATGCTGATTCTCATTTTCAACATCAGCTTCACTTGAACCATAAGATTGGTAGTGCCCGGCTAAATGACTTGACGGTTCATCAACTGCTGGTGTTAGCGCTGAAGGCACTTCAGGACTATCTACTGACTGGCTGGTTTGATTATTATGACTAACAAGTTGGTCTTGTTTAACAGGCTCACTAAATGTCGATACTTGATCTGTCTGGTGTGCAGCTTGACTCATTTCTTTGTTAGCCTGGTTTTGACCTAGCAAATCTACGCTGGTTGGTTGATCGTTTGTGGTCATTTGACCAAGAGGCGCCGCCTGAGCGCATCCTGCGGCTATTAGGGAGCTAATAATAATAAGGGCTAAATGTTTTCTCATGATGGTCCTCCCCTTTATCTGTTTGATTACATATATATTGTAACACATTTGTAACAAAATGTAACCTATTTGCAATTATAAATAAAAGCCCTTTCAGAAAAATTTTGTTATTTACTGTTTTCAACTAGTAAATTTGATATGATAGCCCTAACAATATATCTGGAGGTTTACCATGAATGAATTAATTGATAAGGCTGCCCAGAAAAAGGTAGGGCTCCTAGTTGCTAGCCCTCTCTCTTATTGCCTGAGAGCGATATTTGCGGGTATTTTCCTAACTTTTGGTACGGCCGTGGCAATGATGATTGCCAATAATCTTTACCACCTGGATCCTGCTATCGCTAAAATTGCCTATGCCCTACTCTTCCCCTGGGGGCTAGTAATGATTATTATGATGAATGCCGAGCTGGCTACTTCTAATATGATGTATACCAGCTATGCCACTGGTCGCGGTTCGATTAGTATCGGTGACCAGGTCAAAGTCTTGTTAACATGTACCACTATGAACTTGTTGGGTTCGGTTGTAATAGCCTGGGCTCTAAGTCAAACTGCTATCTTCAATCAAATTGACGATAGCCATTATCTTTTTTACAGTGTCCAAACTAAAATTGATAAGGCCTGGGGGCTAGTCTTCTTTGATGCTATCCTAGCCAATATTTTAGTGAATATTGCCATTGTTGGCTCCCTACGCATTAAAGAAAATGCCGCTAAGATTATCTATATAATCGGTGTGATTTTTATTTTCGCCTACTTTGGCTTTGAACACGTTATCGCCAACTTCGGGTCTTTCTCTTTAGTTGCCTTTACTCAACCACAAGTTGTCGATAATTTCCAAGTAACAAGCATCTTAATACACTGGCTACTGGCCTTCCTAGGCAATTTTGTTGGTGGCGGCCTCTGCATCGGTTTAGCCTATGGTTGGCTAAATAAACACCAAGAATATTTAGATTAATAGCCGTATACCAGGAGCCTGGGACATAAGTCCCAGGCTCTTAATATTAGATGAATATTATCAGCATAGTCGGGTTCGAAAAGTCAGGGCTGGCATGCGTTTCCCAAAACCCGATACCATATCTGCGATATTGGTCTGATTTCTTCCAGTGGGCCATGCCTGAACGCCGAGTCTCGTACCCTCTTTTTTTCGACTTCTTCCTAATCTATTTGCCTAACATAAACTCCACCATTATCCTAAAATGTTTTTTATTTGGTTAAGTAAACATTTATTGTTAAGATTAATTTAATTTTTGAAAGGTGGTATTCTATGTCAACAATCATAGACTTTTTACTTAATATAATTAGCAGTATTACAGATTTTATTTTGCCTATTTTTGTTTTTCTTTTAGTATTAAATGTCGGCCTCTCTCAAGATTTGAGTCAAGTCTGGCAAACTGTCAAAAAAGATTGGCGTTATATGGCCGGTTTGGCAGCTATCAATTACCTACTTGTCCCTTTTTTGATTCACTGGACCCTACCACTCATTGGAGCCCCGGCTGCCATTGAGGCTGGTTTTCTCCTCTATTTTATGACCTGTGGCGCACCCGTATCGGTTGCCTTTATCGATGCGGCTGATAACGACGATAAATTTGGTGGTGTGGTGATGTTGGTCATGGTTGTCGTGATGATGATTTTCTTACCAGTGGCCATGCCCTTCTTCATTGATGGCTTGTCAGTCCCAATTGGACAACTATTTGCGAATATTGCCCAAAGCATTTTAATACCACTCTTAATTGGCTTAGCCATTAATTACTTTTCTAGCACCACGGCTAAGAAAATTCAGGCTTATATCGCCCCAGCGAATAGTATTATGCTTGACATTGTTATCTATGGTAATATCATCGCCAATATCCCACAAATCATCGGTCTACTTGGTACTGGTACGCTAGCCTATGCAGCTGTCATGAATATTTTAATTATGGTGGCTAGTTATTTTATTTTCTTCCGTCGCTCTGAAGGTAAGCAACAAATAGCTGCCCAAATGACCGGGATGAGAAATGCTGGTATTTCGATGTTGCTCGCCTCAACCAACTTTCAAAATCCAGATGTCCTTATGATTATTGTTGTGATTTCTTCTATCGGAACAGTTCTTGTTCAGTTTGCTAGCCAAATTTTTGCTAAAATAGATAGTTAGAGTAACCAATAAAGGAGAATGATTTTGTCAAGAACGGATGATATTAATAAGCGACAAGACCAAGCCATCAAGGACCAAGAAGAAGAAATTCAATCCCTGTCTGACCAACTCGCCAAAATCCGCACCGATTTAGCTGATGAGCGCACTGTTTTTGCCTTCAAGCGCACACTTTTGGCTGGTGAACGTAATGCTCTTGCCTGGATTCGCACCGGTTTTTCTATCGGCTCAGCTGGTTTTGCCATCGGTACTGCCCTAAAAAACACCAGCTATGGCCACTACGCTTTTGCTGTTGCCCTAGTCCTGTTACTGTTAGCAGTTATTGCTTTCTTATATGCTTGGGTAGATTATTTATTTACGGTACGCTTCCTTAAAGACCAATTTAAAGAAGCCAGAGATGGTGCCAGGGTATCCAAGCGTCGTATCATTTGGATGACTTGTTTTATCGGCTTATTACTATTTACTGTACTTTTCGCCTACTCGATGCTATTACTTTAATCACGACCAGAAAGGAAGGTTAAAATGGATTTTGTTAATATTAAGGGCGGCCAATTCCTGATGGGGGCTGATGACCAGACCGGTTTTGCCCCCGACCTGGAGGGGCCGAGTCGTTTAATCACTGTAGCAGACTTTGCCATTAGCGATACCACTGTCACCAATCAAGACTTTGCTGATTTTTTCCGGGCTACTGGTTACTTAACAGATGCTGAGCGCTATGGTAGATCCTATGTCTTTTATTTACTTCTTCCAGCTGACCAAAGAGACCACTTCCCTAGTCCAGGTGGATCGACCTGGTGGCTAGAAGTGCCTCAAGCCTCTTGGCGCATGCCCGAAGGACCGGGGTCTAGTATTGCTAAGCGTATGGACCATCCTGTGACCCATGTTTCTCGCAATGATGCCTTAGCTTATTGTCAGTGGGCCAATCTGGATTTACCTACCGAAGCCCAATGGGAATATGCTGGTCGTGGGGGTAAAGAGGGACTAACCTTTCCATGGGGCGATGATAAAGAGCCTAACGGCCAACATATGGCTAATCTCTGGTAGGGTGACTTTCCCAATACGAATAGCCTAGCAGATGGTTACTTAGGCACTGCCCCCGTCAAGGCCTTTCCGGCTAATGATTATGGTCTCTATCAAATGATTGGCAATGTGTGGGAATGGTGTGCCAACCCGGCACCAGTGGACTTAGACTACTTTAACCAACACTCTACCCAAGAAATTGTCACTAATCATAGAGACTATAGTCAAGCTGATTACGCCCAAAGAGGCGGTTCCTTCCTTTGCCATCCTTCCTACTGTCGTCGCTATCGCTTAGCTGGCCGTAACCATAACTCAGCCACATCCTCTACTTCTAATAATGGCTTTAGAGTTGTTAAAAATACATTCAAATAACAAAAAATCCTGGCGCAAAGACGCCAGGATTTTTAATTATCGCTTATAAACCTATATAAGCTAATTAGTGGAATTGCATACCACCATCAACAATAATTGTTTGACCAGTAATATAGTTAGAATCTGGTCCTGCTAGGAAGGATACTGCAGCAGCTACATCTTCTGGTTCTGACAAGCGACCCAAAGTAATGTCTTTAGCGAATTGTTGCATACCCCATTCATCATCCTTGCCGGCATTTTTACCAACTTGGTGGGCGATATCAAACATCATTGGCGTCTTAACGATACCTGGTGCATAAGCATTAACCGTAATATTCTTCTCTGCTAGGTCACGGGCTGTCGTTTGGGTAATACCACGAACGGCAAATTTGGTACCTGCATAAAGCGCAAGGTTAGGGTTACCAACAACGCCTGTTTGAGAAGTTGCATTGATGATTTTACCGCCGTTACCAAATTTATCAAATTGTTCAACGGCTGCTTGCGTGCCCCAATAAACACCACCAACATTGATGGCATAAACTTTTTCAAATTGTTCAGGAGTAATTGTGTCAATTGGTGTCGTTGGTCCTAAACCAGCATTATTAACCAAGACATCAAAGCGGCCGTATTTATCGGCAGTTTGTGCAATGGCTGCAAAAACCTGGTCGCGGTCTGAAACGTCCACTTTGACAAAGCTAGCTTCCTGACCTTGGTCGGCAATTTGATCGACAGTTTCTTGACCTGTTTTCTCGTCCAAATCAGCGACTGCCACTTTAAAACCATCACTTGCTAGGCGTTTGGCAATCGCCCGGCCGATTCCTGAACCAGCACCAGTAACTAAAGCAACTTTTTCTTCTACTGACATAAGCTTCCTCCATTCAATGACTTTTGCAACGTTTACAAACAAAATTATACTACTTTAGTAGAACCTCTACAATTATTAACTGCTATTTGGCTTTTAAGTAGTCAAGCGCCATTTTAACAAAGGCGGCTGTCCCCATATACATAAGGTCTTCATCAATATCGAACTTGCTATGGTGGTGGCCATGGAAACTGCCATCTATCAAGCCCGGGTTAGCCAAGAAGAAGAAGGCGCCTGGTGCTTCTTTGAGATAGTAGGCAAAGTCTTCGCCCCCCATTAAAGGATCAGTTAATTCATGTAGCTTATCCGGACCAAATAGGTCTTTTAAGGAGGCCGTCAGGATTTGACTAGCCTGAGGGTCATTAATAACAGCAGGATATTTGTAGTCGTAGGTTAATTGGCAATCAACATCCATAGCCTGGCCAATGCCAGTAGCAATTTCCTGTAAACGACTAGCGATTTTCTTGCGCACCTGGTCGTCAAAGGCCCGCACTGTCCCCTCTAACTCAACTTTATCAGGGATAATATTCTGATTATAACCACCCTCAACCCGAGTAATTGAAACCACAGCCGGTGTGGTTGCTTTTATATTACGGCTTTTAATGGTTTGGATGGCTGTAATCAATTGACCGGCGGCTGCAATCGGATCGCGCGAAGATTCTGGGTAGGCGCCGTGCCAGCCCTGTCCTTTAACCTCAATGAGAAAGCGGTCCATGGAAGCCATCATAGGTCCCTGACAATAGCCAATTTTACCAGCTGGTGTATTAGGATCAATATGGCCAGCATGGAAACCAGTCACCATGGTCACCTGAGGGTTTTCCATGGCCCCTTCTTTGATCATCGGCTCAGCGCCACCTGGGTACTCTTCTCCCGGTTGAAAAAGTAATTTTACTGTCCCGGCAAAGGCTGACCGATTAGCTTGCAAAATTTTAGCGGCGGCAAGTAGCATAGCCACGTGACTATCATGGCCACAAGCATGCATGTTTTTATTTTTAGAAGCAAAGTCATGGCCGGTCGCTTCTTGAATTGGTAAACCATCCATATCAGCACGCATAGCTAATACGCGGTCTGGTCCTGACCAAGCCGGGTCGCCTTGACCTTCGATGAGCGCCACAATCGCATTGCCATTAACATAGGAAGCATCATAAGAAATACCTAAATCATCTAGTTGCTGGCTGATATAGGCTACGGTCTGGGGTAATTCTAAACCTAGTTCCGGACATTGGTGGAGATCACGACGCCACTTAACTAGAGCTGCTTGTTCGGCTTGGGCTAATTTTATAATATCCATTAAAATGACCTCCTAAAATATTCTAAATAGGATTTCTGAGAAAATCACACACATCAAAACAGTACCAATAATTACCAAAATAGAGACAAGAACCCCACGCCAACCAATGGTTTTGAAATCATCCCAGTCGTGGCCAATAGTGACACCAGCATAGGCTAAAATTGGTGTACATAAAGCTAGCAAGCTAACCTGGTCAACTGCACTAATCACTTGATTAGATAAGGGGCTCCAAGGCATAGAGAATAAAATAGCAAATAAGGTAATATAAGCCACAGCAGGAATATCAAGTGGTATCAGTGGTTTCACTACAAATCCTGCCAACGTAAAGAAGAACAGCCAGGCTAGACCGGGTAGAGAACCGACTAGGTCTGCCCCCCCGATTAGGTTACAAACTAATACTGTTAAGCTAGTAATGATTAGTATGAGTAACCAATCAAGGATCTGATGACCAAAATTTTGCTTAGTCATTTTGTTTACCTCCCTTTAACATCTTATACCACCATTCAGTAAAGGGGAGACCAATAAATAATGATGTATAAATAGCAATAACTGTTGAAACAACATTAGAGGCAGCAGCATAGGCTTCTAGTACCTGGGCCTGGTCCGGATAATTTTCAATTAAAGTACCTAAACCGCCAACCATCATGGAAGCTGACCCGATTCCTGAGGCTAATGCAAGGCTACGTGGCGAAATAAAGGGTAGTGTCGATAGGAAAGACACTAGCATGGAAACAGCTACAACGCCAAAGACCGTTCCCACAATATAATTAACCATAACGCCCCTAAATTCAGCTGATTCGGCCCCATACTTTTCACTAATTAAAGTCACATTAGCTTCCCGACTAACACCAAAGGTCATGCCAATCGCTTCTCGCGACATACCAAAAACTAAAATGGCTAAGGGTAAACTAAACAGAGAAGAGAATCCTTCCCCTAAATTTTGTAAGGCCACTGGTAGACCGGCTGCCAGAATTTCATTTAGAGAAGCGCCTGAAGAAACACCAAGTTTCGCCATTAAAAGCCCACCAGCTAAGGCCATGGCTGTAGCGGCATGACCAACATTCTTTTCTGATAACACCGCTTTTTTAGGAGCTATATAAATCACTGCCATTAAAATCATGGACCAAATCAAGGGTGCAAGGGTGAAGGAAAAACGACCTAAAGGCACCCTAACAGGTCCAATTAATTCAGCAACAATTGAACTGACAAAGACCAAGGCGTGTAAACGCCAGTCTCGGCCAGCTGTTAAGGAAGATGACATAATAAAACCTCTTTTCTTAATTCTTTTTTAATACATGCCTCATATTATAGACGCTTAATCCGTTTTCAACAAGCCAACATTAAATACTTGCCCTTAATTTTAGGCTGAGACTTTACAACCGCCAATAAAGTTAGCTATAATAACCACGTTACTGGCCAGTAACCCTACGATTCTTCAGTGGATTAGCCACTCTTTGTCCTTTGGTCGTAGGAAATAATAGCATTGACTATAAAGGAGAATGATAAATGAATACTCAAACCCAAGCGTCCTGGACAACGCTCGACCTCACTAAAATGGCCATGGTAGCTGCCCTTTATGTGGTGCTTACGCTTTTTATGGCCCCAATATCCCTAGCTGGTTTGCAACTTAGGTTTTCAGAAGGTCTAAACTTTTTAGCCCTTTACAACAAACGATATATTCCCGCCCTTACTCTAGGTGTTTTTATCGTTAACTATTTTGCTTATGGGCCTTGGGATATGGTTGTCGGCAGTGCTGGGACTTTTATTTTTCTATATTTAGGGCGCTGGCTGGCCAAAGTGATTGCTGGTGGGCTGGCACGCTATAGCAAATTCAATGGAAATCTTATGGGCGTCCAATACCTCGTGCTCAATATTATTTTTGCTAGCTCTATGTTTACCATTGCCCTACTGGTTAAATTTTTAGGTGCTGACCAAGCCTTTTGGACACTCTATTTGTCTATGGCCACGGCTGAATTTATTGCCATGGGGCTAGGTGGCATTATTATCTACTGGCTCAGCCAACGAATTGATTTTTATCAATAAGTCAAATTAACCATAACCAAAAAGCCTGTGACTAAAGTCACAGGCTTTCGCTGTTATATGAACATTGTCAGTATAGTCAGCTGCCGATAAGCTAAACTGGCTGTCACATCGCAAACTAGGCTGACTCAATATCTCTCAGATATTGGTCTGATGCCTTCCAGTTGTCCATGCCTGAACGCCGAGTCTCGCACCCTATTTAGTCCTTCAGCCAGTTAAGACTAGCAAAAGCTAACATCCCCGCGATGCCATAAACCAGGGCCTCATCATCAAGGTCAAACTCAGGTGTATGGTGGGCAGCTCCCGATCCTAGACCATCATTTTTAATCCCTACAAAGGTAAAGAGCGTGGGGGCTAAGGCTTGATAATCAGCGAAAGACTCTGACGCATACCAGACCACATCTTGCTGGATAAGGCCTGGCTTTATCGCCTCCAGCTTTTGACCCACCTGATTAGCTAAATTAGCATCATTAATCACCGGATTTGACCAAGCCCCGTCACCAGTTTTTTCATACTGACACTGGTGCATTGCTGCCGCGTGCTGGGCTAATTTGTCAACCAGAGCAAAGGCTGCTTGGCCCACTTCCTTATCAAAAAAGCGAATGGAACCACCAATATAAGCCTGGTCCGGAAAGACATTATTAGCCGAACCCGCATGAAACTGTGTAATCCCCAAAGTAGCAATTTGATCAACTGGCAGTTGGTTGGCCCAAGCCACGGCCAAACTATTTAAAAAGTCTATCCCACAGAAAAGTGGATTAATAGCTAAATCTGGGCGAGAGCCATGGCCAGGCTTACCATGGAAAACTAAGCCAAAAGATGACCCTCCTGCCATCACCGGTCCGGCATCTAAGGCCAATTTACCGACTTCAAGTTCATTATAAACATGGTTACCATAAATATAGTCTAGCTGGTAATCGGCTAAGAAATCGACCACCTGGCCAACTGAGCCAGCCACCTCTTCACCAGATTCGAAAATAAAAATAAAACGGCCACATAGTTGGTCTCGGCAACCATTAATTTGGTCAATTGTGCCCATTAGTATTGCCATATGAGCATCATGGCCACAAGCATGCATCAAATTAGCCACTTGGGAATGCACTTTTTTAGCCTGAACCAGATTCTTCTGGGCTTCCTGGATGGGTAGCGCATCCATATCGGTGCGTAGGCCCAGAGTCAAACCAGGCCGGCCTGTATCCAGAATCGCAATAAAGGATTTACTTGCCGGCACATCTCTAATTTCTAAGTCATATTTGGCTAAGCATTTTTTTAAATAGGCCACCGTCCAGTCCTCATGCAGTGAAGCTTCTGGGTGCTGGTGGAGGTCATGACGTATCTGTAGGTACTGGTTAAAATTTGCTTTAATGGTAGTAAAATTAAACATCACTATCTCCTTAACCTTTTCTTTTAACCTATCATATCACGGTCTCACTTAGTCATGCATGAAAATAACAACATATTAATTGTCAGGTCGCTTTCATACTTGTATAATGTAAGTATGAAATAAATGGGGGTTTTATATATGAAATTAAAACAGCTTAAATGGCTAGGCCTAGCCTTAGTAACCAGTCTTCTGCTAACGGCTTGTGGCCAGACGAATAAACAAGGGGCTAGTAATATCGACGACACAAAAATTATCCGAGTTGCTACTTCTCCCGGCCCTTACAGTGAACTCTTCTTGAATGAAGTGAAACCTGTTTTAGAAGCCCAGGGCTATACGATCGAAAATCGTGATTTTGATGACTTGCAACGGGTTAATGTCGCCATTGACGAAGGTTCTATGGACCTCAATGTGGAGCAACATACGCTCTACATGTCTAATTATAATGAAGAAGCCGGTGGTAATTTAGTTGGCTTAACACCTATTCCAACCGTACCAACAGCCATTTTTGGCGGTACCAAAGACAGCCTAGACCAGGTTCAACCTGGTGATATTGTAGCGGTTTCGGATGATCCTGCTGACATTACCCGGTCTATGCTCTTGTTAGAGAAAGCAGGTTGGATCAGCCTTGACCCTAATGTCAAGCCAATGGATATCACCGAAAATGATATTATTGAAAATAAGGCAGGCGTTGAATTCCGCTTTGTCAAACCAGCTATTATCCCTCGTAACCTAGAGGACGCAGCCTATGGTATTATCCCTGGCTCAACCTTTTATGACTCCGGCATGTCTTCAACTGATGCCCTGTTAGAGGAAGATATGCTGCCAGACCTAGAATTACAGGCAGTTACGCGCGCAGATGAAGCGGATAGCCAATGGGCCAAAGATTTGGTCGCTGTCTACCAGTCTGATGACCTGAAAGCCCGTATCCAAGAAATTAATGCAGAAAATGACCGGGTAAACTGGTTATGGCCAACCTCTCTGAAAAATAACTAGTCCAAAAAAGAGGGTGCGAGGACTGGCGCTCAGGAATGAATCACTGGAAGGAATTAGGCCAATAGCTACAAGCTATTGAGACTAATTTCTGAAGTGACTTCATTCCTGCCAAGTCGAACCCGACTAAATAAGGGTGCGAGGACTGGCGTTTAGAACTGAATTCTTGGAATAAAAGACGATCAATCTCGCAGATATTGTATCGGATTTTATGAAAGGACTTCAGTTCTGCCAGACCGAACCCGACTAAATAAGGGTGTGACCAGAAGCGCTTTGAACTGAATCGTTGGAACTAGGCAGACCAATATCTGAAAGATATTGAGTCAGTCTAGTGAAACGACTTCAGTTCAGCTTTTTGGAGCCCGACTAAAAGGGTGCGAGACTTGGCGCTCAGTAATGAATCACTGGAAGGAATTAGGCCAATAGCTACAAGCTATTGAGACTAATTTCTGAAGTGACTTCATGCCTGCCAAGTCGAACCCGAATAAAAGGGTGTGACAAGAAGCGCTCTGAACCCAACTATGCCACTAATATTCGTATAAAAGCGAAAGCCTGGGACTTATGCCCAGGCTTTTTTTAGATTATAAATTTTTCTTAGTTTTACTGACCAACATGATATTGAGCCACAGCATCAGCCATATCAGCTAAAATTTGGTCGTTCTCTCCCAGAAGGTTATAGAGGCCATCTTCCGATAAAATCCCCCGCTTTAAATCGCTGGGAATTTGCCCATCCTGATCGGCTTGCCAATCCGCCTGCCACAAAGGGCCTTCATAATAATCGACTAATTCCTGGCCTTCTGCTGACACCGCTAGATAGGCTGCTAGGGGGCCTTCTAAATCGGCTATAGCCTGACTGAGGCGGTCTGCTTTGGCCTCCAAATCTTTAATGCGGTCAATTCGCGCCTGGTCTGCCATCACTAGTCCTCCTCATAGTTAAGATTATCTTTAAAAGCCCTTGTGTAACGAGCTTGGTCGTAGCTACCATTTAAAAAGGCTTCTAAAGCATAATCTAAGAAATGAGCCCAACTTTCCGTCTCACGACCAACCAATATTGGATAAAAGGCGATGCCCTTGCTCTCAGCTGCTCTTAAATCGCCAGGCGAATCGCCTAAAAGCAAAATATCACTAACATCATTACCCTGGTCTAAGAGCATCTGGACTGTGGCCGGCTTAGAACCTGTTTCTTGGCAATAGTAGGCATCAGTAAATTCATCTAACTGATTCTCAACCCACTCAGCTTGAATAGTCTTTTGGCTAGAGGTTGACACAGCGTAAACTTGACCAACCTGGCTCAGCGCTTTTAGGCCAGCCCGGGCCCCTACAAAGGCCTTATAATCATCCGCATGATAATCAGCAATACCCTGATTGGTTTCCATAGACCATTGGTAGGCTTTTTTGAGATCATCGGATTGATAAGTTTCAATAGCTTGAGCCAAACTATCCATGGATAATTGGCCACTTTGATCTACCCACGCTAGCAAGTTCTCCATATCCGGATAGCCAGCCCGCTTAAGCATGGTCGTCAAGGCGACAAAACGATTGGCCCCCCTCAGTGGACTGTATAAGTTAATTTGGGACCAGTCTGCTAAAAAACCATCTATATCATCTACATATTGAGATAAATTAAATATCCGAATAGCATTAGGGGCCATAAAGACCTCGTGTTTAAAGACCATGGTATTAATGGTACAGCCATCTGAGTCAACACAAAAATGTTTGGTCATATGAGCACTTCCTCTCCTTCAATAATAGCTTAATTGGTCTAAGGCGGCCACCAAGTCTGCCCGCGGGACGACCCGGGCAAAGCGCGCCCGCTCCTGGCCAGCACCATAGAGCATAACAACTGGAATCGTAAAGACCATAAAGGCCCCAGCTAATTGCGGGAGGTCACTGAGACTAGCCTCTATGACCACTAAGTCTGGGTAATTAGCCGTTACTTCTTCCAGCTGCGGGCGCAGAGCCTGGCAGATACCACAATTGTGACCAGTTAAATAGACTAGAACCTGGTCATTAGCCGCTATGGTTGCCTCAATATCAGCTAGGCTAGCAACTTGCTTAATCATTATCAGAACCGATTTCTAAGTGGGCCTTACGCTTCACTTCATCAGCAGAATGTTGCAACTTGGCTTCTTCTTCTGGTGTTAATGCCAACTTAACTTGTTTAATAATACCTTGGCGGCCAACCACAGCTGGATAAGACAGATAGCCTTGGTATTCTTCGCGATAATTTGAAACTGGTAAAAGGGCATGGGCATCGTTAATAATCGCAGCCGTTAAACGACAAGCCGCGGCTGCAATACCGTAATTGGTGTAGTATTTACCAAAAATAACTGTATAGCCCCCTTGGCGGGTCTCCTCTTCTAAATCATCTAGATTTAAATCCGGTTGGTCAGCCAATAGGTCGGTAATGGGCTGGTCGAGCACCTTTACTGTCGACCAAGCGGTAAATTGAGATTCCCCGTGCTCACCCAAAGCATAACCTTGAACGGAGCGTGGATCGACATCAAAAAATTTACCAACCGCACGGTGAAGGCGGGCTGTATCAAGCAGGGTCCCGGTACCGATTACCTTTTCCTTGGCCAGTCCCGACTTCTCTTGATAAATAGTGGCAATCGCATCATTAGGATTAGTAATCACTACCAGCACCTCGTCAAAGCCCATCTCTTTTAGCTTGGGGCCATAGACGTCAAATTGGTCGTGATTACGCTTCAACTCACCGAAGCGGTCGTAAGGTGGTTTGGCTGATAGAGAAATATCACCTAGGGCAGATATAACCACATCAGCATCCTTTAAGCCCGCAAAATCATTCGTCCGTACCTTAGTGAAGTGGCCAAGATTATTCATGGCATCTTGAAAATCCAAGGCATCGGCCTGGAGCTTCTCTTCACGCTCATCAAACAATATCAGTTCATCAACTAACCCAGTTACAATCATTTGGTGGGCTACAGCAGCACCAACATTACCCATACCAATAATACCTACTTTTCTTGCCATGTTTGCCTCCTATTCGCTTGCTTTAAAATCAAAATGATACTTGTGGCCTTGGGTTAGGCTATGATAAAAGCCTTGCCCCTCATACATATGGAAAACTTGCACACTAGCAATCGCGTCTTCTTCTGGATAAACATAATCAATATATGGATTATCACCAATCACTTCTTTTAGGCGGTCCCGACCAATCGCTTTAACCTGGCCTTCGATACGAATGGTTTGGATTAAATAATCGTCCTTATTTAAACCAGTAATGGCAATTTTGGGATTGGCCATTAATTGTTGATAAAAATTAGTCTCAGGGCTAGTCATAAATAGAACCCCTTGGTCATTAGCGACACCGATATTGATAAAACGACCATGGGGTTGGCCACTTTCATCTGCTGTGGCAATTACTGCCACCCCTATATCATCCTGAAGGATTTTCATGATATCTGCAACTTTCATACCCGTCACTCCTTTAGTCATATTTATCTTATTATACCTTAAAAGCTCGAGAAGGAACATATGACCCTAGTCCAACAATCTCTTATTGCAAGTTAGCCTTATGGAGGTCATAATAAAAGTAAAGATTAGAAAGGTGATTATTATGACGAATGAACAAGCGCTAACACTACTTCAAGATATGCTGCAAGTAGATAGCCGGGGCCAAAATGAAGCCCAAGTAATTGATATTATCCAGCCCCTCCTTGAGGACTATGATTTTACTTGCCAGCGCGTTAACTATGGTCCTGGTCGTGACCAACTATTAGCAGTCTATGACTCTGGCCAAGCCGGGCCAATATTCGGCATTGAAGGCCATACTGATGTCGTGCCAGTCGGTGACGAGGATTGGCAATTTCCTCCTTTTGCGGGCCAGGTCCATGACGGCAAAATCTATGGCCGCGGTGCCTGTGATATGAAGGGCGGTCTAGCAGCAGCTATCGCGGCAGTCATTCGCCTGCGCCAGTCAGGCTATCCTAAGCAAGGAAAAATTCAATTTATTATTACAGCAGACGAAGAAACAGGCTTAAAAGGTGCTGGCCAATTAGTTAAAGCGGGGCTGGTCCCTGAAATCGATGTCCTGGTCTGTGCCGAACCTACCAATATGCAGCTTGCTATTGCCCACAAGGGCGTTAATAGCCTGTCAATAGAGAGCATTGGTGTTTCAGCCCACTCAGCCAGAGCCCATCAAGGAATCAATGCCAACCATAAACTCCTAGACTACCTAGAGGCAGCTCGGAAGGCCTATCACCCTGAAGACTACCATGATGAACAATTAGGGCCATCCTCCATGCAAATTAATGTCCTTAGCGGTGGTAAGCAAATCAATGTAGTGCCTGACTTTGCCGAAGCCATTATTGATATGCGGACCGTTCCGAGTCAGGACCATGATGTCATGCTCAAAATATTTACTGACCTAGCTGATCAAATCATGGCAGCGGATGATCAGGCCAATATTAAGGTGAAGCGTCTACTCGATCTTTACCCCCTCGCCACCCCTGCTGACCATATCTTTGTTCAAGCCTTTAAAGAAGTTGTCGACCAGGTAAGAAACCAAGATAGTGAACTAACTGCTATGGATGGGTCGACTGACTGTGCTGAATTTATGAAGGTCTTAGATAAGACAGCCGTTGTTATCTTTGGCCCTGGTGATTCGGCCCACCAAACAGATGAATTTATCAGTTTAACTGATTACTACCAGTGTATCGAAATTTTTGAACAAGTTTACTTAAACTGGATACAAAAACTTACTAACTAATAACTAAAAATCCCTAGCAATGACCAAACACTGCTAGGGATTTTTTATCGCTACAAATAGATCTATCAACCTAAGATAGGTAATTAGGGATGATTTTATTATACAGATCGATGGCTAATAAATATTCATCTACCTCGACATGCTCATCAACTTGGTGAGAAATTCCTAGCTCACCAGGTCCATAAATTGCCAAGTCATAATCACCATCAATACGGCCAAAGTTAGAAGCATCAGTGGCACCCATAATTACTTCAACTTTAACTTCTTTATCATTGGCTGCAATAATTTCTTTAATCAAGTCATTATCTGGTTGGGATTCTGCAGATGGATTATTTTGCAGCATATTCAGTTCTAATTCGCCACGACCCTCTGCATTTAATTTAGCAATATTATCTTCAATAATTTTAACCACTAAATCATTGCCTGCCTCTTGAACAGTCCGGGCGTTAGCTTTTAAAACAATCTTGCTAGCTACTGAGTTAATTTGCGTACCACCGTTAATCACAGTGTTCACATTAATGGTCCGACCTAACTGCTCATTTTCAGCACCTGCCGCGTTAAAGGCTGCATCAAAATCTTTATTAGTTGCATTAATATAATCAACCATCAACTGCAAGGCATCCACTCCTAATTCTGGCATCGAAGAGTGGGCAGCCTTACCCTTAGAAATGATTTCATACTGGATAGACCCCTTATGGGCATTAATAACTAAATCTGTTGAGGAAGGTTCAGCAATCAAAAAGCCACTGGCCCCATCAGCATAGCCTTCTTCCACTAGCTGTTTAGAGCCATACATGCCAATCTCTTCACCAACCGTTAAGGCTAGGCGTAGGGTACCAGAGAACGGGGCACCAGCCTCTTTTAATTCAATGGCTGACAACACTAAGGCCATAACGCCAGCCTTCATATCAGAAGCACCCCGGCCGTATAATTTACCATCATGGATTTCGGCTGCGAATGGTGGATAGGTCCACTCAGATTCATCACCTGCTGCTACCACGTCTAAGTGGCCAGACACAACTAGCATTTTTCCTTGACCATCTTTTTGGCCTTTGACATCAGCCACTAAAGATGACCGGCCTGGCTTATATTCGACAAGCTCACTATCAATACCATGCTCAGCTAATAAGGCTTGGATATACTTGGCTACTTCTTCTTCGTGGTCATTTTCACTTTTAATTTTAATAATATTCTGTAAATGTTCTACTTTTTCTTCTTTAGTAAAAGTCATTGATATTCCTCCTCTAAGGTATTTAGCCTGACCTTAAATTTATTATTACCAAGTTAATTCTAACAAAAATATTGATATCTGCCTAGTTAAAAGGCTAAAATCTCACATCTTGTATTTTTAATGTTAGCTTACTTGCGAATAATTTCTCTGGCTAGATATGGTTTGCTATAATACAGGCAAACACTAATAGGAGGGCCTATGTACAAAACTAAAATAACTAGCCCACTTGGTGACCTCTGGGCCTTTTCTAGTGGCTACCAGCTTCAAGGGCTCTACCTCAATGACCAGAAAAATTATCCCTTCGCCCGGTATAACCAGAGTATTCAGGAAGATAGTTTACCCATATTTAAGCAAACCCGAGCTGGTCTAGACCGCTATTGGTTAGGAGATACAAGTGCCTTAGACCAAATCGCCTATCATTTGCCAGTTGCTACGCCTTTTCAAAAACTAGTCTGGCAGGAAATTGCCAGTATCCCTCACGGTCAATGGCGCTCCTATGGTCAACTAGCCAAGCAAATTGCTAGCAAAAGAGGCCTTGCTAGTATGTCCAGCCAAGCGGTCGGTCAGGCTGTGGCTAAAAATCCCCTGCTGGTTATCATCCCTTGCCATCGTATTCTCGGCAAGGATGGTCAGTTAACCGGCTATGCTGGTGGCTTAGCCGCCAAGCGTTATTTACTAAAACTAGAAGGCATCAACTGGCATAATTAATATTGGTCGCGTTTATCGCGTAAGGATTTAAAGGCGTCAACCGAGCCCGCATGGAAGAAAGGATTATAAGCATGCTCTTCACCAATCGTCGATGGTAGGCTAGGCTTATCTTGGCTTAATTTTTGCTCAAGCTCAGCCCTTTTGCCAGCGACCGCCATGTTATCCGGCTCAACATCCTTGGCAAATTTCAAATTGGTGAGTGAATATTCATGGCCCGCATAAACCTTCACTTTATCAGGCAGTTTTTTAAGTTTTTGGATACCCTCATAGGCTGACTGGTAGTCGCCAGTGAAGACACGGCCACAACCGGCTAAAAAGAGCGCATCACCACAGAATAAATGATCACCATGCAGGTAAGAGATATGGCCTTCAGTATGGCCGGCAGTTAAATAGACTTGAAAGTCTAGGTCCGCCAATTCAAAGTGATCTCCTTCAGCTAGGGTATGGTTGTTCAAATGACTGGTTTCCCCAGGGCCATAAACCACTAGGCCAGGGTAGTTAGCCTTAAGCATTTCCACGCCGTCTACATGATCACTATGCTTATGGGTCAATAAAATAGCTACCGGTTTAAAATCAGGATGGTCAGCTAAAAAATCTAAAACTGGCTGGCCCTCACCTGGGTCAACTATAACCACTTTTTTCGCCTGTTCTATGAGCCAAATATAGTTATCCGCTAAAGCTTTTACAGGTATAATTTGCATATGATTATCCTCCTTGTTAGTATCGATAAGGTTCACTGCTATTTATATTATAAGTCACTCTGGTCAAGAGACCAATCAATTCAGCTCAAAGGAAAAGGCTGGTGGGATTTCTTAGAAGCCCGCCAGCCTTTTTGTTTTATTTTAATTATCGGATTTAACAGCAATGACTTCAATTTCAACTAAACCGCCCTTGGGCAAATCCTTAACAGCAAAGGCTGATCTGGCTGGATATGGTTGGCTAAACTGGTCAGCGTAAATCGTATTAACTGCCTCAAAGTCATTAATATCAGCCAAAAGCACAGTTACTTTTACAATATCATCCATTGCTAAACCTGCTGCTGCTAAAACGGCCTTGATATTAGCAAAGGCTTGTTTAGTTTGTTCTTCTAGGCCCTCGGCTAACTGGCCAGTTTCAGGCACTAAACCTAATTGGCCGGAGGCATAGGTCACATCACCTATTTGAATCGCTTGCGAATATGGCCCTACCGCTTGGGGTGCCTGGTCAGTATGAATTGCTTTTTTCATGGAATCTTCCTTTCTGCTAGGTAAGCCCAGTCAATATTAGACCATTACTTGCCTGAATCTAAGTTTATCATACGTCTTTACCAGCCAGTATTCAAACTATTTTTTTACTAATGGTGGTAGCAACCAGGTCTGGTAAGTCTGATCAATAGCCCAGGCGCCCAGTGGTGCAGTGACTAGAATAGCTAATACTGCCACTGATAGTATCAATTGGCCACTTGCCATCCCTTGAGCCAGGGGCACTGAACCGATAGCTGCCTGTACAGTTGCCTTAGGTAGATAAGCTAGTATTGTAAATAACCGCTCACGCTTGGTTAAGGCTGTGCCTAAAAGTGATAAATATACGCCAACTAATCGAATTAAAAGGGCCAAGGCAATCATAAGAATAGCTAGGCCACCAGCCAAAACCGTGTAGCGAATATCGACTGCTGCACCTACTAACACAAACAAAAGCATTTCAGCTGCTAGCCAGACTTTATTAAACTTGCTAGCTAAGCGGTCTCTTACTTGCTTTGGACATTTAGCAGCCACAGCCATTGACATCGTCATAACCGCTAACAAACCGGACATGGGGAAGTAATTAGCTAGTAAGTTCTCAAGTCCCATTAGGAGACAGGCTAGCGCTAAAATAATAATCAATTTGCTAGAATTTCTGATATAGTCTCCTTTTTGGTAAGCCCGATTAAAGAAACGAGCCAAGCCCAGACCAAGTAAGCAGCCAATTAAGATGCCAGTCAAGATAGCTATGGGAATACTGGTAAAACTAGATAAATTAACCCCCTGTCCTTGAGCCAGGGCTAGTGACGAGGAAAAGCACACGATAACGAAAACATCATCACAGGATGCGCCTGCTAAAATCATCTGTGGAATTGCCTTATCCTGTCCATAGCCCCGGTCTATTAAATTCACCATTCGCGGGACAACCACAGCCGGAGAGACAGCCCCTAATACGGTTCCCATTACCAAAGCATCAGGCCAAGAAATATTAAAAATCAAGGGAGCCAACAGACAATAGGCCAAGATCTCAAAACTAGCTGGCAAAAAAGATAGCAGCAAGGCCGGACGACCAACCTTTTTTAAATCAGCAACATCTAGTGATAAACCAGCTTTGATTAAGATAATCATTAAGGCTAGACTACGTAAGTCACCAGAAATAGCTAGTAGCTGGGGATGAATCAGATTGGCGACATAAGGGCCTATTAAAATGCCAGCTAGCAGCATACCAATAATACGTGGCAGACCTAGACGCTGACTCAATTGAGCCATGATTAACCCCACTAAAAAAATGAGTCCCAGTGAAAATAACATAAAAACCTCTTTCCTAAAATAAAGACCCGGGACATCAGTCCCGGGCTCTCACTATAATACCAAGATTAGTAGCACAGTCGAGCTCTAAGAAGCTGAGCTGGCTGTCACTTCGCAAACTGGGCTGTGCTTTAGCTTGCTAATAATGGTCCAGCCCAACTCAGTCTATCATTTCAAAGCGTTGTTACCAGCTATTTAATGAAGATTAGGCAAGTTTCGTCAAGCTATTATTTTCCAGTTATTCTAACAAATTATATGATATGTAACAAGGGACTAGTGGTTTAATTGGTCTTCTAGAATCTGCTCTCCTGACCAAGCAGCTGGATAGTAGGTTGGCCAATTATCTAATTCTTTTAACAGCTCTTGATGCGTGTCATTAGAGAAGTAGATATGGAAGTGGTTTACGCCCTCAGTTGGCGCAATATTATGGTCAGAAAATTGGACCGATTGATAAGCATCTTCATCTCCACCAACTTTGGTGAAGAGGGGGCGCACACCCCGATTTCCCTTCTCATATGCTAGAATTTCCGTGCCGGCTGGCTCATACTCGCCAGTAACTTGACTGCCATCGTTTTTAATAAAGGTGATTAGATTACCCTCAATTTTGATATTTTTGACGTCAGTTTGATAGCCTGTCTTATAGTAATCCTTGTATTCTGCTGCTGTTTTCTCACCATCTGATTTTAAGGATTTAACCTCCATGACTGGGTCAAGCGTACCATCAAGCAAATAAGGATATACTGACTGCCATTCGCCCTGCCAATCAGCTAAGGTTCGGTCAGCCACTTCTTCATCCTTAAAATAGCCTGCGTAAACTTCTTTCTTTTTCTCGTATTCAGCTTTTAAATTAGGGTGGTCTGCTAAATATTGGTCTAATTCCTTTTGCAAGGCCCCATCCACTTGGTCCACTGCTACTTCATGGTAGTGGTCACCATGAGCAACTAAATAATGGTCGCCCTCCTTAGCGACAACATTATCTTTAGATATTTCTACCTCATGGTCATGACCATGATCGTGGTCGTGCTTTTTAGTCCCAGACTGACTATGATCCTGGCTATGAGCCTGGCTAGTCTGGGATTGGTTGGCCTGGTCAGTATCTTTCTTCTGGTTGTTTTGACCACAAGCAGCTAGTAGCAAACCACTAGATAAACTCATTAGCAATAATTTTTTTAAAGACATTGGTTTTCCCCTTTTCACAAAACGTAATAGTTACGTTTTAGATCATAACCTGAACAAGATAACAAGTCAAGATAAATCGTAAATATTACGTTTTGATTTGCTAACTGTTGTAAGCCTGGGCCATCAAATAAATCACAATCACAGAGGAAACCACTAACAAGATTAGGCCTAAGGCAATGAAATAAAGGTAAAAGCGACGACCAGTCTGCCTATATAAGTATAGTGACGAGGCCAAGAGACTAACCACAATGGCATAAATAAGAAAAACAAATAACATAGCTCCTACTTTCTAGCTAGGCACCTAGCAAAAAGACAAAAATGGTTCAGCACTTCCAAATAATCAAGTGGGGCAGCCCTTCAACTTTTTTGTGAAAATATCCGTAAAAATTCACAAGCATCTAATGATTATTGATAAAGAAGCTTTTATGTAGATAAAGTTTGTGAAAATACCAATTTGAATTTTGTACATTTTTTGTACAATAAAGTTATTATTAAATTCTTGTATTTTAGTGAACATTATTTTGCATTTTCAGTTTAGCTCTTATATACTCTTTTATGGAAAACGTTTCATCGCAATAAATTAAATTAGAGGTGTCTAAATGAAAGTTGCAGTAATCGGTTGTACCCATGCTGGGACAGCTGCCGTTAAAACTATCTTAACAGAAAACGATGATGTAGAAGTTGTTGTTTTTGAACGCAATGATAATATCTCCTTCTTATCTTGTGGGATTGCCCTTTACGTAGGTGGCGTGGTCAAAGACGTCAATGGCCTTTTCTATTCTGATCCAAGTGAGTTAGAATCTCTAGGCGCAACAGTTTATATGAAACACAATGTGCTATCGTTTGACGAAAACACTAAAGTTATCCAAGTAGAAAATATGGAGACTGGCGAACATTTCCAAGAATCATATGACAAGTTAGTCATTGCCACTGGTTCTTGGCCGATTATTCCTGATTTACCAGGACTAGATCTAGAAAATGTCATGCTATGTAAAAACTTTAAGCATGCCCAAGAATTAATCCAAACTAAGCAAGATAAAAAACGAGTTGCTGTTATTGGTGCTGGTTATATTGGTATCGAGTTAGTTGAAGCCTTTGCTGAAGACGGTAAAGAAGTTGTTTTAATCGATGGTGCTGACCGCGTCCTACCTAAGTATCTCGACCAGGAAATGACTGACTTATTAGAAGCAAGCTTGGTAGACCATGGCGTACAAATGCAATTAGGGGAATTTGTAGAATCATTCCTAGCCGACGATGAAGGTAAGGTACGTGCCGTTAAAACGTCTAAAGGTGAATATGAATGTGATATGGCAGTCCTTTGTGTCGGCTTCCAACCTAACACAGAATTATATAAGGGCAAGTTAGAAACTATGCCGAATGGTGCGATTATTGTAGATGACTATATGCACACCTCTCACCCAGATATCTATGCCTGTGGTGACTCATGTGCTGTCAACTATAATCCTAACGATGGCCATGCTTATATCCCGCTTGCCACTAATGCTGTCCGTATGGGTAGCTTAGTTGGTAAAAATATTAAAGCAGACCGCGTCAAATACCGGGGCACCCAGTCAACATCTGGTCTAAAATTATTCGGCTGGAATATTGGCTCAACTGGTGTTACCGACAATTCTGCTAGCAGCTTCAACCTTGAAACTCGTAGCGTCTATGTTGAAGATAACTACCGCCCTGAATTCATGCCTACTACAGAAAAAGTTTATATGAAGTTAGTCTATGAAGTAGGCACAAATCGAGTTGTTGGCGGTCAGCTTATGTCTAAGTATGATATTACCCAATCAGCCAACACCCTATCACTAGCTATCCAAACCAAGCAAACAATTGAAGATTTAGCCTATGTGGACTTCTTCTTCCAACCACACTTTGACCGCCCTTGGAACTATTTAAATATTTTAGCCCAAGCAGCACTAAGTCAAGAAGAAGAATTAGCTCAAAACTAATTTATGCATCAGCCAAAAAAGCCTAGGAATTTAATCCTAGGCTTTTTTATTTACTTTTCATCCCTTATTGATTGATTTTGGTCTTTTATTTTACCATCTAGCCAGGCCTGGGTCCAGGCTGCTCGTTGTTCAAAGGATAAATACCCCACTGACTGCAGGAAGAGCCCCTGGGCACCGGCAGTTGGCCCAGCTTGGTTACGGTCCTTAACAGCTAACAGACGCTCTAATTCATCAACTGGTTTTAACCCATCACCAATCTGTAAACAGGTGCCAACCAGAATTCTAACCATATTATACAGAAAACCATCACCTTGAAAGATAAAGTGGATTTCATTTTCAACTGGCTGGTAGCTAGCCTCTGCTCGGTAAATGGTACGTACCAAGTTAACCTTGTCTGTTTTAGTTGAACAGAATGAGGTAAAATCATGTTTACCTTTAATCGCTTGCAGTGCTTCTTGGATACGACTAATATCGGTTGGGTAAGGGTGATGAAGCGCATAACGGGTCTTAAAAGGTGACATAAAATGATCTAAACTAACTCGGTAGAGGTAAGTCTTGTCCTTAGCGTGGAAGCGTGCGTGAAAGATGTCTTCCACTGGAAGGACTTCCAGGATTCTTATCGCTTGACTCGTAATTGAATTAAGGGCTCTGAGGAGGCTGTCAGGCTCGATAGCAGCGGGATAGTCAATATGGATAACTTGGCCTAGAGCATGGACACCAGAATCAGTCCTACCAGAACCATAAACAGTAATCTCCTGGCCCTTGGTCATCAACTTGAGGGCCCGCTCCAATTCGGCCTGGATACTAGGGCCATTAGGCTGAATCTGAAAACCAACATAATCAGTCCCATCATATTCCAGGGTAATTTTATAACGCAAATAACCCCTCCTAAACTAATTTATCGTAGGCTAGACAGACTAAGATTACTAAAAGGACTATGATACTAGCCCATGTATCCCGTATTTGCCAGTCGAGCTCATTTAGCTTGCTTCGACCTTCGCCCCCCTGATAACCACGCGCTTCCATAGCTGTTGCCAACTCAAAGGCACGGTTAAAGGCTGAAATAAACAGGGGAATTAAGATAGGAATAATTTTCTTGATCCGCTCAATTAAATGGCCCTCGCTAAATTCCACCCCACGCGAGCGTTGGGCATTCATAATTTTTTGTGTCTCATCACTTAGAGTAGGAATAAAACGCAGGGCAATCGAGAACATTAAGGCAATTTCATGAACCGGTAATCCCCTTCTAAAAGCTGCCATTAGACTTTCCATACCATCTGTTAGAGCCAAGGGCTGGGTTGACAAGGTTAATAAAGTCGAGATAAAAATAATAATCACAAAACGTAAAAAGATATAAACAGCATTGTTTACACCTTCCCAAGTTAATTTTAAGAAGCCCAGTTGAAAAATCACCTGGTCACCTTGAGAAAATATTAACTGAAGTATGACCGTAAATAAGATAAGCATCAACATAGGTCTTAGTCCTTTAATAAAGATAGTCAAAGGGATTTGCGACAAAGAGATTAGTAGCAAGCAGAAGGCCAGCAACATAAGGTATGACGAAATTTTAGTTAAGAAAAAAACTAAAATCATTAAACCTAACATTGCCAATAGCTTAAAGCGCGGGTCGAGGCGATGAATGAGCGAATCGCCAGGAATATAGCGACCTAATAACATATTAGTCATGCTGGTTTCCTCCTTGTGCTTGGTAATTCTTGCTAATCTCCGCCAGCAAATCATCAATGGTTAGAGGAGGCTGGTCCCAAGTTAACTTACCGCCGCGACAGGCTTGTAGGCTTTGGTAAAAAGACAAACTATCAGGTAAACCTAATTGTAAGCTGGTTAGCCATTCAGGATCAGCAAATACCTCCCGCATCTCACCTGACTTGACACACTGGCCGTGGTCCATAACAATCACATGGTTGGCATAATCAGCGACATCATTCATTTGGTGGGTCACTAGTACTAGGGTTATGCCTGCTTGAACATGCAAGTCCGCAAACATAGTCATCATATCTCGACGCCCCTTTGGATCTAGGCCAGCGGTTGGTTCATCAAGCACCAAAACCTTGGGTTGCATAGCTAAAATACCCGCAATAGCTACCCGACGCATTTGTCCGCCTGACAAATCAAAAGGCGACCGATCATAAAAGTCCGCAGATAAACCTACCATGTCTAGCGCTTTAATAGCTAAATCCTCAGCCTCTTCAGTAGACTTACCGAAATTTAAAGGAGCAAACATCACATCTTTAAGAACAGTTTCCTCAAATAATTGCGATTCGGGGAATTGAAAAACGATACCAACCTGAGACCGAATCTGTTTGCCATCTTTGACCTGGCTTTGGTTTGTTAAGACTTGGTCACCAATTTCAACCCGGCCTTGACTGGGAATGAGTAAACCATTCAAATGTTGGGTAATAGTAGATTTACCTGAACCCGTATGACCAATAATCGCCGTATAAGAGCCATCAGGAATCTCAAAAGTAACATCCTTCAGGGCCTGATAAGCAAAAGGTGTGCCTTGGGCATAAGTATAACTTACTTGATTAAATTTGATGCGCATAGCCACTCTGCCATCCCTTCTACAGTCATATACTCTTTAGGCACTGGAATGCCTAAAGCTTGCAAGCGATCCTTTAAACTTTGACCAAAGGGAACATCCAGGCCCATATCAACCAAGCGGTCACCATAAACAAAAATTTCTTCAGGTTGGGCTTGTGTTTGCACCTGACCTTTTTTAAGTACGAGCACACGGTCAGCTAAGGCTGCTTCGTCAATATCATGGGTAATTGAGATAATTGTCAAGTTGAGCTTCTCTTTTAGGTCTCTAATTACCGACATCACTTCTTGACGACCAAGGGGATCTAACATTGCCGTAGATTCATCCAAAATAATGATCTTGGGAGCAAGAGCATTCACCCCTGCGATGGCAACCCGCTGTTTTTGGCCCCCAGATAAAGAAGCTGGTTCGCGTTTTTCAAAACCGGTCATGCCCACAGCTTCGAGGGCCCAGGTCACCCGTTCACGCATTTGCTGGCTATCCATACCAATATTTTCTAAGGCAAAGGCCACATCATTTTCAACTGTTGCCCCAACGAACTGGTTGTCGGGATTTTGAAAAACATAGCCCACTCTGCGCCTGATTTCCCAGACAGTTTCCTCATTCAGTTCAAAACCATCAATAACAATTTTTCCTTGGTCTGATTCAAGCAGTCCAATGAGTAATTTCGCTAAGGTCGATTTACCGGAGCCATTACGGCCTATTAAAGCAATCCATTCCCCTGAATTAATGGAGAAGCTGATATTGTTAAGCGTTGGATGCTCTTGGTTTTTATCGTAAGAAAACCCTAAGTTACTAACTGTTAAAATTTCTTCTGCCATATTCGCCTCTCCTAAAAAAAGCGCCTAGAGTGCGCCTGCAACTTTTATATGTAATAGTCTACTCTAGTTGTAAGTTATTTTCAAGATATGAGTCATCAGACAATTTTGGGTAAAAAAAACATATATGTTATCAAACACATATGCCTTACAATTTTTAGATAGCATTCCAGTCCCCAGACAGGGTCTAGGGACCAGACAGAGCTAGACTAGGTTTCCCATCATCGTAACACTCTATTCTACTATTTTATTATTAAACGAATTCAATAATTACCATTGGTGCATTGTCACCACGGCGAGGTTCTGTTTTAAGAATCCGAGTATAACCACCTTGACGATCTTCGTAGCGTGGTGCAATTTCGTTGAATAATTTTTGAACTGCAGTTTCCACAACAACTTTATCCTCTTCAGCACGTACATCGGCAACTTCATTACGAACAAATGCTAATGCCCGACGACGAGAAGCTAAATCGCCACGTTTACCTAAAGTTACCATTTTATCAGCAAGCTTACGCACTTCTTTCGCACGTGTTTCGGTAGTTACAATACGGTCATTGATAATTAAATCAGTCGTTAAATCACGTAACATTGCTTTACGTTGCGCACTGCTACGACCTAATTTACGGTATCCCATTATTTTATCCTCCTTTGTTAATTAATCTTCTTCACGAAGTGACAGGTCAAGATCATCTAACTTACCTTTAACTTCATCAAGAGACTTGCGACCAAGATTTCGTACTTTCATCATTTCTTGCTCAGACTTCTGAGTTAACTCTTGGACAGTGTTAATACCAGCCCGCTTCAAGCAGTTATAAGAACGAACAGAAAGATCCAGTTCTTCAATGGTCATTTCTAGCATTTTTTCTTTTTGCGTTTCTTCTTTTTCAACCATAATTTCAACATCATGGGTTTCAGAAGTTAAGTCTACAAACACAGCAAGGTGTTCAGTAAGAATCTTAGCAGCTAAGCTTAATGCTTCGTCAGGTGCAATTGTACCATCAGTCCAGATATCAAGCGTGAGCTTATCATAAGCATTGATTTGCCCAATCCGCGTATTCTCAACCTGGTAATTTACCTTGGTAATTGGGGTATAGATTGAGTCAACTGGAATCTCACCAATTGGCATGCTGGCAGTTTTATTATGTTCTGCGCGCACAAAACCCCTACCATTGCTAACATTCATCAGCATATGGAATTTGGCACCATCTTCAAGCGTACAGATATGTAGGTCTGGATTCATTACTTCAAAATCAGAGTCAGCAATAATATCCTTAGCAGTTACTACTGCAGGGCCAACCATATCAATTTCAACTTGTTTTTCTTCCACATCATACAATTTCAGTGAGAGTTGTTTGATATTCAAAACAATTTGTGTCACGTCTTCACGAACACCAGGAACTGTAGAATATTCGTGTAAAACATCATCAATTTGAATTGATGTCACAGCTGTACCTGGTAAAGAGGACAACAAAATACGACGTAATGAGTTCCCAAGGGTAGTTCCATATCCGCGTTCTAATGGTTCAATCACGAATTTCCCAAACTTAGAATCTTCGCTGATTTCAATCGTTTCAATATTTGGTTTTTCAATTTCGATCATCTTTGTTGATGTACCCCTTTCAAAACGTGAAAAAAATGTACCTCTGCAGTTTAAATTGCATCAATCGTATTAAACACGACGACGTTTTGGTGGACGACAACCATTATGTGGAATAGGTGTAACATCGCGAATCGCAGTTACTTCTAAACCAGCAGCTTGTAAGGCACGAATTGCAGACTCACGACCAGAACCAGGTCCTTTAACTGCAACTTCAACTGTTTTCATACCATGATCCATAGCAGCTTTTGCAGCTGTTTCTGAAGCCATTTGGGCAGCATAAGGTGTTGATTTACGAGAACCTTTAAAACCTAAGGCCCCTGCTGATGACCAAGCAATTGCGTTACCATGTTCATCGGTAATCATAACAATGGTATTGTTAAATGTTGAGTGGATGTGTGCAACACCAGTTTCAACATTCTTTTTCACACGACGACGGCGAGATGTTGTTGGACGTTTAGCCATTCTGTATACTCCTCCTTCTTAATAAAATTATTTCTTCTTACCAGCAATAGCAGTAGCTGGTCCTTTACGAGTACGGGCATTATTTTTAGTATTTTGTCCACGTACCGGTAAACCACGACGATGGCGGATACCTCGGTAGCTACCAATTTCTTGTAGACGTTTGATATCTAAGTTACGTTCCCGACGTAAGTCACCTTCAACTTTAATTGAATCTACTTCTTTACGGATGCGGTCTAACTCATCGTTAGTTAAATCAGATACACGAGTATCCTCTGAAACATCTGCTGCCTTTAAAATTTGTTTAGCAGTCGTGTTACCAATACCGTAGATATAAGTTAATGCAATTACAACACGCTTATTACGTGGAATATCGACACCTGCGATACGAGCCATAGATGGGCACCTCCTCTAAATTAATTATCCTTGACGTTGTTTATGTTTTGGATTGCTGCAAATCACCATAACTCTGCCGTTACGACGAATAACTTTGCAGTTTTCACAAATTGGTTTAACTGATGCTCTAACTTTCATAACTTAACCTCCTCAATTAATCTCCAACTACTTGAAGCGGTAAGTAATCCGACCTCGCGTTAAGTCATATGGAGACATTTCTACTTTTACTCGGTCCCCAGGTAAGATTCGGATATAATTAACCCGGATTTTGCCTGACACATGAGCCAAAATTTCAAAACCATTTTCTAATTGAACTTTAAACATAGCATTGGGTAACGATTCAGTAACTTCGCCTTCAACTTCAATCATATCTTCTTTAGCCACAACAGTTCCCTCCTCATCGTGTTATGTTTAGGTAGTCTAATAAACAGTAAATACACGGTCAACTTGAACAGTTTACCATGTTTTTACTGCAAAATCAACTTATATTTGATCTAGAATCTTTTTGATTTCTGCAAAGACATTGTCAATGCCAATATCTCCAGGTACTCGTTTTACAAGACCTTTCTTATCGTAAAACTCTAGTAAGGCTTTGGTTGATTCTTCATTAACTTTTAAGCGATTTTCGACAACTTCAGGCTTATCATCTTCACGTTGGTAGAAGTCATTGCTACCGCAGTTATCACAGACACCAGCCTCTTTAGGTGGGTTGTTAGTTAAATGATAAGTCTGACCACAGTTGCGACAAATAATCCGACCAGATAAGCGTTCCTTTAAGATATCTTTATCGACATCAATAAAGATGACAACTTCAATCGGTTTATTAAGGTCGTTAGTGATATCTTCTAAGGCTTGGGCTTGGTTAATGGTTCTTGGGAAACCATCCAGCATGTAACCCTTGTTAGTATCGTCTTGAGCCAAACGCTCTCTTACAATACCGTTAGTTACCTCATCAGGCACTAGATTCCCTTCATCCATGAAGGTCTTGGCCCGCTTGCCAAGTTCTGTACCATCTGCAATCGCTTGTCTAAACATATCACCAGTAGAAATATGTGGAATTGGATACGCTTCTTTAATCTTAGCTGCTTGGGTACCCTTTCCGGCACCTGGCAGACCCATTAAAATAATATTCATTATCTTTTCCCTTCAATACTAATCGCGAATAAAGCCTACATATTGACGTTTAATCAACCGACCCTCAATTTGTTTAGCTGTATCTAAGGCCACACCTACCACAATAAGCAGGGATGTTCCCGATAGAGCAATATTTTGAGGCAAATTAAATAGGTAGGACCCTACTAAAGGCAGGGTAGCGATGGCCATCAAGAAGATGGATCCAACACTTGATAAACGATTAATTACGCGAGCAATAAAATTCTCTGTCGCAAGCCCCGGGCGGACACTTGGTATATAGCCCCCAGATTTCTGTAGATTCTCGGCAGCACGCTCGGGATTAATTTGAATATGCGCATAAAAGAATGTAAAGGCAATAATTGTAATTGCATATAAGGCAATACCGGCTGGTTGCTGTAAGTTAAAAATATTATTTAATATTTTAAACCACTGGCTACTTCCATGATCAGCCGCAAATAAACCTAAAATAGTTTGCGGCACCATAATCAATGAAGAGGCAAAAATAACTGGTATAACCCCTGCTGAATTAATTTTTAAAGGTAGGTGAGACTTTTGGGTCATCGCATTCGCACGTTTAGAATAACGCACCGGAATCCGACGTTCAGCCTGGTTAACATAGATAACTACCATCAAAATTAATAAAGCTAATAAGGCAAAACCAGCAACCAAGAGGCCATTTTCGAGCAACTGGTCCCCAGAGGCTTTAATGAAGCGCTCTTCAACCAGGGTGTAGACCTCAGCAGGAATACGGGCAACAATACCTGCAAAGATAATCATTGAAGTTCCGTTACCAATACCAAATTGCGTAATTTGGTCACCTAGCCAGACAACAAACATGGAGCCTGCCGTCATTATTAAAGCAATCATCACATAAGTTGGAAACGATGGGTTGACCACCAAGCCAAATTGAGAAAGGGTATTAAAGCCAACCGATAGAGCTAAGGCTTGGGCAAAAGCCACAAATACAGCCAAATATCTAGTGGCACGATTCAATTTGCGCCGACCAACTTCCCCTTGCTTAGACCACTCAGTAAATGAGGGGATAATATCCATCTGTAAAAGCTGAATAATAATTGACGCCGTAATATAGGGCGAGACCCCTAAAGAGAAAATTGAATAGCTTGATAGCGCGCCGCCACCAAAGGTATTCAATAATCCAAATAGGCCTGACGCAGATAATAATCTAATCGCAGAGGGATTCACACCTGGAACAGTAATATGAGCCCCAATCCGAAAGACAATCAGCATCATCAAAGTAAAGAAGAGCCGGCTTCTAATGTCTTTATCCTGAAAAACACGCTTCAGAGTAGTAAACATTAGATCACCTCACATGTACCCCCAGCGGCTTCGATCGCTTCTTTAGCGGACGCTGAGAACTTAGCAGCCTTAACGTTTAATTTACGGTTAATCTCACCGCGACCTAAAACTTTAACGCCAGCTAATTCTTTCTTAACTAAACCAGCTTCAATTAAGCTAGCTGGTGTTACTTCCGCACCATCCTCAAATACGTTTAAGTCATCAAGATTGATCACTGCGTACTCTTTACGGTTAATGTTGGTGAAACCACGTTTAGGAATACGTTGGAATAAAGGTGTTTGTCCACCCTCAAAACCTAAGCGTGTCTTACCTCCTGAACGAGATAATTGACCCTTTTGTCCGCGTCCAGCAGTTTTACCATTACCAGAACCCTGACCACGGCCAACACGGTTGCGGACATGACGTGAACCTTCAGTTGCTTTCAATTCATGTAATTGCATTTAGGCACCTCCTGTCTATATTATAACTATTTTGCTTCTTTAACTTCAACTAAATGTTGAATTTTACGGACCATTCCGTCAATCGCGTCGTTACTTTCAACGGTAACAGTTCTGCCGATTTTGGTTAAGCCCAAAGTTTTTGCTGTTGCGATTTGGTCTTGCTTACGTCCAATTAAAGAACGTACTAAAGTGATTTCATATTTAGCCATTCACTTTACCCCCTTAACCTAGCAATTCTTCAACAGACTTGCCACGTAATTTTGCTACCTCTTCAGGTCGTTTTAATTGTTTCAAGCCTTCAACAGTTGCACGAACAACGTTGATTGGAGCAGAAGAACCTAAGTTTTTAGATGTGATATCAGCGATACCAGCTAACTCGACAACGGCACGAACAGGTCCACCAGCAGCAACCCCTGAACCAGGTGCAGCAGGTTTTAATAAGACGTGACCACCATTGAACTTACCAATCATTTCATGAGGAATAGTTGTTCCTTGGATTGGTACTTCAATCATGTTTTTCTTACCGTCTTCAATCGCTTTACGGATTGCTTCAGGAACTTCGGCGGCTTTACCAGTACCGAAACCAACACGGCCATTACGGTCACCAACAACAACTAAAGCGGCGAAATTCATACGACGTCCACCCTTAACAACTTTAGTTACGCGGTTAATGGCAACTACGCGGTCTTCAATTTCATTTGTTTGAAAATCTTGTTTGTTTTGAGACATTTTCTGGCTTCCTCCTTTTCCTAGAATTCTAATCCATTTTCACGGGCAGCTTCTGCTAAAGCTTTTACACGACCGTGATATTGGTATCCAGCGCGGTCAAAGACAACGCCTGAAATATTTTGTTCTTTTGCACGTTCAGCAATGGCTTGGCCAACTGCACTAGCACTTTCAATTTTTGATTCTTTGTTTAAGCTTTCTTCCATATCAGAGGCACTTGCAAGCGTAACACCCGCTACGTCATCAATTAATTGAGCGTAGATGTGTTTGTTTGAACGGAAAACATTTAAGCGTGGGCACTCTGCTGTTCCAGAAATCTTAGTCCGAATACGCGCGTGGCGTTTTTGACGTAATGCATTTTTATCTGGTTTGCTAATCAAAATTGTCACCTCTTTATTTTCTAATTATTTTTAAAATGAATTTGATTTCAATAGTTATGGGTAGGTCAGGATTATTTACCTGTTTTACCTTCTTTACGACGTACGAATTCATCAACATAACGGATACCTTTACCTTTGTAAGGTTCTGGTAAGCGAGTTGCACGAATATTAGCTGCTAATTCACCAACAGCTTCTTTGTCGTAACCTTTTACGATGATTTGGGTATTTGAAGGTACTTCTAATTCAACACCTTCACCAGCTTCAAATTCAACCGGGTGAGAAAGACCCACGTTTAGGGTTAATTTGTTACCAGCCAATTGGGCCCGGTAACCAACACCGACTAATTGTAATTCTTTCTTGAAGCCTTCTGACACACCTTCAACCATGTTGTTGAAAAGTGAACGAGTAGTTCCATGAATAGAACGAGATTCTTTATTATCATTTGGACGCGTGAAGGTTGCTTCATTATCTTCAATGTTAATCGCGATAATTGGGCTTAATTCACGAGTTAATTCGCCTTTAGGGCCTTTAACAGTCACTGTATGACCGTCGATTTCTACGGTTACGTTACTAGGAATAGTTACTGGTTTGTTACCAATACGACTCATCTAGCCTGCACCTCTCTTTCTTATAATTTTACCAAACGTAGGCTAATACTTCGCCGCCAATATTTTTTGCGCGGGCTTCTTTATCAGTGATAACACCTTCTGAGGTAGATACTAGGGCGATACCTAAACCATTTAATACACGTGGTAGCTCTTCAGCACCTGCATAAACACGCAGACCTGGTTTAGAAATACGACGTAGGTTAGTGATAACACGCTCTTCATCAGAAGTATATTTCATGAAGACACGGATAACATTCTGTTTGTCATCTTCGATAACTTCAAAATCTTTGATGTATCCTTCTTCTTTTAAGATATTTGCAATAGCAACTTTCATGTTAGATGATGGGCTTTCAAAAGACGCATGTTTCGCTTGGTTAGCGTTACGAATACGTGTTAAGAAATCCGCAATTGGATCAGTCATTACCATAAAATGCTTACCTCCTTACTTTTATAATTACCAAGAAGCTTTTTTAACGCCAGGAATTTGTCCTTTATAGGCAAGTTCACGAAGGCAAATACGACATAACTTGAATTTACGGTAGACTGAATGTGGACGACCGCAACGTTCACAGCGTGTATAGGCTTGAGTAGAATATTTTGGTTTACGTTTGTTCTTTTCGATCATTGCTTTTCTAGCCATTAAATGTTCGCCTCCTTAATTTATTTTTTGAACGGCATGCCTAGTTGGCTTAATAGCTCTCTTGATTCTTCATCAGATTCTGCGGTTGTAACAATAACGATATCCATACCACGTACTTTATCAACATTATCAAAGTCGATTTCTGGGAAGATTAATTGCTCACGCACACCTAATGTGTAGTTACCACGTCCGTCGAATGAACGATTTGAAATACCGCGGAAGTCACGTACACGAGGAAGGGCAACTGATACTAACTTATCTAAGAAGTCATACATACGCTCACCACGTAATGTTACTTTAGTACCAATTGGCATACCTTCGCGTAGACGGAAGCCAGCGATTGATTTCTTAGCTGTTGTAACGACAGGTTTTTGACCTGAAATTAAAGTCAATTCTTCAACAGCTTTTTCTAGAACTTTAGAGTTTGTTACAGCTTCACCAATACCCATGTTGATAACAATCTTTTCGACCTTAGGGGCTTGCATAACTGAACTGTAATTGAATTTTTCTACTAATGAAGGAACTACTTCATTTTTGTATTTTTCTTGTAAACGGTTAGCCATCTTGTTAGGTCCTCCTTTCCTAATTAGTCAATTGCTTGACCAGATTTTTTAGCCACACGAACACGTTTGCCATCTTGCTCTTGGATGCCAACGCGAGTTGCTTGACCAGATTCTGGATCAACTAGTTGTACATTAGATACATGGATTGGTGCTTCCACTTCAATAATACCGCCTTGTGGGTTTAATTGAGATGGACGCTCATGTTTTTTAACAATGTTTACACCTTCAACAATGACTTTGTCTTGTTTTGGTAAAGCTTGTTTTACGGTAGCTTGAACACCTTTATCTTTACCTGCAATTACCTTTACAGTATCGCCTGTTTTAATACGCATACTTGCACCTCCTTAATTTTACGATTATAGAACTTCTGGCGCTAGTGAGATGATTCTCATAAAGTTGTTTTCACGTAATTCACGGGCAACAGGTCCGAAAATACGAGTTCCACGAGGAGAATTATCTTCACGGATAATGACGCATGCATTTTCATCAAATTTAATGTAAGAGCCATCGTTACGGCGAACACCAGTCTTAGTCCGCACGATTACGGCCTTAACAACTTCACCTTTTTTAACAACGCCGCCGGGTGTTGCTTGTTGAACTGAACATACAACGATATCGCCAATGTTAGCAGTTTTACGACCAGAACCACCTAGGATTGAAATTGTTTTAACTTCGCGGGCGCCTGAGTTGTCAGCAACCTTCATACGAGTTTCTGTTTGAATCATTCTAGAATCCTCCTTCCAGCTTTAGATTAGATAATTACTGATTCTTCAACGATATCTACTAAGCGGAAGTATTTATCTTTAGATAATGGACGAGTTTCCATGATTCTTACGATATCTCCAAGCTTAGCAGCGTTGTTTTCATCATGTGCTTTGTATTTTTTAGAATATTTAATACGTTTTTTATATGTTGGATGAAATTTGAAAGTATCTACTTGGACAACGATTGTTTTCTCCATTTTGTCAGAAACAACCCGGCCTTGTAGCACTTTACGATCATTACGTTCTTCTGCCATGGGTAAGTGCCTCCTCCTTTTTTTCTGAATTCCTTAATTATTCTGCAATTTCGTTTTGACGTAATGCAGTTTTAATACGAGCGATTTGTTTACGAACTTCCTTAATGCGGGCAGTATTTTCTAATTGACCAGTTGCCAATTGGAATCGTAAATTGAATAGTTCTTGTTTGAACTCTTGCTCTTTTTGGTTTAGTTCATCAGTGGATAAGGCTTTAATTTCGCTAAATTTATTCATTCGATTCACCACCAATTTCACGTTTTACGATTTTTGTACGAACTGGCAACTTGTGAGATGCCAAACGTAAGGCTTCTTTTGCAACTTCTTCAGGAACACCGGCAACCTCAAACATGATTTTGCCTCGTTTAACAGGAGCAACCCATCCTTCAGGTGCACCTTTACCTGAACCCATCCGAACACCGATGGCTTTAGCTGTATATGATTTATGAGGGAAGATTTTAATCCAAACCTTACCACCACGTTTCATATAACGGGTCATGGCAATACGGGCAGCTTCAATTTGGCGGTTAGTGATCCATTTTGAATCTAGGGCTTGTAGGCCAAATTCGCCATAAGCGATTTCTTTACCGCCTTTAGCTTCTCCGCGCATTTTGCCACGGAATTCACGTCTGTGTTTTACGCGTTTTGGTACTAACATGCTTATTCCTCCTCTTGATTATTAATTGTAGGAAGGACTTCTCCGCGACAAATCCAAACTTTAACACCTAACTTACCATAAGTAGTGTCTGCTTCTTCCCAAGCATAGTCGATGTCTGCACGTAAAGTATGCAATGGAACTGTACCTTCTACATAAGTTTCTGAACGGGCCATATCTGCACCGTTTAAACGACCTGATACTTGAACTTTGATACCTTCAGCGCCAGCCTTCATAGTGCGTTGGATCGCTTGTTTTTGTGCCCGACGGAAAGCAACACGGTTTTCTAACTGTTGGCAAATTCCTTCAGCAACTAATTTAGCATCTAAATCAGGTTTTTTGATTTCAATAATATTTACGTGTACACGTTTACCAGTAAGGTTATTTAAGTTTTGACGTAAGGCGTCTACTTCTGCGCCACCTTTACCGATAACCATACCTGGTTTAGCAGTATGGATATTTACGTTTACTTTGTTTGCTGCACGTTCAATTTCTACTTGTGATACAGAAGCATCTTTAAGAGTTTCTGCAATATACTCACGGATATTTAAATCTTCGTGAAGAGTGTCAGCAAAGTCTTTGTCTGCATACCAGCGTGCGTCCCAGTCTTTAATGACGCCAATCCGCATACCGGTTGGATTAATTTTTTGACCCACTATTACGCCTCCTCTGCTTCTTTAACGACTACTGTGATGTGACTTGTACGTTTATTAATTCTTGAAGCTGAACCACGCGCGCGAGGACGGAAACGTTTCATAGTTGGTCCTTCGTTTACGTAAGCTTCGCTTACAAATAATTTACTTGTATCAAGATCATAATTATGTTCTGCGTTTGCTACTGCTGACATTAACACTTTCTCTACTACAGGAGATGCTGAGCGAGGTGTGTTACGTAAAATTGCGATAGCTTCACCAACAGTTTTGTTGCGAATTAAATCTACCACTAAACGAGCTTTACGCGCAGAAATACGAACTGTTTTTGCAGTTGCTTTTGCTTGTTCTGCCATGTTTTATTTCCTCCCTCCGATTAGCGACGAGTAGTTTTGTCGTCTTTACCATGTCCACGGTAAGTACGGGTTGGTACGAATTCACCTAATTTGTGACCAACCATGTCTTCTTGGATGTAAACTGGTACGTGTTTGCGGCCATCGTATACAGCAATTGTTAACCCGATAAAGTTAGGGAAAATTGTTGAACGGCGTGACCAAGTTTTAATGACTTGTTTCTTTTCTGCTCCTTCTTGTGCGACCACTTTTTTCATTAAGTGGTCATCACAGAAAGGCCCTTTTTTCAAGCTACGGCTCATGAATCAAAGACTCCTTTCGTATCTAGTTTGTCTTAGTTTAATTATTTAGAATTACGACGACGTACGATTAGCTTGTTGCTACGTGCGTTCTTATCACGAGTTTTAACACCACGGGCTGGTTTACCCCAAGGGGTTTTTTGATGTTTCAGACCGATTGGCGCTTTACCTTCACCACCACCGTGTGGGTGATCATTAGGGTTCATTACAGAACCACGAACGGTAGGACGTTTACCTGCCCAACGAGAACGACCAGCTTTACCAACATTGATTAGTTCATGTTGTTCGTTACCTACAGTACCGACAGTGGCACGACAAGTAGCTAAAATCATACGAACTTCACCAGAGTTTAGACGAACAAGGACGTATTTGCCTTCTTTACCTAAAACTTGAGCGCTTGTACCAGCGGCACGTACTAATTGACCACCTTTGCCTGGTTTAGTTTCAATATTGTGGATGATTGTACCCACTGGAATGTTAGCTAAAGGTAAGGCATTACCTACTTTAATATCCGCTTCAGGACCAGATTGGATGCGGGTGCCTACTTCTAAACCACGAGGGGCAAGAATATAAGCTTTAACACCATCTGTATAGTGGATTAAAGCGATATTAGCTGAACGGTTTGGATCGTATTCGATCGCTTTTACAACGCCTTCAACATTATCTTTATTGCGTTTGAAGTCGATGACCCGGTAAGCACGCTTGTTACCGCCACCACGGTGACGAACAGTGATTTTACCATCGCGACCACGACCAGCACGTTGTTTTTTAGATTCTAATAAACTTTTTTCTGGGGTTGATTTAGTAATGACACTAAAATCATAACCAGTCATATTACGACGACCATTTGTAGTCGGTTTATAATGTTTAATAGCCATGGTTTACCTCCTTATATTATTATTCTTCGTCTTGGAAGATTTCGATTGATTGACCTTCAGCAAGTGTTACAATCGCTTTGCGACGGTTACGTGTATAGCCTGCATAACGACCCATGCGTTTCAACTTGCCCTTAACATTCATGATGTTAACTTTTTCAACTTCTACATCGAAAATCTCTTCAATTGCTTGTTTCACTTGAGTTTTGTTAGCACCTTTTTGAACTTCAAAGGTGTATTTGTTATTGTCCATTGCTTCCATAGAAGCCTCTGTAATGATTGGACGGATAATAATATCGTGTGCTGACATTATGCAAGTACCTCCTCTACTTTAGAAAGTGCTGCTTGTGTCATGATAACTTTTTCGTTGCTGACTAAAGCTAGAACATTTACATTGTTTTCATCAACAATTGTAACGTTAGCTAAGTTACGTCCTGATAATACAGCGTTATCGTTATCAGCTGATACTACAACTAATACTTTAGTATCAACATTTAAGTTTGCTAACACTTCTTGGAATGCTTTAGTTTTTGGTGCTTCAAAGTTTAAGCCTTCAACTACGATCAAGTTGTCATTTGCAAGTTTCTCAGAAAGTGCTGAACGAAGTGCTAAACGACGAACTTTACGTGGTAATTTGAAAGCATAAGAACGTGGGGTTGGTCCGAATGCGCGGCCACCGCCTACCCATTGAGGAGAGCGGATAGAACCTTGACGTGCACGACCAGTACCTTTTTGACGCCATGGTTTGCGGCCACCACCGCGTACTTCGCCACGGCTTTTAACTGAATGCGTTCCTTGACGTTGAGATGCGCGTTGCATCAAAATAACATCGTACATTGCTTGCTCATTTGGCTCAATTGCGAACACATCATCGTTTAAAGTGATTTCGCCTGCTTGAGAACCATCTTGTTTAAATAATTTAACGTTAGCCATTATTTATTTCCTCCTTCCTCAATTATTCTGCTGAATTTTTAACAGCTGATTTGATTTCAATTAATGATTTCTTAGCGCCTGGTACGTTACCTTTGATTAAGATAACATTACGTTCAGCGTCAACTTTTACAATCTCTAAGTTTTGGATTGTAATACGTTCGCCGCCCATACGGCCAGGTAATTCTTTACCTTTCCACACGCGAGAAGCATCTGATGCTTGTCCGATTGAACCTGGTGCGCGGTGGAAGTGAGAACCATGTGACATTGGTCCACGTGCTTGCCCATGACGTTTGATGTTACCTTGGAAACCTTTACCTTTTGAAGTTCCCGTTACATCAACGATGTCGCCAGCTTGGAATAATTCCACTGTTACTTCTTTGCCTGTTTCATATTCTCCTAGCTCAACATCTTTGAATTCTTTAATGAAGCGCTTAGGAGTAGTTTCTGCTTTTGCTACATGACCTTTATGAGGTTTGTTGGCTAATTTTTCGCGTTTGTCATCAAAACCTAACTGTACTGCTTCATAACCGTCTGTTTCAACGGTTTTTACTTGTAATACTACGTTTGGTTGAGCTTCGATTACTGTTACAGGGACTAATTCGCCTGACTCAGTGAAAAATTGCGTCATACCTACTTTTTTACCTAAGATTCCTTTAGTCATGAGTACACCTCCGTTATTTTATTTATATTAATTTAATAATATCTAAGTTATGCCAACTGATTACAATTTGATTTCGATGTCTACACCTGAAGGTAAGTCTAATTTCATTAACGCATCAACAGTTTTAGGTGTTGGGTTAATAATATCAACTAGACGTTTATGGGTGCGCATTTCAAATTGCTCACGTGAATATTTATATTTATGTGGTGAGCGGATAATTGTAAATACTGACCGTTCAGTTGGTAGCGGTACAGGACCTGCTACTTGAGCACCTGTCCGTTTTGCAGTTTCAACAATCTTTTCAGCAGATTGATCCAATGCCCGATGTTCATACGCTTTTAAGCGAATGCGAATTTTTTGTTTTGCCATGTTAAGTTCCTCCTCATCAATACTCATGGTTTGACTAGCTCCGCGTAAAAACCGGCTCACCCCCTAATGGCAAAGCGTCCGGGTGTGTCGCAACCTTACGCATCGTAGCTATTCGTCTCAAAGCTTGATATATCAAGCTTTGGGCGTGACTGCTTTTTACAGCACCATAATAGTATACAAGATACTACTCTAAACTTCAAGACTTTCCGGCAATTTTTTTCACTTTGTGACCTTAATTTCAACTTTTGTAATTACTCTGTAAAGAAAAAGGCTTTCTTCTCATCACCTTAACAACTTGTCCGTGTGTATCTTTTTTTAATAAAAGCAAATGCTAGCTTTTATAAATTGGCTAGCATTTGCTTAATGATTTCTTTATTGAATTTTGCATTATATTTGTGCGGGTCAATTATAAAGCCATTAACTTTACCTGGTTGGCCAATAATTATATTGGCTAATTGATCAAAAGACATGATACGTAACTGGCTGTCTGCCTGGCTAAAATTTTCACCAGCTGCTTTGCTGGAAAAACAGGCGATATAAGGATGGCCATCTGGACTAGTTAGGGTGAGCAGATGAGCACTACTTGCTTGCGAACGCTTCTTTTCTACTACATATAAATCGGCATGACGGGCTTGGTTTAGGACTGCCAGAGTTGTTTGGTGGTCTACTTTGTTTTGGTAACTAGCTAAAGCAGCAATTAAATCTTTATTATGCATAGTTAAGTCCCTTCTGTTTTCTACTATTTTAGCAAATACTAGTTAGGAAGTGGTTTTATTTACCTAATTTTTACAAAGGAAAAAACCCGGGCACATGCCCGGGTTCTTGCTACTATATGGACGTTAATATCATAGTAGGGTTCGACCAGTCAGACCAGGCGCCCCTACACCCTTTTGTCTTAGCTGATTTTTTCTAAATCTTAGCCTTTTTGATCAGCTTGCGCTTGGCGACGACGCTTTTTCTCACCCCGATAAGCCATGCGTTGCTCCCGACGGTTGTTGGTTGCCCAAGTTGCATAGTCGTCATCTGTCATGGCTTCAACTTCACCTAATAGGTAGCCATTACCCACTTGAGAGAAGAAATCGTGGTTAGAGGTACCTGTTGATATACCATTCATCACTACTGGATTAACATCCTCGGCTGTATCTGGGAAAAGCGGATCAAAGCCGAGGTTTTGCAAAGCTTTATTAGCATTATAACGAACAAAAACGTTAACATCTTCTGTCCAGCCAATCTCATCATAGATGGTTGCTGTATATTTTTCTTCATTAGCATATAGGTCATACAGTAAGCCGTAAACCCAATTCTTTAATTCTTCTTGTTCAGCTTCAGCTAATTCATTAAAAGCTAATTGGAACTTATAACCAATATAGGTGCCATGTACCGACTCATCTCGTAAAATCAGTTTAATAATTTCTGCGACGTTAGGTAATTTATTATTTCCTAGATACCAAAGTGGCGCATAAAAACCTGAATAAAAGAGGAATGACTCTAAAAGAACTGAAGCTGCTTTTTTCTGTAGAGCAGTTCCATTTTGATAAACCTCATTAATCTTCTCTGCCTTATATTGAATCAGATCATCGTGATTGGTCCAGTCAAAAATTGCATCAATTTCCGCATTGGTATTAAGCGTGATAAAAATAGTTGAGTAAGACTTAGCATGGACCGATTCCATAAAATGCATATTTGAAAAGACGGCTTCTTCCTTTTGGTTACGGGCATCTTTTTGCATAACAACGGCACCCTCTTCAGATTGCAGGGTATCAAGTAAGGTTAGACCGCCAAATACCTTGCCAATCATATCTTGTTCTGCCTTGGATAGACGGCGCCAGTCATCCAAGTCATTAGAGACAGGAATCCGGGTATCTAACCAGAACTGCTCAGTCAATTTTTCCCAGGTCAGCTTATCAACCGTATCTTCTATATCATTCCAATTGATTGCTTCATAATGTTTTGCATTCATCCTAAATAGCCTCCCTTAGCTTAGATTGTACAACTTTCACAGTAGTTAGAACCTATCTCATCCCCATCATCAGTAAAGGTTCTAATGTAATAGATCGATTTGATATTTTGGTTCCAGGCATAGTTGCGCAGAATGTTAAGGTCCCGCGTTGTCATTTTAGTATCACCTGGTTTTTTCCATGGATACATCCCTTCAGGAATCTCTGAGCGCATAAAGAGTGTTAGGGACATACCTTGGTCGATATGGCGTTGGGCAACTGAATAGACATCAATGACCTTGCGCATATCAATATCATAGGCCGACTTGTAATAGTCGATAGTTTCATTAGATAGATAAGGCGCAGGATAGTAGGTTTTACCCGTTTTCTTTTCTTGGCGTTCTTCGATTAAACGTGTGATTGGCTGCAGAGAAGCAGAGGTTTCATTCACATAAGAAATTGACCCGGTCGGTGCGATAGCTAAACGATAAGCATGGTAAAGACCGTATTCTTGGACACTTTCTTTAAGGGCTTGCCAATCGGCGCTAGTCGGTAATGGAACATTCTTAAGCACTGCTTTAACCTTATCAGACTCAATTTCAAATGGTTGATTGATATATTTATCAAAATAACTGCCATCAGCATAAGCTGAATTTTCAAAATTGTAGAAGCTGGTAGCTCGTTCCTTAGCAATCTGGTTACTTGATACCAAAGACCAATAGTTAAGCGCTAAAAAGTAGGCTTCGGTTAATTCTAAAGATTCATCTGAGCCATAGTGAATCTGATTAAGAGCAAATAAGGTATGTAGCCCCATGCCCCCTAGTCCAATTGTATGGTAACGATTATTACCATTTTTTATTGAAGGTACTGCTTCAATCGAGGTATGGTCAGTAACGAAAGTTAGGGCGCGAACAGCCACATCAACTGACTTGGCAAAATCTGGTGAAGCTACCATATTTGGAATATTGGTTGATCCTAGGTTACATGAAATGTCTGTCCCCATATAAGCGTATGACTGGTCATCGTTGATTTGTGATGGTTCTTGAATTTGTAAAATTTCAGAACATAAGTTAGACATTACAATGGTACCATCAACGGGATTAGCCTCATTAGCAGTATCTATATTAATAATGTAAGGATAGCCAGATTCTTGTTGCAATTTAGAAATTTCATTTTCCAACTCGCGTGCCTTCACCTTATACTTGCGAATACGGTTATTGTGGACCATATTATCATACTCTTCAGTCATATTGACATATGAGAAAGGCTTACCGTATTCTCTCTCAACATCATAAGGGCTCATTAGATACATATCTTCATTATTAGCCACTAATTCATAAAATTTATCTGGAACAGTTAAGCCCAAGGACAAGGTTTTAACACGAATCTTCTCGTCTGCATTTTCTTTTTTGGTTGACAAAAAGCGCACAACATCAGGATGGAAAACACTTAAATAAACTACACCAGCTCCGTTACGTTGTCCAAGCTGGTTAGCATAAGAAAATGAGTCTTCGAAGAGTTTCATAACTGGAACAACACCGGAAGCGGCATTTTCAATTTTCTTAATCGGTGCGCCTTCTTCCCTTAAGTTTGAAAGATTAATCCCTACTCCACCACCATTTTTTGAAAGTTGTAAGGCGGAATTGATGGCCCGGCCGATGGCATTCATATCATCTGACATCTCAATTAAGAAACACGATACCATCTCACCACGACGTTTACGCCCGGCATTCAGGAAGGTCGGGGTGGCAGGCTGGAAGCGTTGGCTAATCAATTCATCACGGATGGCGGTAGCTAGTTCTGGATCACCATCAGCAAAATATAGCGCATTATAAACAATACGATCTTCGTAACGCTCCAAATAGCGCTGACCATCATCTGTTTTCATGGCATATTGTGTATAGAATTTATGGGCCCCCATAAAAGATTGGAAGCGGAATTTTTTATCGTAAGTGGTTTGCATTAAATTAGTCACAAAGTCCAAATCATACTGCTTAATAAAGGCTTCCTCTAAATAATCGTGGGCAATCAAATAACGGATTTTTTCTTCATTAGTATAGAAGAAAACAGTATTAGGGTTAACATGTTCCAAAAAATAGGCCCGGACGGCTTCCTTATCCTTATATAAGGGGATTTGGTTGTCAATCGGACGATTTAATTCATTATTTAATTTAAAATAGGTTATTTCATTTGGTGACTTAGACTCTACTGGTGTTTTCAATTTCAGCCACAATCTCCTTTACTTTTTTTACATCATTTTCTGACCCCATAAACTCAAACATATGTAATAGGGGTAAGTGGTAATCATCACATAAATCTTTTGCCGTAAAACAGAAAAGGTCATTAAAGTTGCGATTACCGCCACCCATGACACCACGACAATAAGATAAATTTTTGCCACTCTCTAAAAAATCGTTCAGTACATCAGTGACCTCGATTGCATAGGTTGGTGCAACTAATATAAAATCCTGATCTATTTCAGTAAAGCAATTACTATCATCAATTTCTAAAGAGGGTTGGTCCAACTTGGCTACAAAACGCCTCGTATTACCGACCACAGACATGTAAACAAATAGCATGATAAGCCTCCTTTTCATACCAAATCAATATATCATGTGGTTCTGGTTAATTCAAGGTAAATACCCTATATATTGTATCCACAGATTTATCCACATACTATATTTTGATTACATTTAAATAGCTAAACCGAACAAATCAAGCTTTTGGCGAGAATAAAATGATTAGCTAATTTGTCAACCACTAGATATAGTGAACGATAGCTACACCATAAAAACTCTTATTGTTTTTCATTGCTTGCACACAAAAAACCTAGCAGTTAGACTGCTAGGTTTTCGTTAAGTTCGAACAATTTAAATTATGCTAAGATCTTAGAAACAACGCCGGCACCTACAGTACGGCCACCTTCACGGATTGAGAAGTTAGTACCATCTTCAATCGCAACTGGGTTGATAAGTTCAACTTCCATAGTTACGTTGTCACCAGGCATAACCATTTGAGTACCTTCAGGTAAAGTGATTACACCAGTGATATCTGTTGTACGGAAGTAGAATTGTGGACGGTAGTTAGATAGGAATGGCGTATGACGGCCACCTTCTTCTTTAGTCAACACGTATACTTCAGCCTCAAATTTAGTATGAGGAGTGATAGTACCTGGTTGAGCTAAAACTTGACCACGTTGGATATCTTCACGTTGTACACCACGTAATAAGGCACCAATGTTGTCACCTGCTTGAGCATAGTCAAGAGTTTTACGGAACATTTCAACACCAGTAACAACTGATTTTTCGATTTGTGGGTTGATACCAACGATATCAACTTCGTCACCAGTACGAACTTCACCACGTTCTACACGACCGGTAGCAACTGTACCACGACCAGTAATTGAGAATACGTCCTCAACTGGCATCATGAATGGTTTGTCAGTATCACGTTCTGGAGTTGGGATGTATGAATCAACAGCATCCATTAATTCCATGATTTTATCTTCGTATTTTTCTTCGCCTTCTAGAGCTTTAAGCGCAGAACCAGCGATTACAGGGATATCATCACCTGGGAAATCGTACTCAGATAATAAGTCACGAACTTCTAATTCTACTAATTCTAATAATTCTTCATCGTCAACCATGTCAACTTTGTTTAAGAAGACAACCATGTAAGGTACACCTACTTGACGAGATAATAGGATATGTTCACGAGTTTGAGCCATTGGGCCATCAGTAGCAGCAATAACTAAGATCGCACCATCCATTTGAGCAGCACCAGTGATCATGTTCTTAACGTAGTCCGCGTGTCCTGGGCAGTCAACGTGAGCATAGTGACGGTTAGCTGTTTCATACTCGATATGAGAAGTGTTGATGGTGATTCCACGTTCACGTTCTTCAGGCGCGTTATCGATTGAAGCGTAGTCTTTAGCTTCACCGAAACCTTTTTTAGCTAATACAGTTGCGATAGCAGCTGTAGTAGTAGTTTTACCGTGGTCAACGTGACCAATTGTACCAACGTTTACATGGGGTTTAGAGCGATCAAAATGTTCTTTTGCCATTGTGTAAAATTCCTCCTAAAGAAAAGTTATCATTTGCCATAAATAGGCTATTTTCAATAATTTTATTATAGTAGCTCTCGCAAGAAAATGCAAGAATTTCATGCTAATTAGACCCTATAACTAGCCTAACTAGCCTTGTCAGCAGCTTGACTGGAGAGACCAGTCAAAGCTGGCGACAAGCTTAATTAATCTTCAGACTTAGTACCGTATTGTTTGATGATTTCTTCACCAATTGATTTAGGTACCGCTTCATAATGGTCGAAAGTCATGGTGAAAGTACCACGTCCTTGGGTAGCTGAACGTAGGGTTGTTGCATAACCAAACATTTCAGATAATGGTACTAATGAATTAACCATTAGGGCATTACCACGAGCTTCTTGTCCTTCGATCCGACCACGACGAGATGATACGTGGCCCATAACATCACCAAGGTATTCTTCTGGCACTAAGATATCTACCTTCATCATTGGCTCAAGGATAACTGGTTCTGCAGTTTTAGCAGCGTTACGTAAAGCCATAGAAGCCGCAACTTTAAAGGCAGTTTCAGATGAATCGACATCATGGTAAGAACCATCATAAAGTTTAGCCTTGATATCAACTAATGGGAAGCCAGCCAAGACACCATTTTCAAGGGCATCTTCTAAACCTGCTTCAACAGCTGGGATATATTCACGAGGTACTACACCACCAACGATTGCATCTTCGAATTCGAAACCTGCGCCTTCTTCGTTAGGTGAGAATTCAACCCATACATGACCATATTGACCCTTACCACCTGATTGACGTACGAATTTACCTTCGGCTTGAGTAGGTTTAGTAAAGGTTTCACGGTAAGATACTTGCGGCGCACCGACAGTCGCTTCAACGTTAAATTCACGTTTCAAGCGGTCGACGATGATATCCAAGTGCAACTCACCCATACCAGCGATAATTGTTTGACCAGTTTCATGGTCTGTAGACGCGCGGAAGGTTGGATCTTCTTCAGCTAACTTACCAAGGGCAATAGACATCTTGTCTTGGTCAGCCTTAGTATTTGGCTCAATCGCTACTTCAATAACTGGTTCAGGGAATTCCATAGATTCTAGAATCACTGGTGCCTTAGGATCAGCTAAGGTATCACCTGTACCAGTATCTTTAAGACCTACAGCTGCTGCAATATCACCTGAGAATACTTCAGAAATTTCTTCACGGTGGTTCGCATGCATTAATAGGATACGACCAACACGTTCGCGTTTGTCTTTCGATACATTTTGTACATATGAACCTGATTCAAGGGTACCACGGTATACGCGGAAAAAGGTTAAACGACCTACAAATGGGTCAGTCATTACCTTGAAGGCTAGGGCTGCGAAGTCACCTTCGTCATCAGCACGCACTTCGATTACTTCATCAGGGTGCTTAGGATCATGTCCTTCAATTGGTGGTACGTCAGTTGGTGCTGGTAGGTAGTCAATAACCGCATCCAACATTAGCTGTACACCCTTGTTCTTGAAGGCAGAACCACAAAGAACTGGGAACATTTCAACATTACAAGTTGCTTTACGGATAGCCGCTTTAATTTGGTCTTCAGAAAGTTCTTCACCTTCTAAATAAGCCATCATTAATTCTTCATCTGATTCAGCAACTGCTTCGAGTAGGTTTGTCCGCCATTCTTCAGCAAGTTCTTGATAATCTTCTGGGATGTCAGTCTCTTCGATTTCTTGTCCCATATCATCTAGGTACATTTCAGCCTTCATCTTAACAAGGTCAATAATACCAGTGAAGTTATCTTCAGCACCAATTGGTAATTGAATTGGCACAGCATTTGCTTGCAAACGATCCTTAATGGTGTTAGTTGAGTATAGGAAGTCAGCACCTAATTTGTCCATTTTGTTAACAAAAACAATACGTGGCACATTATAGGTAGTTGCTTGGCGCCAAACTGTTTCAGTTTGTGGTTCTACACCTGATTGGGCATCCAGTACAGTTACTGCACCATCAAGTACACGCAGTGAACGCTCAACTTCAACAGTGAAGTCCACGTGTCCAGGGGTATCGATGATGTTTACACGGTGACCTTGCCATTGAGCTGTTGTCGCAGCAGATGTGATAGTGATACCACGTTCTTGTTCCTGCTCCATCCAGTCCATTTGGGCGCCACCATCGTGGGTCTCACCAATCTTATGGATTTTACCAGTGTAGTATAAGATACGCTCGGTAGTTGTCGTCTTACCAGCATCGATGTGGGCCATGATACCGATATTACGTGTTTTTTCAAGAGGGAATTCTCTTTTAGCCATCTTCGATCTTTATCTCCTTTGTTCTTAGTCCACATAAGCTAGGCCTATGCGTAAGTTCAGTATATCATGTTTAAAGAAGGAGCACCTTCTTTTTTGATAAAAATGATTAGCTTCTTACCAGCGGAAGTGAGCGAAGGCCTTGTTAGCTTCAGCCATCCGGTGAGTTTCTTCACGTTTACGAACTGAAGCACCAGTGTTTTCAGCTGCATCCATGATTTCACGAGCTAGGCGAACTTCCATGGTACCTTCACCACGTAGGCGTGCATATTGAACTAACCAACGTAGACCTAAAGCTTGACGACGGTCTGGACGAACTTCAACCGGTACTTGGTAGTTGGAACCACCAACACGGCGAGATTTAGTTTCTAGAACTGGCTTGATGTTTTCCATAGCTTCTTCGAATACATCTAAAGGTTGGTTACCAGTTTCTTCTTTAATAATATCGAAAGCATTATACAAGATAGTCGCTGCTTTACCACGTTTACCGTCAACCATTAATTGGTTGATTAAACGAGTAACGATTTTTGAATTGTAAATTGGATCGGGTAGTACATCACGTTTTGGGACATGTCCTTTACGAGGCATTTAATGTCCTCCTTTCATATATTTGTCTATTATTCGTTAGGTTTTTTAGTACCGTATTTAGAACGGCTTTGACGGCGTCCATCAACACCAGCAGTATCAAGGGCACCACGTACAATATGGTAACGAACCCCTGGTAAGTCCTTCACACGGCCGCCACGGATTAACACAACGCTGTGTTCTTGTAGGTTATGGCCGATACCTGGGATATAAGCTGTTACTTCTAATAAGTTTGATAAACGAACACGGGCATATTTACGTAAAGCCGAGTTCGGTTTCTTAGGTGTCATGGTACCAACACGGGTACAAACGCCACGTTTTTGTGGTGAATTGTTACGGGTTGGTTTACGTTTCATTGAGTTATAGCCACGACCTAAAGCAGGTGAGTTAGATTTCTCAATCGCTGATTTACGCGGCTTACGTACTAACTGGTTAATAGTAGGCATTAGCGTCTACTCCTCCTTATATTGTTTTTTAAGTCCACACATCCAGGTGTGTCATTTTTTAAAAAAATAAATAATCGATGATTTCCACCGATTTTAAGTAGGCTTTTGTAACAGTCAGCACGACTGTTGGTTTGTCTACAGGAAACTGTCTACAAAAAGCACCTTTAAAATAATATCATGCTTGGCTGCCTATGTCAATAATCTTTTACAGATAATATGGTAAAAATAAAGAACCTGAGTATAAATCCCAGGTTCGCTATGATACGTATGTTAGCAGCCATGTCCCCACTTCAGAAATAAGACTCAATAGCTTATAGCTAGGGGTCCGATTCCTTTCAAGTGGTCTATGCCTGAACGTCGCGTCTTACACCCTCACTAGCAATTAATCTAAATTACGCATGGTAGGGAAAAGTAACACATCACGAATAGATTGGGCATCGGTTAATAGCATAACCATGCGGTCGATACCAATTCCTAGACCTCCAGTTGGCGGCATACCTGTCTCTAAGGCTTCTAAGAATTCTTCATCAAGTGGGTGCGCTTCATCATTACCCTGCTCTTTTTCTTTCATTTGTGCTTCAAAACGCTGACGTTGATCAATCGGATCAGTTAATTCAGTGAAGGCATTGCCGGCTTCATTACCAACGATAAAGACCTCAAAGCGATCAGTAAAGCGCTCATCTGCTTCATTCTTACGGGCCAAAGGTGAAATCGCCGTAGGGTGACCATAAATAAAGGTCGGCTGGATTAATTTATCTTCAACAAAGGCTTCGAAAAATTCATTAACCACATGACCAAAAGTAAAGTTATCTTCTACTTCAATATTGTGGTCTTTGGCTAACTGAATAGCTTCAGCATCTGTCATTTCTTGCCAGAAATCAACACCGGTCTCTTCTTTGATAGCGTCTACCATATGAACTCGTTTCCAAGGGCCGGCTAAGTCAATTTCCTGGCCATCATAGGTAATTTGACTGGTTCCTAGCACAGTCTCTGCAACATATTGATAGAGTCCTTCTACGAGTTCCATCACGTCTTGCATTTGGGTATAGGCAGTGTAGACTTCTAGCATGGTAAATTCAGGATTATGGGTCGTATCGATCCCTTCATTACGGAAAACACGGCCAATTTCATAAACTTTCTCCATACCACCTACTACCAGGCGTTTCAAATGCAATTCAAGCGCGATTCTAAGATACATATCCATATCCAAGGCATTGTGGTGGGTGATAAAAGGACGGGCACTAGCGCCACCAGCGATATTGTGTAGGGTTGGTGTTTCAACTTCCAAGTAACCCGCTTGGTCTAAATAGTGTCGTACTTCACGGATGATTTGCGACCGCTTGACAAAACGATCAAAGCTATCGCGATTAGAAATCAAATCGAGATAGCGGTGGCGGTAGATTTGCTCGATATCAGTTAGACCATGGTATTTATCAGGTAGGGGACGCAAAGCCTTAGTTAAATGAACAATTTTTTCGGCTTTAATGGACAATTCGCCCATATTGGTCCGCATTAATTGACCTTGGACACCAATAATATCTCCTAAATCAGCCTTACGCCAAATATGATCGTAATCCTCCTGACCAACTTCATCCAATCGGACATATATCTGGATTTGTCCCGTCATATCCTGTAAGTGGGCAAATCCGGCCTTGCCTTTACCGCGTTTTGTCATGATCCGGCCAGCAATGGCAGTATGGATATCCTTTTCGGCTAGTTCATCTTTATCATAGGCCTCATACTGATCATGAAGGTCTTGGGCCAAGGCTTCTCTTTCAAAACCTGCCGCAAAAGGATTATAGCCATTTTCAGCCAGTTCCTTAACTTTTTCCCGACGCGCAATCAGTTGGTCATTTAAGCCCTCTAATTGTTCGTCCCGTACTTGTTTATTCTCTTCAGACACGCATTTCACTCCTTAACTCTTTAACTACTCTACTATGTTGCCAATTATAAGCAAAAAAAGCAAGCTTTTTTAGCTTGCTCACCTAATTAACGGGCCTGGCGTACCCGCGGTCGGCGCTCTTTTTGTTCAGCTTGACGCGCAATGACCTGGTCTTTAAATGGCAGTAAAATTTCCTTAACCTCGGCTTGGCTATTAGCTTGGGTACAGGCTACCTTAATCTTGGAAGCCCGCGGGATGCCTTTAAGATAATAAGAAACCAACCCCCTAAATTCACGGGTTGCTACATGGTCCCCTTTAAGATCAACCAAACGTTGTAAGTGGTCTAAGGCACCATCAATTTTCTCAGCACCCGTTTTTTCAGGTAGTAGCTCCCCCGTCTCCAGATAATGAACCGTCCTTTGAATCATCCACGGATCACCCAAACTGGCGCGGCCAATCATGACCCCATCTACCCCATAGTTGTCCAAGGCATATTTAGCCTCTTCTGGGGTTTTAATATCGCCATTGCCGTAGAAAGGAATAGAAATTTCCTTAGCGACCTGGCTAATTATATCCCAGTCAGCCTGGCCCTCATACATCTGCTTACGAGTACGACCATGCATGGCTACCATGCTGGCTCCGGCACGCTGGGCTGCCAGGGCATTTTCTACTGCTAAAATGTGGTCAGCATCCCAACCGGTCCGCATTTTAACCGACACTGGAATATCCACCGCATCAACCACCCGGGCCACCCGTTCGTAAACTAGGTTGGGATCTAAGAGGCAGCGGGCCCCTGCTTCAGTTTTCACTACCTTGTTAACTGGGCAACCCATATTAATATCAATAATAGCTGCCTTAGTATTATCCTGAACAAACTTGGCCGCCTCAGCTAAGGATTCAGGTGTCCCGCCAAAAATTTGTACAGATAAAGGCCACTCGCTCTCTTCAATATGGAGCATGGACAGGGTTTTTTCATTACGGTAATGAATGCCCTGGTCAGAAATCATTTCACAAACTACTAAGCCGGCTCCCATTTCCTTAACAGCCACCCGAAAGGCTGCATTAGAGATACCAGCCATCGGGGCTACTGCAATCGGATTTTTAATTTCTATATTACCAATTTTTATCATTTATCTCTTCCTTATTCATAAATTAACTAGTAAACACCCGGGTATTCTATCAAAAACCAAGCTCTTTGCAAAGTCCCTTGCATAGAAAAAGACCTAGACTTAACTAGGTCTTCAGATTTAAGGATATGATGGCTTATTCCGAGAAGATACCAGTTGACAAGTAGCGCTCACCAGTATCAGGTGCTACAACGACGACACTTTGGCCCTTTTCCATTTGTTTAGCAACTTCAATAGCAGCGGCTACAGCGGCACCACTAGAAATACCAGCTAAGATACCTTCATTGATACCTAAAACTTTAGTGGTTTCAATCGCTTTGTCTGAACTTACCTGGATAATTTCATTGTAAAGCTGGGTGTCCAAGACACTCGGTACAAATCCAGCACCAATGCCTTGAATTTTGTGGCTACCCTTGGCTTGGCCTGATAAAACAGCTGATTCAGCCGGCTCAACCGCATAAAGTTTGATATCTGGATCTTGGTCACGCAGATAGTGGCCAACACCGGTTAAAGTACCACCAGTGCCGACACCAGCTACAAAGGCATCAGGCACTTTACCTAGCGCTTCAACGATTTCTGGTCCCGTCGTGGCTTCATGGATAGCCGGGTTAGCTAGATTATCAAACTGACCGAGCATCACGTAACCATCTTGGCTAGCGAGTGCGCTAGCTTGGCTGATGGCCTCACCCATGCCGCCCTCACCAGAAGTTAGACGTAGTTCCGCCCCGTAAGCACGCATCAGGTCCTGACGTTCCTTACTCATCGTTTCTGGCATAAAGATAATAATATCATAGCCCTTAGCTGCAGCAATTAGAGATAAACCGACACCGGTGTTACCTGATGTCGCTTCAACAATCGTATCACCTGATTTTAAGATTCCTTCTTCTTCAGCTACCTCAACCATATTAAGGGCAATGCGGTCCTTGACACTGCCACCGGCATTGAAAGATTCTAGCTTAACGTAAACATCAGCTGAACCATAAGGGACTGAGCGTTGTAATTTGATTAAAGGTGTTTCACCAATTAATTCGCTGACACTATTTACTAATTTTGCCATTAGAGTTGCCTTCTTTCTATATTTGCTTATGCCATTTTATTTTAGCAGTTTCAATGAGACTTGAACAATAGTTACTGAGCTTCATCCATGATCGCCTTTAGATCAGCTTCATCATAGAAATATTTCTCATTACAGAAGTGGCAAACAGCCTCAGCGCCACCGTCTTCATCAATCATATCCTGAATATCTTGACTATTTAGAGTAGCTAGTCCAGCAGCAAATCGCTCTTTAGAACATTCACAGTGGAAGGATACTGGACTCTCTTCCAAGAGTTGGACGTTATCTTCACCCAATAACTGATAAAGAACTTGGGCCGGGCCGTAACCATCTGACAGCAATTCTGTCAATTGTGGCATTTGGGCCACCGCGATTTCGAGTTGACTAATGGTTTCTTCAGTCGCACCTGGCATCACTTGGACCATCCAACCGCCAGCATTAATCACTGTTTCATCCGTATCAACTAAGACACCTAAACCTACAGCCGACGGGGTTTGCTCAGATACCGTTAAGTAATACGTGAAATCTTCAGCTAATTCGCCAGAGATTAAGGGCACCTGACCTTGGAAGGGTTCTCCCAAGCCTAGGTCTTTGATAACTGACAAACTACCGTTTTGACCAACTGCACCGCGAACATCAATTTTACCCTGGGCATTTGGTTCTAAGCTAACATGGGGTTGGTCCACATAGGCCTTAACATGACCTTGACCATCTGCTGTCGCAACAATTTTACCGGCTGGGCCATCCCCCGATATTTGAACTGTCATCTTCGCATCATCTTTAATATTTGAAGCTAATAAGAGCGTACCAGCAATAGTTCGGCCCATGGCAGCTGTCGAAGCCGACCACGAATCATGACGGGTCTGGGCCTCTCTAACGGTGTCCGTTGCTACAACTGCAGTGGCCCGTATCTGTCCATCAAATGCTAGTGCTTTATATAAAGTATCTGGCATCAATTCACTTCCTTTTTGTAAGTTTTATTTTTATTTTACTACTTTAGTGTAATATTTCAAGTTAGACCCCTCAGGTCTATGACAGACAAAAAGGCCGGCTAAGCGGCCTCTTGTTTGATTATCCTAATCCTGGTCTGACTGGTCATCAATATTTTGATCGATATGGGCGTTACGTTGACCAATTTGGTCTGAAGGCACTTGGTCTTCATCACTAGTCTGGTCAGCATCGTCTGCCGAATCAACCACTTGACCATCATTAGCTGCTTGGTCGCTCTCGATAACACCAGCTTCATCCAAACGTTGGCGATCACTAGCCTGACGTTCTCTTTGCTGACGCAACATATCTTCCTTGGTTTCTTCATAAGACTTAGCCTGACTTTCTTGGTCTTGGTTAACCTCATGGTCAGCTGGCATCTTGCCATACTTGAAGAGACTTTCGATAGTCTTCTCATCCAAGGTTTCAAGCTCAAGTAATTTTTCAGCAATCAAGTCCAATTGGTCACGGTGACTAGCTAGGATATCCATAGCCTGTTGCATGGCTTGGTCCATAAAACTACGTACTTCACTATCAATTTGATAAGCAATTTGATCTGAGTAGGACTTGTTATCATAGCCAGCATTAGCCCCTCGCATACCATGGTTTCCTTCATAGGAAATCGTACCCAGTTTTTCACTCATACCGTATTCTGTTACCATAGCACGGACAATTGCGGTTGCCTGTTCGAAGTCATTAGAAGCGCCTGTGGTCTGCGTGTTGAAGACTAGCATTTCAGCTGCTCGACCACCGAGTAGACCGACCACTTGCTCACGCAAGTCTTTTTCAGTATAAAGGAATTGGTCTTCGCGCGGTAGCATAATTGCATAGCCACCAGCCTTACCACGCGGCACAATTGTTACCTTGTGGACAACCCGCGCTTCGTTGAGGACTAAACCGGCAATAGTATGTCCGGCCTCGTGATAGGCTACCATCCGGCGTTCCTTAGCAGAAATTACCTTGTCTTTCTTAGCCGGACCAGCAATTACCCGGTCCTGGGCTTCATCGACATCAACCATATCAATTTCCTTCTTGTCTAGACGGGCTGCCACTAAGGCTGCTTCATTAAGCACGTTTTCTAGCTCTGCCCCGGTAAAACCAGGCGTTTGCTGAGCAACTACCTTAAGGTCAACATCTGCTGCTAATTTTTTATCCCGAGCATGGACTTTCAGGATCGCTTCCCGGCCCTTAACATCTGGTTTACCCACCAAAATTTGACGGTCGAAACGTCCAGGACGTAAAAGGGCTGGGTCTAAGACATCGGAGCGGTTAGTCGCTGCAATCACAATGACGTTATCGGTATCAGAGAAACCATCCATTTCAACCAATAGTTGGTTCAATGTTTGCTCGCGCTCGTCATTGCCACCGCCCATGCCAGAGCCACGCCGGCGACCAACAGCATCGATTTCATCGATAAAGACAATAGCTGGCGCATTTTTCTTGGCATTATCAAAAAGATCACGTACGCGGCTAGCACCAACCCCGACAAACATTTCCACAAATTCAGAACCAGAAATTGAATAGAAAGGCACGCCAGCTTCACCAGCTACGGCCTTAGCAAGTAGGGTTTTACCGGTTCCGGGAGGGCCTTCAAGCAAGACACCTCTGGGAATGCGTGCCCCCAATTTTTGGTATTTGCGCGGGTCACGTAGGAAATCAACCACTTCTACTAGCTCTTGTTTTTCTTCATCAGCACCAGCTACATCAGAAAAACGAACTTTTACGTTTTCCTTAGACTGGTCAACCGCCCGAGATTTACCCATTGACATCGGATTGTTACGGCCACCACCCTGAGCTTGGTTCATCATCATCCACATAATAGCTATGAATATGATTAGTGGGACAACCGAGAACAAGAGGCTCAGCCAAGCTCCTGACTGGTCCTCCTCTAATGTCTTCACCTGGGTGTCAGTATCCGTAGCTGTTTGACTAATCTTAGCTAGGGTCGAATCATTAGGCAAAATATTAGTCACAAAGCCTTGCGCCTGCCCAGTTGTCGATGAATCAAAAATACTAAAATTATTTAGGTCACCAGAACCTTGTTCGGCCTGGCCACTAGCACCATCCCGATACTGGCCCACAATTTGATAAGCGCCAGCCTTAGGTTGGACGGTGAAGCTTTTAACCTGTTTGTCTTCTAGCTTTTGAATAAACTCAGTTTGGTTAAGCTCTTCGGTTGACCCACTAGGTCCCCCAGTTAAAGTAGAAACCAAACCCATCAAAGCTAAAAACACAAGAACCCAAACGATACCGTTACGGAAAAAGTTAGGGCGTTTTGGTCTTTTTCTTTGCATCTAGTTGCTCCAATCTAATTCTAATTTACTTGTAGACGTCTTCCTTGAGAACGCCAATATAAGGTAGGCCCCGATATTGGTCACTATAGTCCATACCATAGCCAACGACAAATAAATCATCAATTTCAAAGCCAATGTAATCGGCCTGAATAGCTACTTCGCGGCGGCTTTCCTTATTCAAGAGTGCCACAATCTTAATCGAAGCGGCATTACGGTTGGCTAATAGCTGCTTAAGGTAGGCTAGCGTCCGGCCGGTATCGACAATATCTTCAACAATAATCAAATCACGACCCTCGACAACTCGGTCCAGGTCCTTGATAATCTTAACGACTCCACTCGACTCTGTCGAAGCACCGTAACTAGATACAGCCATAAAATCAAGTTCTAGGTCCACTGACATTTGCCGAACTAGGTCAGACATAAAAATCACCGACCCCTTAAGAATACCTATCACCAGTGGCTTACGTCCTTGGTAATCTTGGCTAATCTCTTGGCCAAGCTTCTTAACACTCTGCGCAATCTCTGCTTCAGTCACTAGCACACGCTCAATATCTGGATTCATGTTATCTCCTTATTAGTACTCAACAAGTTATGCTATGTATTGTAGCAAGTCTACCATACGACTGCAAATATTTAATAGTCCATTTAGCTTGTTAAAGTTAATTTATTGTAATTGTTAAATTTGATTTTTCTGTGATTTCTTTATTATCAAAAAATAAGATTCTGCCATTTTGGTCAACAATCATCAATACCCGCTGGTTCCTAGCCAGTAAGGTTAACTGGTCCCTTTGGCCAGCTGGAACCTTGTGGTTGATTAAAAAACGACGCAACTTCTGCCGCTGCCCCTGGCTGAGCACCAAGTAGTCCCCCGCCTGCCGTGGCCTTAAACTGACCTGGTCTAAGTTAACCGGACGGCTGGGATCAACCGCTAGCAAGCATATCCGCAAGTTGTCAAAGAACAAATAGTCCTGGTTTAACGCAAGATTACTATAATGAGCCTGAGCCAGCGACCAGTCATCTTGAGCCGGTCTGATATAGGCCTGATCATACACCTTAATGACAACCAAATTCCCTGGTAAGGGATATTCTTGTTGGCCTTGATCTTTTTTCAACAAGCGGGCTAGGTCACACTTGGCCTGATAAGATAGCTGGGCCAATTGTGGAAAATCTATTTGAATCCGGTTAAAAACTGCTGTTAAAGCAACCACTATTTGATCAATGTCATAGGTCCTTAGCTCCGTCAAATCCAATTTATAGCCCTTTTGGTTACTAACCAGGGCACGATTACAGAACTGGTCCAAAGCCTGGTCAGCCCAAGATATATATGCTTGGGCCTGACCTGCTAACTGAACCAAATGTTGGCTAAAATTGGGATTTTCACCTGCTAATTCAGGCAAATACCGGTTACGTATACGGTTACGCAAATATACATCTGATTGGTTGCTATAATCTTCCCGATAAGGGATACCGGTCGACTTGGCAACCTGGTAGATAAAATCCTTTTCAACATTTAGCCAGGGTCTGACTAAAAGACAATCAGAGTCGGTTGCTAGCGGCCGACAAGCTGGCATACCTGTCAAACTAGAAAGGCGACCAGCCTTAAGTAAGCCCATCAATACTGTTTCGGCCTGGTCATCTTGGTGGTGGGCCAAAACAAGGTAATTACAAGCCTTTGACCGGGCCAGCTGGTCAAAACAAGCATAGCGAAATTGACGGGCTGCAGCCTCAGTGACTGGACCAAAATCACTAGGCCGTTGCCAAATCCGCACACTCAAGGGAAGATCATGGCGTTGGCAATAATCTACTACTAAGGCCTGATCCTGGTCACTATCCGCTCTGATACGGTGGTTAACGTGAACAACCTCTAATCCGTAACCAAATTGCTCACTTAGCGCTCGGAAGCAGGCCAATAATACCATGGAATCGACACCGCCCGAAACCCCTAGTAAAAAGCGTGGGTGTCCTGATAAATCAAGATGTTTACTTAGCCAAGCCTGGGTGTCTGCGACTAAAGTGCTGAGCATGGTTCACCTTCCTCTACATAAGAAAAGGTTGGGTGCTTAGTCCCAACCTGACGCATTAATTACGACGGCCACCTCGACCGCCACGCTTACCTTCTGTATTTCTTTTTAATGAGGTCAACCGGTCATCACTATCTTTGAGGAAGGCTGACATCATATCATCAAAAGTTTGGGTACCTTTCGGTTTGGTTGATCGCTTAAAGTCAGATGCTGGACGTTTGGGCCTATGGTATGCTTTCTTTTCCTTTTTCTCACTCGCTTGGTTAACTTGATCCGCGGAATTAGCCTGACGGATTGATAAGGCAATTTTACCATCTTCACCTAGATTGACTACCTTCACCTTAACCTGGTCACCCAAACTGAGATAGTCATTAACATCCTTAACAAAACCCGGTGCAATCTCTGAAATATGGACTAAACCATTTTTTCCAGACTCTAAGTCGACAAAGGCACCAAACTTCGTAATGCCTGTTACCTTACCAGTTACCACACTTCCAACTTCAATTGACATCTGTTTTTTGTTTCCTCTCAAATTATTCTTATGATTCTTTCTGATCTTGATAGACCCGGTTTAATATCTGGGCTTGCTTAGAGTCATTATCCTCAGGCAAGCTGAATATAATTTCATCGTCTTTACTTAAATAATAGCGGCTACGGGCTAGTTTAGCAACATAAGCATCATCTTTAAGCAGGTTGGCTTGGTTTTCCAAGACAGCAACTACTTCCTCTTCACTAGCTACTTGATCAGACAAGTGGCTAATCTCTTGCTCCATTTGCCTAATGCTCATTTGGCTGCGAATAAATTGGCTAAGAGACAGGAGGCTAAAGAGGAGCATAACTGAACAGGCTGTCATCATTATAAGCTTGCGTAATTTTGTCTGACGCTGCTTAAGCTTTTGCCTATACTGTTGCTGGGCCAAGGCAGCTTGTGAGCGTTCATCATCGATAGCAGCTAAATTATCCTGTTTTCCTCGTCCATCTTCAGACATAGGTCCACCCCTTTATCAAGTCTAGGACTTAGTATAACAATTTTTCTGAGACTTAACCATGCTTTATCACAACTATTTTGACTTTTCTGAAATAATTGTGAACATATCCTCAGCCTCATCCTTACGGGTAGTTTCCTTGATTTCGTTTATCTTAACGGTAACAATTTTTTGGCCATATTCAATTTCAATTTGATCCCCTGTGGCCACTTTGGTAGCTGATTTAGCTGGCCGGTCATTAACTTTTATCCGGCCACTATCAGCAACTTCTTTAGCAACAGAGCGTCGTTTAATTAACCGAGACACTTTTAAAAATTTATCTAAACGCATTATTTTCTCCTTTTAATAAACTTCTCATACAACCATTCTCCCTGGGGTAGGTATTGCCATTCGTTAGCACTAATTAAATCAACCCTTCTAAGGTAAACCCAGGTTAAAACTAGCCCCCAAACAACCATTACTAACAAGGCGATACCATCACCTAGCCGGTCTGGCCCCCAAAAATAGTCATATAATCCAACCATTGTCCTAATACTAGCAAACATAGTGACTAATAAGGGAGAAAGTCTAAGCAGTAAGCCTGACTTGGTTAGCTGGACCAAGATGCTCCGCTCTAGACAAACTAATAAAACAACTAGGACAGTAACCAGGGCTAATAGGCTAGCAATAGCCGCCCCCATTGTCGCCCAGGCTACTATTAAAATTTGGTTAGCTATATATTTAATAACTAAACCAGCCAAAAGGGCCAAACCTGAGTAGTACCACTTATTATCGGCCTGTAAAATATTATGGACCACTAAGCTCATAGAAGCTAGTAGGACCATAGCTAAATAAACGGTCAGCACATGGCTAGCCTGGCGTGAAGCAAAAAGCACTTGATTTAACAAAGGCAGGACGCTCATTAGGCCGGTTGTAACTAGACTAGCCACCAGGAGTGTCAAGCGGAAATACTGGTGACTGGCTTTCCTAAAGCCAGCCCGCTGCCTACGATTACGTAGCTGGGCCAGATAGGGCAGATAATTGGCTGACAAGGCTAGGCTAAAAACCATACCCAACTGAACCAAGGGTTGTCCCCGGTCATAAGCCCCCTTAATATCCTGAGCTATTGCTAAAGACATCCCTTTATCCTGCAAGAGATCAACCAGGGTAAAGGCATCAATCATTTGCAATAAAATCAGCAGGGCTGTAAACAAACAAGTCACCAGCCCTTCGCCAGCAAAAACCTGACTTAAATAGGTCCAGGAGAGTTGATAAGGTAGCCCAGTTAGCCGCCTATCGACTATAGTAAAGCGGCCACAGTAATAGTAGATAAAGCAGCCCCCTAAAAAGATAGCAGCAACCAAGGCAGCTAACCAGCCAGAAGTCATTAATTTAGCACCAAGCTGGTAAATATCTCCTCCTGGTTCTTGGCTAAACCACCAGGCAATTAACAAAATTACTGTTACTCTGACTAACTGCTCGAGCACTTGGGAAAGAGCAGTTGGCGCCATCATTTGCTGGCTTTGAAACCAGCCGCGCCCCATCAATAGCCAAGGCACTAACAGATAGATTAAAGCGCTCGATTGGATTGCAACATCCAGATATGGATCACCCATAATGACTGCTAGGGGGCCTGCTCCCCAAAAAAGTACCGAAAAAATGACTAAGCAAAGGATTAAAGCTAGAACCAGAAGCCGCTGGCTAGCTTTTTTTAGCTGCCAATCATCTTGTTGTAAGGCTAGCTGCTTGGCAACAAAATTAGGTAGGCCTGAAAGGGCCAGACTAGTCGCTAAACCATAAAAGGGGTAAACCTGTTGGTAGATATAGAAACCCTGATTACCCAACAAATTTTGTAAGGGAACCCGGTAGACAGCACTCAATATCTTTGCAATTAAGGCAGCTAGGGTTAGCCAGACCACCCCCCGGCTAAGACTATACTTACTGGTCTGCTTCATGACTAGCCGCCTCCTCCTGGCTTTGACTAGGATTAAAGCGATTAGCTAATTGAGCCAGACGATCGGTAAACTGCAACAGATAATCTAACCAAGATTCAATGGTCAATTTATCTATATTCAACATGACCAGCAAACGGCCCTTATCCACTTTGATTTGCATGCGCATGGGGATGTCCTGCATGGCCTCAAAGATAGCAGGTGTCAACTCCTTCTGGATTAAATCGGGATAAAAAGTCAGACTAATTTCCTTATTTTTCCGTTTAATACTGCTAATACCAATCTTGTCACTATCGGCCTTGAGACCTCCAACTTGCAAGAGGTATTGAACCTGGCTAGGCGGCTCACCAAAACGATCCAGCATCTCATCATCCAATTCCCAACGGTCATCGCTAGTTGTAAACTGGTTAACCCGCTTATACATTTCTACCTTTTGTCGCTCATCCCGAATATACGATGAAGGGATATAGGCATCAATCGCCAGGTCAATCTCAACCGGCTCTCTTTTGACAGCCGGTAAGATGCCCCGCTTGCGTTGGACTGCCTCGCGCAGCATTTGCGAATAAAGGTCAAAACCGATGGCATTCATAAAGCCATGCTGTTGCTTACCAAGTAGATTGCCCGCTCCTCTGATTGACAAGTCGCGCATAGCAATCTTAAAGCCAGAACCTAACTCCGTAAAGTCACGCAAGGCTTGCAAACGTTTTTCAGATATCTCGCTGAGCATCCGGTCTGGTTTGTACATAAAATAGGCGTAAGCAATCCGGTTAGACCGGCCCACCCGACCACGTAACTGGTAGAGAGTCGATAGGCCCATATGGTTAGCATTTTCGACAATAAGCGTATTGGCATTAGGGATATCCACCCCAGTCTCGATGATAGTTGTAGTTACCAATACATCATAAACCCCATCAATAAAGTCCAGCATGATATTTTCTAGTTGGATAGGCGTCATTTGTCCGTGGGCGATCCCCACCTCTGCATCAGGAACCAGGGCCTTAATTTCGCCTGCCTTTTCTTCAATTTGAGCCACATTATTAAAGAGGTAAAATACCTGTCCGTCCCGACTAATCTCGCGCTCAATACTATCCTTAACCACCCCGGCATTTTGCTCAATGACATAAGTTTGCACTGGATAGCGGTTGGCTGGTGGGGTTTCTATGACTGACAAGTCACGCACTCCTAGCATGGACATATTCAAGGTGCGTGGAATTGGTGTTGCCGTCAATGTCAACACATCCACCTTCTCTTTTAAGGCCTTGAGTCGTTCCTTATCCTTAACACCAAAACGTTGCTCCTCATCCACAACTAAAAGGCCCAGGTCAAGAAAGGCTACATCTTTAGACAAGAGACGGTGGGTGCCGACCACAATATCGACCTTGCCCTTGGCAAGGTCTTCAACGGTTTGATCCTGCTCTTTTTTACTGCGGAAACGACTTAATAGTTCGATTTTAAAAGGATAATCTTGAAAGCGCTCTGTTAAGCTTTCAAAGTGTTGTTGGGCCAAAATGGTCGTCGGCACCAGGAAGGCAGCTTGCTTGCCATCCATAACTGCTTTAAAAATGGCCCGCATAGCGACTTCAGTCTTACCAAAACCAACATCCCCGACTAAGAGTCGATCCATGGGCTTGCTTGCTTCCATATCAGCCTTAATTTCACTAATAGAACGTAACTGGTCATCAGTTTCCGTATAAGGGAAGGCTTGTTCAAAGTCAGCTTGCTCTGGGGTATCTGGGCTAAAGGCATAGCCTTGTTCAGCTTCCCGGCTGGCATAGAGTTCAATTAATTCATCGGCGATATCCTCAACCTTGCTGGAAACCTTTTGCTTGGTCTTGGCCCACTCTGTGCCGCCCATTTTGTTGAGCTTAGGGGTCTTACCTTCACTTGAAACATACTTTTGTACCTGGTCGATCTGGTCAATCGGCACATGGATAGCAGCACTATCAGCGAAAACAATGGTCATATAGTCACGATGAACGCCAGCCACCTCTATGGTTTCGATGCCGACAAATTGGCCAATCCCATGATTGACATGGACCACATAATCACCAGGCTCTAATTGCTGGTAGGACTGGATCCGTTCGGCATTCGAAATTTGCAATTGGCGCGGCCGTCTTTTTTTCTTCTTGACGGCAAAGATATCTGATTCAGCTAAAAATACTAACTTCTCATTAACAAACTCAATCCCAGCCGACAAGTCGCCAACTAGAAGGTTTACCTGGTTAGTAATAATATTATTGCCATCACTAGCATAGGCCTTCACATCAATTGCCGCTAAGAGGTCCTCTAAGTCACTAACCTTTTTACTATCAGGTAAATAAACACAGATGGTCCGTCCCGTTCTTAGCCAAGCCTCAATTTCAATTTTAAGCATATCCATTTGGTCATAGAACTGACTAACTGGCCGGGTTTGAAATTGGTGGAGATGGTCAAATTTAATCTGTCCCAGGCCCTGTTGCCATAAAGACATATAAATCTTGGCTTTTTTACACGCCCGTATTTGATCTAGAAAATTTGCATATAAAATTTGCTGGGGCAGAATTTGCCCCTCTCTGAGCTTAGCTTCAACCAGCTGGGCAGCCTGTTGGTCTAGCTTAGCAGCCTCTTCAACTAAACGCGGATAATCATCTAATATCAGGATTGCCTGGTCAATATAGTCCAAGAGATTGCCAGGCTGGTCATAAATATATTGGTGGTAGTAATTAGTCTGTGGTGTTGCCTCTCCCTGCTGCCAAGCCTGGACCTCAGCCTGGAAAAAGGCGGCTACTTGGTCCCTAAGTTCAGGATCTTTCATACCAGCAACCAAGTCCTTACCTTGATCTAATAAGGAGCTACTTGCTGCTTGGAGATCGGCTGGCTGATAGAGAAAGTCTTTTACCGGAATCAAGTCAACATGGTCTAGGTCCCGATTAGATTTTTGACTATTAGGATCAAAGTAAGATAAGCGCTCCACCTCATCGAAGGCCAATGACAAGCGGATAGGCTGGGGCTCATTTAGAGGATAAAAGTCAACAATATCGCCACGCGCACTCATTTCTCCTGGTTTCATGACAATCTCGGCCTGGTCATAACCCAGTTTGATTAGATCTTGTTTAAGCTGGTCCGGCGTCAATTCTTGGCCCAGGCTGATTGTCTGACAGAGCTCTTGCCAACGCTGGTAAGGGGTTAATAGTTTTTTAAGGCCTAGTACTGGCACTATGGTAATCCCTGGCTGTCCTGAAGCCAAGTTTTGTAGGACTTGCAAACGCTCACTAAGGGCTTCCGGACTAGCAATCGCTTGATCTGCCGCCACACTTTCCCCAACTTGAAAAACACGGATAGACTGGTCAGGTAAAAACAGACGCAAGTCATCCGCTAATACATCCGCTTGGTGGTTGTGGGCAACGACAATTATCAAGTGTTGGTCTGGATTATGTTGATAGATCAGCTGATCGAGATAGGCCTTGGCAGCTCCCTGAAGGCCCAGATAAAGAACCGCTTGTTTGTCTTGTAAATCAAGCGCCAAGTCTCGGCTCTTAGTCTCTTTTAAAAATAGGTCGCTAACGTGCATGACTCATCCTTCTCTTCTTAATTATACTGGTTCATCACATTTTCAAAACTTTGACCGCCCAGCCAAGCATCAACAGCTTGGCAAGATTGGCGCACACTGGCCAACATTTCGGTGTGGTCTTGGTCAGGAAAGGCGCCTAAGACATAAGATACTACGGTTTGGAAATCCCTTGGGCGACCTATACCTATTTTGATTCTTTTTATTTGGTCAGTAGCCAGATGATGAATAATATTTTTCATGCCGTTATGGCCACCTGCTGATCCTTTTTTACGTAAGCGAACTTGGCCAACGGGTAAATCTAAATCGTCATAGATAACCAGGAGATCATCAACAGATAACTTGTAATAGTTCATAAAATCTGCCACACATTCACCTGAAAGATTCATAAAGGTCTGAGGTTTGAGGAATATTACTTTTTCACCATTGACATGGGTCTCAAAAAAATGGCCCCGCATCTTATTTTGGTTAAAACGCTCATGATTTTGATAGGCCCACTCATCCAGGGTAATAAAGCCAATATTGTGTCGTGTTTTTTGATACTTATCCCCTGGATTACCCAGGCCGACAATAATTTTCATTTGTGATCTCCTTTTTTAAAAGCAAAAAAACCTGCACAGGCTCACCCGTACAGTTGCTTTATTTTATGCTATTATAGTTTAAATTTACCGCTAACTCAACCGATTGCCCTGGTTGACTGAATTCAAAGATTGGAGTATCACATGTTTGACAAAAATCAAGCCGACCAACTAGACCAACTCTTATCCCAAATTAAACAAGCTGACCCACAAACTAAAGCCAAAATCTTAGCAGCCCTAGAAAATAGCCAGCCAAGTCAGAACCAGCCCGCCGACCAAGTTCATCAACTCATATTAGATATCAGTAACCAGCAGGCAAGTATTAGTCAATTACTAACTTATCTACGGACCAACCTAGCCAGTGAGAACGACCGGACCCAAAGTGGCTTAGCCCTAGTTCAGGCCTTTAAAGACCTCCCCTTGCTCGACAGTCATCAAGAGCAAGTCCTTTTTGACCAGTTAGTAAAACTAAGCCAAGGACGCTTAGCGCATTCACAAATTGAACGGCCCATTTTTAATTGGGCCTACCATCGGTTAGCACAAATAAAAGAAGACCAGGATCTGTATCCTAGCCTTCTCAAATTTTTTATTGAAAATTTCCAAGACCCAATCTATTTAGAGGCCAAGTTTCAAGGGCTCTACCAACGCTATCTTAGAGCTCAACGCCAACAAGACGCTGACTTGCGGGTCAAAATTTTAACTGATATCGCACCTAGCCTGGTCGATCTCGCCAATCGCAAAGGAGAGACAGACCGCGCAGATTTTCTAAGTCACCAACTGGCCGCCTATCTCTAGGCTAGGAAACTATAGTACTTTTTCTAAGAAAGATTTAGTCCGCTCATGTTGGGGCTGGCTAAAAATTTGCTCAGGGTCTCCTTCCTCGACAATATAGCCACCATCCATAAAGATTACCCGATCAGCAACCTCTCGAGCAAATCCCATCTCATGAGTGACTACCACCATGGTCATGCCATCGTTAGCTAGCTGTTGCATAACAGCCAAAACATCGCCGACCATTTCTGGGTCTAGGGCTGAGGTTGGTTCATCAAAAAGCAGAATATCAGGGTTCATAGCTAGCGCACGCGCAATAGCCACCCGCTGTTTTTGGCCACCTGATAAGGAATTAGGGTAAACATCCGCTTTATCAGCCAAACCTACCCGATCTAAAAGAGATTTAGCGGTTTGTTCAGCAGTCGCTTTATCTTGCTTATTTAACTCCACCGGCGCTAGTGTTATATTTTCCAGCACTGTTAGATGTGGAAAGAGATTAAAATGTTGGAAAACCATGCCGACATTTTCCCGTGCTTTATTGATATCCACATTTTTATCAGTTAACTCATTCCCGTTAACAACTACTGAACCTGAATCAATCTCCTCTAACCGGTTAAGGCACCGAAGTAAGGTCGATTTGCCTGATCCAGATGGGCCAATAATACATAGCACCTCTCCCGGTTGCACTTGCAAGTCAATTTTCTTCAATACTTCATTATCGCCAAAACTTTTCTTTAGGTCTACTACTTCAATCGCTGCCATCATTATCATTCCTTTCAAAATAAAAAACGCCTCTCTGTTCTATTGAACAAAGAGACGTATAATCGCGGTACCACTCTAGTTAACTGGCTGGGCCAGTTCCCTCATATCGTTAACGCTCGTTGGCGGGAATAACTTCCATCTCATAAGTGCGGTTCATCTAACGCTATTTGATAGGCTTGCACCTAATCCTATCTCGCTTGAAAATATTGCTAGACTACTCTCTTAATCTAAGATATTAGTTTTATTCACTTTATCATAATCGTTTTTTTATAAAAATGCAAGCCTATTTTAAAGCTGGCTAAATACATTTTCGATGCTGTCTTCAAAGACCAACAGGCCCGGCCGGTCTAAAGATAAAGGCGACTTGTTAACCACGACCAAATGATCCCCTTGAAAATAGTTCAAAAAGCCGGCTGCTGGGTAAACCTGTAGAGATGTCCCGAGCACAACTAAAAGGTCAGCCTGGCTAATTGCGGCCACCGCCCCCTTAACTGTCTGTTCGGGTAAGTTTTCCTGGTAGAGTACAATATTCGGGCGAACAATACCACCATCACTCGGGCAACGGGGCACGCCCTCTTGGTCTTTTTCTAACTGGTCAAGTCGGTAGTGGCGACCGCAAGTTAAGCAGTAATTATCTAAAACTGTACCATGGAGCTCAAAAACATGATGTGACCCCGCTTGTTGGTGAAGCCCATCAATATTCTGAGTCACTACACTAATTTGTTTACCCTGGTCTTCTAAATCAGCAATAAAACGATGGCCCAGATTAGGCTGGGCCTCCGGATAAACAAGCTTGTCAAAATGATAGGTAAAATAGGCCTGAGGATAGCGGCTAAAAAAATCATGAGAAACGATTTCTTCAGGTCGGTAGCTCCCCCCCAACTGCTCCATAAATAAACCACCGGCCGAACGAAAGTCCGGAATACCAGAAGCTGTTGACATACCAGCGCCGGTAAAGAATACTATCTGATCAGCTTGATCAATATATTGGCTGAAACACTTAATCTTGTCCATGACTGCCCACTCCTTTTGGGCTTATCATAACATAAAGATATAGTTTTTTTGTCTTATCTCTCTAACTAGTATCTGACTTGTGCTATAATAAGCATGTATGAATAAATCCAGGAAGAAAGAGAGATTTCTATGTCTAAAAAACGCAAACAAAGAATTATTTTAATTGGCGATGGTGCAGTCGGTTCAAGTTTTGCTTTTGCTTCAGTTCTAACTGGTGTTGGCCGTGAACTCGGCATTATCGACCTTAATGGTGACCGGGTTGACGGTGATGTACTTGACTTAATCGATGCTGGTGCATATGCCGCTCCTAAACGTATTTTCCATGCTGATTATGCTGATTGTGGTTCAGCTGACATTGTTGTAATTACCGCGGGCGCAGCCCAAAAACCGGGTGAAACTAGATTGGACCTCGTGCATAAGAATACGCGTATCTTCAAGGGCATGATTGAACAAGTTGTTGCATCTGGCTTCCAGGGTATCTTCCTAATTGCCACTAATCCAGTCGATGTCTTATCATACTGGACTTGGAAATTCTCTGGCTTCCCACCTGAAAAAATTATCGGCTCAGGGACTGCCTTAGACTCAGCCCGTTTCCGTCAAGAAATTGCGCAAATCTTAGATATTGACTCTCGTAATGTTCACGGCTATATCCTTGGTGAACACGGAGATACTGAATTCCCGGTTTGGTCCCAAGCAAATGTTGGTGGTATGGATATTTACCAATGGGTGCGTCGCCACAAACATATTGACCAACAAGAGCTGGTTGAACGTTTCTACAAAGTCCGCGATAAGGCCTACGAAATCATTGACTTAAAAGGAGCAACCTACTACGGCGTTGCCGCGGCTCTAGCACGTATCTGCCGGGCCATTCTTAATGATGAAAATGCTGTGTTGCCAGTCTCTATCCTAATGGATGGTCATTTTGGTTTAGATGATGTCTTCATCTCAGCGCCAGCGGTTGTTGGTAGCGAAGGAGTTCGTGAAGTAGTTGAAATCAACCTCAACGACCAAGAATTACAAAAAATGCAATCGTCAGCCCAGGTGCTAAAAGAAACCATCCAAGCAGCGCGCGAGAAATTAGAAGAAGATGCTTAAATTAAAAAAGTCTGTCCTAAAAAGGACAGGCTTTTTATTTTGGCTTAAAAATAGCCCCATGTTTTTAATAAGAAAATCCAAGCGACTAGGGTAAACATAGACAAGACAGTGGTAAAGACAACAATTTGATTAGCCAGATCGCCATCCCCACCAGCTGCTTCCGCTTGAGCAAAGGAAGACACTGCTGTTGGACCCGCTGTGGCAATTAAAATAGCTACAATCGATGCACCACGAAAGCCGAGCACATAGCCCCCGATCAAGAATGCAATTGCCGGATTAATCACCAGCTTAGTAGCTACCGTTCCTATAAGTGGCCAGCCAGCTTCCTTGAGTTTAGAAAAATTGAAGGTGCCCCCCATAACTAGTAAGGCAAGGGGAGATACCATACGCGATAAATTATTCATTGCGGTCTCCATAAAAATCGGAAACTGGATATTTAAAATTTGAACCAAAATGCCCGCTAAGGTAAAGATGACCATGGGATTGGTTATAATATTCTTACCAATCTGTTTTAAAGATAGTTTAGCATCTGAGTAAATAGACAAGGCGACCACCGATAAAATGTTATTTAAGGGGACAATGGTTGCTAAAACTATCGATACCATCCCCATATTGTCTTCACCTAATAGAGAGATGCCTAAGGGGAGGCCAAATAAAATAGCATTCGACCGAATCGCACCTTGAACAATAACACCTCGCTTACGATTGTCTTTTTCCAATAATGGTACGATAATAGCTGACACAATAAAGATACCTACTGCATACAAAAGCACATAGATGAGCGTATCAGGATCAAAGTCTTCGGCAATATTAGTATTATAAACATTAGCGAATAAATTGATTGGTAAAAGAATACCGAAAAGGGCGCGATTAAATTGGCTAAAGGCCTCCTGGCTCACCAGCTTTGATCGCGAGAAAAATTGACCCAAGACCATGTATAGCACCATGGGCATGACCGCATTAAAACCAATTAAAAAATTAGTCACCAATAAGACTCCTTTCAAACATAAAAGGACGCCAGACTATAAGTCTACTGGCGCCCCAAGTATGGATTATCTTAATCTAAATCGAGTGATTGTTGTAATCCTTTAAATTTATCTTTAAAGAGAGGACTCACTGAACGATTTTCATAAATACGGATAATCGCTTCAGCAATTAGTTCTGCCACAGTAATTTGCTTAATTTTATCAATTCGTTTTTCATCTGCTAACTCGATAGAATCGGTTACCACCACTTCAGATAACACAGAGTCATCCAAACGGTCAATGGCTGGACCAGACAGGACTGGGTGTGTACAGCAAGCCACCACAGACTTAGCACCAGCATCAGCTAAAGCTTGAGCAGCTAGGGTAATGGTACCAGCTGTATCAATCATATCATCGATAATAATGGCATGCCGACCTTCGATATCACCGATAATATTCATAACTTCAGCTACGTTAGCTTTCGGACGGCGCTTATCGATAATGGCAATTGGTGCTTTCAGGAATTCTGCCAACTTACGAGCCCGGGTCACCCCACCATGGTCAGGGGAAACAACGACAATTTCTTCAGGATCTAATTTCTTGGTCTCTAAGAAATAGTTAGCCAGTAATGGCGCCCCCATTAAGTGGTCAACCGGGATATCAAAGAAGCCTTGGATTTGAGCCGCATGTAAATCAAGGGTTAACACACGGGATGCACCGGCCATTTCTAGCATGTTAGCAACCAATTTAGAAGTGATTGGTTCTCTCGGCTTAGCCTTACGGTCTTGGCGGGCATAACCAAAGTAAGGAATAACCACATTAATCGAATTGGCTGAAGCCCGACGACAGGCATCAATCATAATAAGCAATTCCAGTAGATTATCCGAAACAGGATAAGAAGTGGATTGGATGATATAAACATCGTCACCACGGATAGATTCTTCGATATTGATTTTAATCTCGCCGTCACTAAATTGTGTGACATCTAGCTGACCTAGCTCAACCCCAATAAAGTCAGCAATCTTTTGGGCCAAGGGCCGGTTCGAGTTTAAAGCAAACAGCTTGAAAGAAGCTTCATCGTTATGTTGTCCAGACATAATTTTTTAGTCCCCCTAATTTGAATCTTTCATATGTTACAACACCACTATCATATCAGCAATTGACAAAAAAAAGCATTACTTTTTAGAAATAGGCAATTTTTTTCGATAATTTTCTTTATTTTCTTGACGTTGCCGAGCAATACCCATAGCATCTTCCGGAATATCCTTAGAAATAGTAGAACCGGCAGCGATAAAGGCCCGGTCACCAACCTTAACAGGAGAAATAATCGTCACATCAGAACCAATAAAGACATCATCACCAACATAAGACTTATGCTTGTTGACCCCATCGTAGTTAGCAAAGATCACACCACAAGCAACATTAACATGTTTGCCAATCTCCGCATCACCAATATAAGTCAGGTGACCAGCCTTAGAGCCTTCACCAATAATCGCATTCTTGACCTCAACATAATTGCCGATATGGACCCCTGCTCTCAGATCAGCACCGGGACGGAGGTGGGCGTTAGGGCCAATGGTAACATCATCAGCTACCTTAGCAGATTCAATATCGGACGACGAAATCTCAACCCGATTACCAATCGTAGAATCCGTAATGATTGTTCGACTATCAATATGGCAATCTTCACCAATGATGGTCTTACCTCTCAGTTGGACATTAGGCTCAATCACTGTATCAGCACCAATCTCAACACCTGCTTCAATAAATACAGACGCTGGATCTACAATAGTTACCCCGTTACGCATGTGGAAGTCATTATTTCGGCGGTAGTAAACCTGGTTAGCCTCCGCTAAGGCTACCCGATCATTTACCCCCATCGCTTCTGCTAAATCAGGCATCTGATAGGCAGCTACTTTGTCTCCCTGGTCTTGCAAGATACCAATTACATCAGGCAGATAGTATTCACCCTGGGCATTGTCATTACCTACTTGACCTAGGGCTTGGAAAAGAGCCTGGTTGTCAAATACATAAGTAGCTGTGTTAACTTCCTGAACAGCTTGCTCTGCTTCATTGGCATCTTTTTGTTCAACCACTTTAAGAACCGATCCATCACTAGAGCGAATCACGCGTCCATAACCAAAAGGATTATCTGCATGGGCAGTCAGCAAAGTTGCCTTAGCGCCCTCTTTTTGGTGCAGATCGACTAAGTCTTTAAGGGTCTGGCTAGTAAACAATGGGGTATCACCACTGATTACCAACGTTGTGCCCTCCTTATCACCTAAAAGTTCCTCAGCCTGTAAGACCGCATGACCAGTCCCTAGTTGCTCAGCCTGCAAGCAATAAGCTGACCGGTCGCCTAAAGCTGCCTTAACCTGGTCAGCACCGTGGCCGACAATTGTAATGATTTCATCAAAACCAGCTGCTGAAACCGCAGCTAAGACATGGTCTACCATTGGCTTGCCAGCAACTGGGTGGAGGACCTTGTATAGTTTTGACTTCATCCGTGTCCCCTTACCAGCAGCTAGAATAATGGCATAGCTTTTTCCCATGGTTTTCACTCCCTAAAGTTATAAGATTTAATACTCCCTTTTATTCTAACAAAAGAGCAAACTAATATCATTGTTTTTTATGCGCTTGCCGCCGTCCCTTATTTTTTTGTTGACGGTGACGATTCTTTTTGCGTCCTTTAGTTTTGTTCTGATCAGTGGGCCTTAAGTGGGGCTGCTTTTTACGAGCCTTACTAGATTGGCCTAATTTTTTCCCTGGCCGCTCCCTAGAAGCGTCACTAGCTACAACAGACGAAGTGATATTATCTACCAACTGCCCACCCTGAACAAAACGCTGAACAAGCTTGATGTCGTCAGGTAAGATTTGCTTCAACTGTCGCAAACTACGTTCATTGACTAACGAAAGGACTGTGCCTGGCTGGCCCGCCCGGCCCGTGCGTCCAGCCCGGTGAACATATTGGGCCTGGTCTTGGGCAGGATCATATTGGATAACATATGGCAACTTAGGAAAATCTAAGCCCCGAGCCGCCAGATCAGTTGTTAGCAAGTAAGTTAACCGCCCCTGGCGGAATTGACTAATAGCCTGCTGACGCTGACGGTCTGACATATCTCCAGTTAGCAGGGCATGACTAATCTGATGGTGGTCTAAACGTTGGCTAACTAGCTGAGACTCAGCTAAGGTAGCCACAAATACCAAAGCTGACATATCTGTTAAATGAGCTAGGCGTCGCAGTAAATCAGAGCGTTTACGCACAGGGACTTCAATATAGGCATCCAAACGTTGATTGGCAAAGGCCGTGCCGAGACTAGCAAAATCAAAACTTTGATAGTTAGGGCGCAGACTAGTCATAAGCTCCTGGCTACTAGCCTGTTTGGTTGCTTGCACACCAATAAGTTGCGTCTGACCTGGAACCTTTTTTAAAAGCGACAAGGTGTCAGCTTGGTGTTCTTCATCACACAGAACATCAAATTCATCCAGAACTACAGCTTTTAAATCGTGCAACTTTATTTTCTTGCGGTTAATTAGTTCCAATAGACGCCCCAGGCTAGCAATAATTATCTCAGGCTTTTTCTTCAAGCGGTCAATTTGTCGCTGAATATTAGCACCGCCTAAAATACGTTGGCTAGTAATTTCCTGATTTACCTGCCAAGCCTGACAAGTATCAGCAATTTGGCTCACTAACTCTTTACTTGGAGCCACGATAAGGACCTGAGCTAGGTCACTCTTTTCAGTTTTTGCTAGTAGGGGTAAGAGATAGGCCAAAGTTTTTCCGGAGCCAGTTGGTGAGCTAGCTAAAATATCCTGACCCGCTGTAATCGCAGGATATAAGGCCTTTTGAACATCCGTAGCATCTGAGAAACCATTGGCTTGCCAAACGGATTGGAGGTTAGGGGGTAAATATTGCAAGTTATTTCCTCTTATCTAATAATTTTTTCTTCTTTTATCGTTATATATTGGTCAGCTACTGTATCCGTTACAGGATCTTGCGTCTTGCTATCTAAACGGTAGCCAGCTAGTGAGGGTTTTACTCGGTAGGGATCTTCGGCTAAAAAATCCTCAGCTACCGATTGGGTAGCTGGCGACTGGCCTAGACTATTTTGGTTTAAATCTGCTCGAGCCTGTAAAGTTTGGCTGGCTGTACGGTCAAAGTAATCATGAACTTGAGACGGTGACCAAGCCCCGGCCGCTTGGCTGGCCTGGTCAATTTGATCTTGTAAATGTTGGCTTAAGGCATGTTTAGCTGGCGTCAAGTCAACCACCACTAGCTCTGGCTGGTTATTGATTCTAACCGGGAAGGCTGAAGCGCCAATTCCTCTGGAAACCACTATCTGCTTTTGTGGTTGGCCAGGAATATGAAAGAGCCCAGCTGTATACTTAGGAAACTCACCTTGGCCAGGGGCAAATAGCCCGCCCAAACCAGGTAAACGAATTTGGCCACCATGTGCATGCCCAGTAAAAACGAGGTCCGGAGATTTGGCCATATCTTCGTGATAGCGTAAGAAGGCTTCGGGATGATGGGCCAATAACAATTTAGGCTGGCCAATTTGTTCAGGGCTAAGCTGGATGTAACGCAGGGCATCACCTTGTAAAAAGCGGCGGTTTGGCTTCTCTAACAAGCCCATAATAGTAATTGGGTCCCCAGCAAATTCTAAGCTTACAGCTTGATCATTGAGGAAGGTTACCCCTGCTGCTGATAAGACTGACTCCATCCGACGAGCAAGAGCAGAGCCTGCCTCATGATTACCATAAACCGCAAAAACTGGCGCCAAATCAACTAAAGCTTTAGCAAAATTAAAGAGTTCTTTTTCATCAAAAACTTGGTCTCCCTGGATAATATCACCAGTCATAAAAATTAAATCTGGCCGGGCCTGGGCTACTTGGTCAATAATTTCTTGGCTAGCAACCCGTTGCTTTGGAAAGTGTAAATCAGATAACTGGGCTATCCGCAAACCATCTAATCCACCCGTAAAGTGAGGGTTTTCTACAAAATAATGACTTGTTTTTATTTTAAAATTCTGTTGGTAGAGATAGGCTAGACCCGCCGCTAGAACTGCCCCCTTAAAGGCTAACTTTTTAAACTGCTTTGCCATATTAAACTCCTCCTTAAATTGTTATATTCCCCTCTATTCTACCATACCATGGCTTATATACGTGACTTAAGTCCCTTTCCCTAAACACGACAAGCCTTATGGTTTACTTTATATGCTATAATTAAAAGGTTATAAATTTAGAAAGGAGCTGGCTTATGGCCAACCAGTTAATCGAAAACAAATTAAAAATTCTTCCTACTGATCCTGGTTGTTACCTCCATAAGGATAAAAACGGTAATATTATCTACATAGGTAAAGCCAAAAACCTACGAAATCGGGTGCGGTCCTATTTTAAGGGTAGCCACACCGGCAAAACAGCCCAACTAGTCGCTGAAATTGCTGATTTTGATTTCATTGTGACCCAAACCGATAAGGAAAGTCTCATTCTTGAAATCAATTTGATTCAGAAATATCAGCCCTTCTACAATATCCGCTTAAAGCATGGGACCATGTATCCCTATCTAAAAATCACCAATGAAAAAGACCCCGAGCTGACAATCACTTCCGTAGTTGAAGAGGATGGTGGCCTTTACTTTGGCCCTTATCCAAATGTCTATGCTGCCACTGGTACCCGTGATCTACTGCAAAAAACCTACCCTCTCCGTAAGTGTAGTCGTAATGAAAAGCGGGCCTGCTTCTACTACCATTTAGGCCAGTGCATTGGCTGTTGTGACCACGAAGTTTCTCCAGCTGAATACCAGGCACAAATAAAAAAAATTACTCGTTTTCTAAACGGTGATGTCCAAACCATCAAGGCAGACCTCCAAAACAAAATGCAAGAGGCTTCTGATCAAATGGCTTACGAGCGTGCTGCTGAATATCGTAATCAAATTTCTTATATCGAACAGACAGTTGAACCCCAAAATGTGATGAGCAAGCACTACAATAATCGGGATGTTTTTGCCTACTATATGGACCATGGTTGGATCTCTATTCAAGTTTTCATGCTTAGACAATTCTCGATTATTAAAAGAGACTCAGCCCTCTTCCCCATCTACAATGATATTAGCGAAGAACTGATGTCCTATATCGTCCAATTTTACCAACAAAAAAACCACACCCTCCCTAAAGAAATCTTAGTGCCCAAAGGATTAGATAATGATATGCTTTCTGATGCGCTCGCTACTAAGGTTTCAACACCTATCCGAGGTGACAAACGGAAGATGCTCGATTTAGCAAGTAAAAATGCCCGTATCGCCCATGAAGAAAAATTCCGTTTATTAGAGATGAATGAGCGCAAAACCAAGGGGGCAGTTGAAGAACTCAGTCAAGCCTTAGACTTGCCTTACATCCGGCGCATCGAGTCTTTTGACCACTCCAATATCCAAGGAACCAACCCTGTTTCAGCTATGGTAGTTTATGAAGATGGTAAGCCGAATAAAAAACTTTACCGTAAGTTCCGTATTAAAACAGTGGAGGGCGCTAATGAATTTGCCACCACCCAGGAAGTCATCCGTCGCCGCTATAGCCGACTGCTTAAAGAGGGCCAATCTATGCCTGATTTAATTTTAATGGATGGTGGCGCCATTCAAATCCATGCGGCCCAAGAAGTCTTAATTGATGAACTCAACTTAGACATTCCTATCGCTGGTATGGTCAAAGATGACCGTCATAAAACAGCCAACCTACTTTACGGTGATCCGCTAACAGAAATTCGTTTAGACCCTAGTTCTCAGGCCTTCCATCTAATCCAGCGCGTGCAAGAAGAAGTGCACCGCTATGCCATTACCTTCCACCGCCAGGTAAGAAGCAAGAATTCTTTTGTCTCCCGCTTAGATCGCATCCCGGGTGTTGGTCCTAAAACTAGGACCAAATTGATGCGCCATTTTAAAACACTCAAGGCTATTCGGTCCGCCACAATTACCGATATCAGTGATTTAGGTATCCCCCATAAGGTGGCTGAGGCCATCCATCAGACTGCTTGGGAGGGACAAAAGGATAGTCCTTATCAAAACACAACAGAAAACCAATCCCAATAAAAAAAGCGAAAGTGAAGCATCACTTTCGCTTTTTTATTATAAATCCTCATAATCTTGACTAAAAGTGTCCCAGCCGCTAAGATCACCAGTTTGATAACCCTTCAGGAACCACTTTTGTCTTTGCTCAGCCGTACCATGGGTAAAAGAATCTGGCATTACTCGGCCATAAGCTTTTTCCTGGAGCACATCATCACCGATATGATAGGCGGCGTTTAGGCCTTCTTCGATATCCCCTGCTTCTAACCAACCGTCTTGTTCAGCAGAATGGGCCCAGACTCCGGCTAAATAATCCGCCTGTAATTCCATCCGTACCGTCATTTGGTTAGCCTGGGTTTGATTCATACGCGACTGTAGCTGGCGCACCTGATCAGTAACTCCCAATTGCTGTTGGACATGGTGACCTACCTCATGGGCAATCACATAAGCCATGGCAAAATCACCGCCGCCACCATATTTATTAACTAGATCATTATAAAAATCTAAGTCAATATAGACTGTTTGGTCAGCTGGGCAATAGAAAGGGCCTACCTGGGCATTGGCATAACCACAGCCGGAGTTAACCGCGTCACTAAAAACTACTAATTCTGGCTCTTGATAGGTCCGACCGTTGGCTGAAAAAATACGTTGCCAAACTTGTTCAGTATCGTAGAGTATAACACTCACAAAATCATACAGCTCATCTTCTTGGCTAGACTGACTAGGTCGCGTAGCCGGTAATTGGACCTGACTCTGGTTGGGTGCTTGTTGCCCACTAGTAGGACTTTGGCTAGTCCCTGAATTGGTTATTTGTCCTAGTAAACTACCGCCACCAAAGAGGAAAAATATTACCAGCATAATCAAAATTGAACCTAGAGAAAATCCCCCGCGCTTAACACGTCGATTACGTGAGGTCCCTGGTACTGGAACAGGGATGCGCATCCTTCTCTGGTTAGCTGTGCCACGGTAGCCATTACCAAAAGGATTAGACCCCCTTAAGTCCTTGACATTACGGCTACGCTGTCTATCTTGCCATCTCATATTATTGACCTCCTGTATTATGCTTATGGTTAGTGTTGGTCACTTTCCTCGCTAAAGGCTGCTTCTATTTCTTCATCAGTCATAAAATCAGACGGACCCAGTAACCGATCATTTTCACTGGCTTCAACTGACAGTAAGAAATCTTTTTCATTCTTTACATGACCAAAATCTGTTTTGCCAGGCAGGTTATAGCCCCCCATTTCGTATGGTTTTTTCTCCACCGATTCAGCTTCTGATCTAACTTCTGCTTCAACTTCTTCAAGTTTTTCATCATCATTAGGGATAACTGAGAAGTCATCCGCAACTGATTGCTCATCTACTTGACCAGGTTCAGCTGACGAATTATTTAGCTCTGGCTGATTTAAAAATTCTTCCGCTTGGTCAGTTTGCCGTTGGTCACCACTAGATGCGGCTAAGGGCGCATCTATGCCAGACTCAATATCTAGGCCCAGATGGTCAACCGCTGCATCCGTTTGGTCAGCTGCTGTTAACTTAATAGTATCTGCTTCTAAGCCATAGCTTTCACTGTAGACAACCTGGTCCTGATTGAAATCTAAATCTGAATCAAGGTCAACAACAATATCATCCGCTGCACTAATTTGTTCATCTGCTAGCTGGTCAGTTTTAGTTGTCGCTGCGGTAAAGACAGCTGCTGCACCACCTACTAAAGCATCTTCTCCTAAATCACTAGCCATGCGATCAGCTGCACGGGATAACTGCGCATCTACCGCAACAGAGTCGGCACTAAAACTAGGGCGATTTTCATCATGGTAGTGATAGTTAGGGTCATTAGAAACTGGGCTTGGACTTGGGAAGCCTGGATAATCGCTATGTAATTCAGGGAGATTAGTATCAACTAAATCACGATAAAAAACGGCAAAGGCTGTTTCATATAAGAGCGATAGACGTAAGCTTACAGCCCAAAATAGGAGGTAAATTACCAGGCTGGTCAAGACAGCTAAGAGTGGACTTAAGAACAACCAAGCCAAGCTAACCAATAAGAAGCCAAAGCCTAGGGCCAAGACAGCTAGTAAGCCATAAACAATTTGTAGGCTAAATAATCTTAATCGATTACCCTTCATCAGAAAATGAGAAGCAGAAAAAATCTTAGCAACACCTAATTCCTGATTATCATAAGCTAAATAGGTTACTAAAGCATAATTATACAAATAAGCTAGGGCAATTACTGTCCAAACTAAAGCAATCACTGCCATCAAAGCAACTTGCCACAGGTTGGTTTGCAAAATCACTTGACTAGTCTGCATATAGGATTGCAGTTGGCTAGGATCTAGGTCTAGTCTACCTGACGTAAACAATAAAGCGGCAATAAATAATATAATTAGGTAAGGAATGGCCAAAATAAAGCGAATAATTTGCAATAAAAGGCTAATTAAGAGCGAGCGCACTGGCCTTTTTTTCAAAGCAGAAAATAAAACTTCCATTTGATAGAGGCCACTATCAACCATATTTAGATAAGCCCAACGATAGCCGTACTGATTAATTAAAAAGAAAACTACCGCAACCAGGATACTCACTAAAGCCAAGCCAAAGGTGACTAGCAGGTTACTATTGTCAGTTGCCCATACAACTCCGGTTTGCGTAACACCGGCAAAAATACCTGAAATAATTGCTAGAACAAAGATAATCCCAACTATCGTCCAACCATTTCCTTTTAGAATCTCTTTAGCCTCTCTCCTAACTGCAGAGAGCGGGCGTTTATTATGTGTGCGCATTATATTCCTCCTCATACGATTTTAACTATAAATAGCCCTCTTCACGGGTCAGACTTAGGCAAATATTAGCTGCCAAACTACGCTCATTAGCCAACTGACTATTTTTAAAATGGTAGTCAATATTCTGCCGACTCGTACCAACAGCTTTAGCAATTGGACTGGCATAACCCTTAGGTAAGATATCTTGCCAATGATAACGTGATTTTTGGAAACAAGCCAATAAATCAAGTGCTTGGGCTGGTTTGAGTTGACTCAAATCAGCTTTACTATAATGACTAAGTTCTGAATCAGTGTTTATATGGGCTTGAATGATTTGTATTTCTTGTAAAAGACCACTGAAATCTAGGCTAGCCACATCGACTTGGCAATCCGACAAATAAAGCGGTGATTGCCACTCTAACATCTGACTTATAAAGTAACCTGCTGCTGATATACTAGATTTTAACTGGCGCCAGTTAGCTAGCTGTACATTAACTAGTAAATCTTCCTGGTAGCCACCATCATAAAGTAAACTTTGATCAGGAAATGATTTACTGGCATTTAAGGCTGCTTGAGCCCTTTCAAGGGTGGGGCCAGTAAATTTTTCTTGGTCTGGATTAAATTCAAGCAAACCATAGGCTAAGCCGCCTTTAACCGGCAAAGGATGCAAGGCTTGACTGGCTAGACGATAAGCTAGAAAAGCTGCCCCTGAGTGCCGAAAGATAAACCGCCAACGTAAGTGTTCACTATCTACTGGCTGCCCATAACTGAGTAAACTAGGAGCAAAACATCGGTCTATTAATGTGATTACAGCCTGCAGGAGCCTGCGATCGTACTTTAACGTGGTCGGTCGATAAGGCGAAGCCAACTCAAGAACAGATAATTGGTAACCCATAATCAACCTCCTTTCAGCTACTAGCGGATGGTTAAATGAAAATTCGGATTGGTCTGAGCCGCTTCTTCCAAGACATGACGCACTGCTTGGTAGTCAGCTGATGTTTCCTTTTCAATAATTGTTAGATAACAATCTTTCCCAAGGCTAGTAAAATAATCATACATCGCATCCAGATTTTTGCCATAGTAGCTAGGAACTGGAAAAAAATTTGCAATTGTTTCTTGAGCTTCTGCTCGATCTAGTAATAAATTTGATGATATTTGAAACATATTAGTCCCCCTCATACAGCAAATCAAAGCTATCATAATGGTCAGGAGTATAGTAAATATCGCCATCTTTGGAATAAACTAATCGCTCACTATTACGACTCCCACCAGTATAATTAACATCAGCTTCCCGATATTCATTTTCAGGTAACTTAGCTTCGAAATTTCCAAAATGATCCCCACCGATTGCGCCATGGTCGGTCACCTCCCATAAGTTGCCCAACTCTGGTCGCCAACCGAGGTCTTGAGCTTCTTGCTTAGTCAGGTAATTGGGTGGCAATTCATCATATTGGTCTAAATAGGCAGCCACCTCATCCTTACTTAAATAGGCTTGATTATAGTTAACCTGATTCTCCGTTTGAGAAGTAGTCGTTTGTTCGCTTGTCTTACTGGGTCTTTCTTGACTAGTCTGCCCATCAATTGGATTGGGCTGACCCAAACTACTAACATAATCAAAAAATCCTGAGGACATACCTAGCCAAACTAAACCAGTTAGCAGTAGGGTTGAAATAATATTGGTGATTGTTTTTCTATTCATACTTCTCTCCTTATCACCTTTATTATAACTAATTAACCCCCCAAGTGTCATTGATATAGACATAAAACCCGATAAGTTTTAGCTTATCGGGTTTTAAACTATTCGATTTGCTCTCCTACTGCTTGAGCTGAGGGACCTTGCCCTTGTAAAATTTGATAAGAAACGCCAGGATCACCACCTAGCTGCTCTGCAGCTTGGCGAGATTGGTCAATTTCTTGATCACTATATTGGTCTAAACTACCCTCCGGTAAAGCTAGCCTTTCTTCAATAATTTGCCGATCAGTTAGCTCTTGGTCTTCTACTATCTCAGCTGCCTCAACAGTTTCACCTAAATCAGCGGCTTCTTGCTTTTCTGTCATTTGATTTTCTTCAGGATCAACATTAGTCTCCTCTTTGACTGAATCAGCTACCACTTCAAGTTCGCTTGAAAATTTGGAACTAGGAGATGAGATGCCAGAAGACTCTACTGGCTGATATTGGTATAGGCTGTGGGTGTAAGCTGCCTGCCCATTAGCTGTGGCATGTCCTTGGCTTACAGCCTGGCTCTGTTTCTTCTTGTCCGTCTTTTTGCTAGCTTGAGCACTAATCTTTGTTGTTGTCTGATTATCCGCAGCTTTTTGATCAGCTTTATCCACTGGCTGATGGCTACAAGCAAGAAGCAGGACACTAGTTAAAATGACTGGTAAAATACGTTTTTCAATAATCATAAGAATCCCTTCTTTCACTTTGCTTACTTCCTTAAATTTATTATAAAAGACAAACAAAGATTATTCAACCGCTTACATTTTAGCTTGTTCAGAAAGGAGCGCGTTTAGTTGTGAAGATTGCTTTTATTGCTGACCTCCACATTGACCGTCATAAAAATTATCAAAGTCAAGATTTCATTGATAGTCTTAATTATATTTGTAGCGAAAAAGAAATTAACATTCTAGTTATCAATGGTGATGTGTCCAACAATTACCAGATTAGCCTAAACTTTATCGAAAATCTTAATAAAGCAGTAAGCAGCCAGGTTTATTTAGTACCTGGTAACCATGATTACTGGCAAAGACAGCCAGCTAAAAAGGCTACTCTTCTAATTCATGAATACTTTCAAAGCCACCAATTATGCTTGGTTAATCAGGTCATTCGCCTAAAAGAAAATTATTTACTCTTAGCTAGTCCTGGTTGGTATAACCACCATTACTACAATCGACAAAAATTTTAATCCTGGTCAAATCAATAAAGGAAACTACAAACTCTCTACCTGGCAAGACAGACGATTTATTGATTGGGGAACTAGTGATGCTGATATTTCAAAATCGTTTGCCAAACATAGTTATCAAACATTAAATGATAATTATTTACCAGATGACAAAGTTATATTAGCTAGTCACATAGTTACTGTGCCAGACTATATCGTACCCATGCCTCATCCCGCCTTTGACTATTTTAATGCCTACATTGCTACTAATGATTTTGATCCAATCTATCGCGATTTTGAAGTGACTCATAGCGTCATGGGGCATGTCCATTTTCGTCATCAAAAAAATAAAAATAAGCGAAAACTCGTCGTCAATTCGCTTGGCTATACCAAAGAATGGAGGCAAAAAGATTTAACCACAGAACTCCTTAAAGCTTTGTATATCATATCAATATAAGTAAATATCATAAATATAGCAAAAAAACCAGATCTGTTGAGATCTGGTTTTTACAATTGCACGGCGACGTCCTAGTCTCACAGGGGGCAACCCCCAACTACATTCGGCGCTAAGAAGCTTAACTTCTGTGTTCGGGATGGGAACAGGTGTGACCTTCTTGCCATCATCACCGCACAATTTTATCTTTATGAGCTTTGTTCGCTCAAAACTGAATCTGTAAGCTAAACCCTCATACAACTAACACTTTGGATAAGTCCTCGACCGATTAGTACTAGTCCGCTCCATACATCACTGCACTTCCACTTCTAGCCTATCTACCTGATCTTCTCTCAGGGGTCTTACTATCTTATAGATATGGGAAATCTCATCTTGAGGGGGGCTTCGCGCTTAGATGCTTTCAGCGCTTATCCCGTCCACACATAGCTACCCAGCTCTGCTCCTGGTGGAACAACTGGTACACCAGCGGTGTGTCCATCCCGGTCCTCTCGTACTAAGGACAGCTCCTCTCAAATTTCCAACGCCCACGACGGATAGGGACCGAACTGTCTCACGACGTTCTGAACCCAGCTCGCGTACCGCTTTAATGGGCGAACAGCCCAACCCTTGGGACCGACTTCAGCCCCAGGATGCGATGAGCCGACATCGAGGTGCCAAACCTCCCCGTCGATGTGAACTCTTGGGGGAGATAAGCCTGTTATCCCCAGGGTAGCTTTTATCCGTTGAGCGATGGCCCTTCCATGCGGAACCACCGGATCACTAAGCCCGACTTTCGTCCCTGCTCGACTTGTAGGTCTCGCAGTCAAGCTCCCTTCTGCCTTTGCACTCTGCGAATGATTTCCAACCATTCTGAGGGAACCTTTGGGCGCCTCCGTTACATTTTAGGAGGCGACCGCCCCAGTCAAACTGCCCGACTGACACTGTCTCCCGACCGGATCACGGCCGTGGGTTAGAGTGGTCATATCACAAGGGTAGTATCCCACCAGTGCCTCCACCGAAACTAGCGTCCCGGTTTCTACGGCTCCTACCTATCCTGTACATGTCACACAAACACTCAATATCAACCTGCAGTAAAGCTCCATGGGGTCTTTCCGTCCTGTCGCGGGTAACCAGCATCTTCACTGGTACTACAATTTCACCGAGTCTCTCGTTGAGACAGTGCCCAAATCGTTACGCCTTTCGTGCGGGTCAGAACTTACCTGACAAGGAATTTCGCTACCTTAGGACCGTTATAGTTACGGCCGCCGTTTACTGGGGCTTCAATTCAATGCTTCGCATACGCTAACACGTCCTCTTAACCTTCCAGCACCGGGCAGGCGTCAGCCTCTATACGTCATCTTTCGATTTTGCAGAGACCTGTGTTTTTGATAAACAGTCGCTTGGGCCTATTCACTGCGGCTGACCTTGCGGTCAGCACCCCTTCTCCCGAAGTTACGGGGTCATTTTGCCGAGTTCCTTAACGAGAGTTCGCTCGCTCACCTTAGTATACTCTACTCAACTACCTGTGTCGGTTTGCGGTACGGGTTGTCTGATTCTAACTAGAAACTTTTCTCGACAGTGTGATGTCAGTAGCTTCGGTACTTAACTTCCCTCGCCATCACAGCTTGTCCTTAACACGAAGCATTTGACTCTGTGTCAGACTTACTGCTTGGACGCGTTTTTCCATCTCCGCGCTCTACTTAACCTCCTGTGTCCTTCCATTGCTCAAACAAATCAGACAAGTACAGGAATGTCAACCTGTTGGCCATCGCCTACGCTTGTCAGCCTCGGCTTAGGTCCCGACTAACCCTGGGAGGACGAGCCTTCCCCAGGAAACCTTAGTTATTCGGTGGACGGGATTCTCACCCGTCTTTCGCTACTCATACCGGCATTCTCACTTCTATGCGCTCCACGACTCCTCACGGTACCGCTTCAATGCCCATAGAACGCTCTCCTACCATCCTTACGGATCCACAGCTTCGGTGTTCAGTTTAGCCCCGGTAAATTTTCGGCGCAGGGTCACTCGACTAGTGAGCTATTACGCACTCTTTAAATGATGGCTGCTTCTAAGCCAACATCCTAGTTGTCTAAGCAACCCCACATCCTTTTCCACTTAACTGAAACTTTGGGACCTTAGCTGGTGGTCTGGGCTGTTTCCCTTTCGACTACGGATCTTATCACTCGCAGTCTGACTCCCGGATTAAACTATTTGGCATTCGGAGTTTATCAGATTTCGGTAACCCTGGATGGGCCCCTAGATCAAACAGTGCTCTACCTCCAATAGTCATCATCCGAGGCTAGCCCTAAAGCTATTTCGGAGAGAACCAGCTATCTCCAAGTTCGATTGGAATTTCTCCGCTACCCTCACCTCATCCCCGCCTTTTTCAACAGACGTGGGTTCGGTCCTCCAGTGCGTTTTACCGCACCTTCAACCTGGACAAGGGTAGGTCACCTGGTTTCGGGTCTACGACAACATACTCAACGCCCTATTCAGACTCGCTTTCGCTATGGCTCCGTTTCTTCCACTTAACCTTGCATGCTATCGTAACTCGCCGGTCCGTTCTACAAAAAGTACGCCATCACCCATTAACGGGCTCTGACTGCTTGTAAGCGCACGGTTTCAGGTACTATTTCACTCCCCTCCCGGGGTGCTTTTCACCTTTCCCTCACGGTACTGGTTCACTATCGGTCACTAGGGAGTATTTAGGCTTGGGAGATGGTCCTCCCGGATTCCGACGGAATTCCACGTGTTCCGCCGTACTCAGGATACTGCTAGGCCAACGCAACCTTTCGTCTACAGGATTTTCACCTTCTTTGATTAACCATTCCAGGTTATTCGACTAAGTCTTGTCATACCACATTGCAGTCCTACAACCCCAAGATGCAAGCATCTTGGTTTGGCCTCTTTCCGTTTCGCTCGCCGCTACTTGGGAAATCGATGTTTCTTTCTCTTCCTACAGGTACTAAGATGTTTCAGTTCCCTGCGTCTACCTCAGTTTTACTATGTATTGATAAAACTGTAACTACCTATCAAAGTAGCTGGGTTCCCCCATTCGGAAATCTCCGGATCAAAGCTTACTTACAGCTCCCCGAAGCATATCGGTGTTCGTCCCGTCCTTCATCGGCTCCTAGTGCCAAGGCATCCACCGTGCGCCCTTATTCACTTAACCACCGGTTAAGTTGTATGATTCGCGATTGAGTGTTCACTCTTTCGGTTTTTACTCTTGGTAAAATTGTTGAATCTCATTATCTCCTGGTAGAAATAATGATTTTCATGGTTTATTACTTACAGTATTCAGTTTTCAAAGAACAAAGTTTGAGAGATAGACCTCTCAAAACTAAACAAATAGACAAATGTGCATTCCGTAATATCCTTAGAAAGGAGGTGATCCAGCCGCACCTTCCGATACGGCTACCTTGTTACGACTTCACCCCAATTATCTGTCCCACCTTCGGCGGCTGGCTCCAAAAGGTTACCTCACCGACTTCGGGTGTTACAAACTCTCGTGGTGTGACGGGCGGTGTGTACAAGACCCGGGAACGTATTCACCGTGGCGTGCTGATCCACGATTACTAGCGATTCCGGCTTCATGTAGTCGAGTTGCAGACTACAATCCGAACTGAGAATGGCTTTAAGAGATTTGCTTACCCTCGCGAGTTTGCGGCTCGTTGTACCATCCATTGTAGCACGTGTGTAGCCCAAGTCATAAGGGGCATGATGATTTGACGTCATCCCCACCTTCCTCCGGTTTGTCACCGGCAGTCTCGCTAGAGTGCCCAACTGAATGCTGGCAACTAACGATAAGGGTTGCGCTCGTTGCGGGACTTAACCCAACATCTCACGACACGAGCTGACGACAACCATGCACCACCTGTCACTCTGTCCCCGAAGGGAAAGCCCTATCTCTAGGGTGGTCAGAGGATGTCAAGACTTGGTAAGGTTCTTCGCGTTGCTTCGAATTAAACCACATGCTCCACCGCTTGTGCGGGTCCCCGTCAATTCCTTTGAGTTTCAGCCTTGCGGCCGTACTCCCCAGGCGGAGTGCTTATTGCGTTAACTGCGGCACTGAAGGGTGGAAACCCTCCAACACCTAGCACTCATCGTTTACGGCGTGGACTACCAGGGTATCTAATCCTGTTTGCTCCCCACGCTTTCGAGCCTCAGTGTCAGTTACAGACCAGAAAGTCGCCTTCGCCACTGGTGTTCCTCCATATATCTACGCATTCCACCGCTACACATGGAATTCCACTTTCCTCTTCTGCACTCAAGTTCCCCAGTTTCCAATGACCTTCCACGGTTAAGCCGTGGGCTTTCACATCAGACTTAAGAAACCACCTGCGCTCCCTTTACGCCCAATAAATCCGGACAACGCTTGCCACCTACGTATTACCGCGGCTGCTGGCACGTAGTTAGCCGTGGCTTTCTGGTGAGCTACCGTCAAGGTTGTAGTAGTTAATTACAACTTGTTCTTCACTCACAACAGAGTTTTACGATCCGAAAACCTTCTTCACTCACGCGGCGTTGCTCCGTCAGACTTGCGTCCATTGCGGAAGATTCCCTACTGCTGCCTCCCGTAGGAGTTTGGGCCGTGTCTCAGTCCCAATGTGGCCGATCACCCTCTCAGGTCGGCTATGCATCATCGTCTTGGTAGGCCGTTACCCCACCAACTAACTAATGCACCGCAAGGTCATCGATAAGTGACAGCAGAGCCGTCTTTCCAATCCCTGTCATGCGACATGGATTACTATGCGGTATTAGCACCCGTTTCCGGATGTTATCCCCCGCTTATCGGTAGATTCCTTACGTGTTACTCACCCGTTCGCCGCTAACGTCAGGAGTGCAAGCACTCCGTCAGTTCGCTCGACTTGCATGTATTAGGCACGCCGCCAGCGTTCGTCCTGAGCCAGGATCAAACTCTCGTTAAAAGTTTGAGCTACGCTCATTGCTGACGTCTTTATAGTCTTCGTCCAGACTATCATTTGAATTGTTGGTTCATCAACCGAAGTTGATGCCCTACACATTTGGTTCGTCTATTTGTTCAGTTTTCAAAGGTCTATCGCTGTCCGCTCGGGACAACTACTTAAATATATCACGTACTTGATTTGTTGTCAAGAACTTTTTTGAAATATTTTTTTGTCGTAAACTTCCGTTTCGCGACAACTTCTAAATATTATCATGGTCTCGATAAACTGTCAAGAACTTTTTGAAATATTTTTTATTTCGTTTGTCGCTCTTGTTGACGACTTACTAATAATATCAGGCCACTAATATATAGTCAAGCTTTTTTTACAATTATTTTCCAATATTTTTAGAATAGCTTTTGCTATAATGAAGGAAACTATATTAGGAGGTTATATTTATGTCCCTTACCATTGAATATAAAGCCAGTTCCCAGGACACAGCTCAGGCGATGGGTTCAGGTAGCCTGGATGTTTTAGCTAGTCCTGCCCTCGTTGCTATGATGGAAAACTGTGCCACTCAAGTCATTAATGGCAGGCTAGCTGAAGGGGAAACTACGGTCGGCGTTGCCTTTTCTTTACAACATTTACGTGCTTCCTTAATTGATGAGCCAGTAAGTGTAACAGCAGAGCTTTTAAGTTCAGATGATAAGAGTTTTCAATTTTGTATTACCGCCTACGTTCAAGACCAACTCATTGCCAAAGCTGACCACACTAGAGCCAAAGTTAATATTAATCGTTTTTTAAGTCGTTTAAAATAATCTAGAATATTAAAAACCAGCTTAACTTGCCCGTACTTAGTACTAGGCAAACTAAGCTGGCTTTTTTATTCTTCACCAACTTGATCTAAGGTAAAGTCTTTAAAGTAGTCAAAGTCAGCCTTTTTTTCTATTAGTAATACCCCATCTCCCAAGGGCAGGGCTGTCGTTTTAAGTTGTGGATGACGGGTTACTTTCTCAAGCAACATATTCAACTTTTTGTGAATAGTCCTAACCCGACGTGGAATCTCTGTCCGTTCATGAAAAACCGTGCCTGCTTGGAAGACATCATCAATCATAATCAGACCACCCACTGGTAACAAATTTAATAAATAAGGCAGGAAGTCATAATATTTAGCCTTAGCTGAATCCATAAAAATAAAGTCGTAGGCCTTGTCAAGGCTTGCTAAGACTTCTTTGGCATCCCCTTCTAATATTGTAATTTGCTGGTCGAGGCCAAGCTTACTGATATTTTCTTTTGCCTCTGCTACCATCTGTAGATTTCGTTCAATGCTATCTACATGGCGACCAGGGTGGCCATAAGTCATTAGCGATGCTGAATAACCAATGGCTAAACCGATCTCTAAAATTTGTTGAGGCTGCATTAAACCAAGTAAAAAGTCTAAAAATACCGCGGTCTCGTGTGGAATAATGGGCACACGCCGCTCATTAGCATCATACTCGATGGCCTGAATTTCACTGGCAAAGCGTCGTTGATCATAGCGTAGATAATTTAGTACCCCTGCTTCAACGATTGGGCGATCCATCATTTCATTTTGCTTATGCATAACTTTAGTCCTTTCTAATTAAATAAGGCTAGAGCACCAGCTCTAGCCCGTTTATTATCAATTAATTTGGTCTTCTTTGCTTTGATATTTTTTTACTTGCATGCCACGAATTCGGCCGTTCTCAACAGCTGTCGTCGTTAACAACCAGTCATCAACTTGGATAACTTCCTCCGCTTGATCAGCCGGGAAATATCCTAATTGTTCAATCATATAGCCGGCAATCGTATCTGATTCATCAGATTCTAAAGCAGTGTCAAAGATTTCATTGAATTTATCCAAAGCCATGATGCCATTAATGATATAGGTGTCATCATTAATTTTCTTATAAAGGTGGGAAATTTGATCGTATTCATCCTCGATTTCGCCCACAATTTCTTCTAATAGGTCTTCCATTGTGACCAGGCCAACAACGCCACCATACTCATCTTTTAAAATAGCAATGTGTTGGTGGTTACGTTTAAATTCTAACAAGAGGTCATCAATAAAAATAGTTTCTGGGGCAAAATAAACTGGTTTGATGACTGATTTGATATCTACATTATCAAAACCAACTTTATTAGCCATCCGCAAGAGGTCCTTAGAATGAACAATTCCTAGAATATCATCTTTGTCCGTATCGAAGACCGGAATACGAGAAAACTGCGAACTTAGGATTGCATCAATATTCGCTTGATTGCCATCATCAATATCCAGCATAAAGGTATCAACACGCGGTACCATCACTTCTCTAGCCAATTTATCATCTAAGGATAAGACCCCTTCCATCATCCGGTACTCATCCATATCGATGACACCTTCACGCTGACTAGCCTTGAAGGCACCCCGCATTTCATCCCGGGTCATATTCGGTTGCTCACTAGTGAAGTCAATCGGTGTGATTTTCTTAATCAGGTTTGTTGATACTGTTAGTAACCAAACAAAAGGTTTAAAGGCGGTTTGGAGAAAGCTAACCACACCAGAAGACATTCTGGCGTATTGCTCTGGAATTTGCATCGCTAATTGCTTAGGATAGAGTTCGCCTAGCACTAAGGTGAAATAAGACAAGATTAAAGTAACTATCGCCGTAGCCACTGTTTCACCAGCCGGTACATTAGCCAAATAAGGGGCTAAGTAAGATACAAAGGTATTAGCTGCGGAAGCAGATGAGAAGAAACCAGCAAAGGTAATTCCTACCTGAATTGTTGATAAGAAGGCATCTGAATCCTCTAAAATATGGAGGACACGGGCTGCTTTTTTATCCCCATTATCGGCCATCTCTTGGAGTCGAGTCTGGTTTACAGTAACATAGGCCATTTCGGCTCCTGCTAAAAATGCATTGACGAAGGTCAAAAATAGAATCAAGAGTATTTGTCCACCTAAATTGGAACTGGGATCTCCCATGATTAATCGTTCTCTCCTTTATAAGAAAAAATAGTATTATTGAAACAATTATAGCTAGCTTTATAGCTAATTGCAAATTTTAATCAGCAAAAAAAGGAGGGGGACACCCTCCTTTTTAGTAAGCTAAATTATCGCCTTATTTTTTAGTTTTAGCTGGGTTAACACGATTTTCGTAAACTTCACGCACATCGTATTTAGTATCTTCAAAGCCACAGAATGAATCAACTGGATCAACACCCTTGAAGGCTTCTGGACCTTCCATCAATTTATCAACTAAGATTTCTAAGTTGAATTCTTTGTCATCGTAAGCGTTGATGTAAGTTTGTACTTGAGGTACATCAGCGATTGCGAATGGATGGTTAACAGAAACATAGATAGTAGGCACTTCATTAACGTAGAATGGTACGTCTGGTGTACCCTTAGATGCAGGCCAAGCAACACGTTGAACAGTACCAGCAGCAATCTTAGCTATGTTGATAATTAAGTCATAGTTATCAGTCAAGTTAGAGATTGGTTGTTTTTGTGCATAAACGTTAGCAACAGCTGCCGCCCGTTCTTCTTCCGGTAACTTCATGATACGTTCTTCAGTATTTTCCCATACTGTAACGTTAAAGCCTTTAGCTTCCATAGCTTTCTTCATTAAGTCAACTGGAGATTCTTTAGAAGCGATCATTTGACCAAAGCCACCCTTAACACCTTCATTAAGTACTAATAATACTTTTTCGTAACGTTCTGGTGTTACTGGGAAGATATCAGGTTGGTTGTTCTTAACTAAAGTAATTGCTTTGTCAGCAACTTCTTTAGCCATAGCTACGTGCTCGTCAGTTTTAATCTTAGCTAGCGCTTCTTCTTTTGGTGCTAATAATTCTTTAGGATCTTTCTTATGCAAGCCAATAGAAGCTTTCAATCCTAAAGTACGAGAAAGGGCATCGTGAAGACGTTCTTCAGTAATCGTACCGTTTTCGTATCCTTCTTTCATCCATTGGAAATCTTCGTCTGGATCATTGAAGAATAAGAAGAGGTCACACCCAGCAGCAATAGCAGTTGGTAGCATATCTTTACGTGAAAGGGCAGAAGTCATAGCTACCATGTGCGAAGCATCGGTAATAACCGCACCATTGAAGCCTAATTCACCCTTCAATAAGTCTTGTAGGACTTCACGAGAAAGTGTAGCTGGTAGGTATTTTTCAGACAAGCTAGCTTCAGGATTCACCTTGTCTACCCAAGCAGGGAAGGCGATATGACCTGACATAATAGCTGGTAGGCCTTCATCGATCAGACCCTTGTAGATCTTACCATATGAAGCCATCCACTCATCAACACTTAGTGAGTTAGGGGCGAATGAGAAGTGGTGGTCACGCTCATCAACACCATCACCAGGGAAGTGTTTAGCAGTTGCTAGGATACCAGACTCGGAGATACCCTTCATATATTGCTTAGACATTTCAAGTACTTTTTCAGGATCATCTGACCAAGTACGAACTGAAATAATTGGGTTACGCCAGTCTTGTTGCAAGTCAACGATTGGTGCAAATGACATGTTACAGCCAATAGCTGCTGCTTCGACACCAGCGATGCGACCCATTTCATAAGCATACTTAGGATCGTCAGTAGCTGCGATTTTAACCTCATGGCCAATATAGGTACCATCAACAGCTGCACCGTCACCGCCAGCTTCAGTGTTGGCTGCGATTAGCACTGGAACCTTAGAGTTTTCTTGTAAGATACGGTTTTGCTCATAAACAGTTGCCGCGTTAGATTTGTTATAACGCACACCAGCAATATGGTAAGTATCTAACACAGATTTTAAGTAGTCCTCTTCAGCGCTAGCACCCATGTTGAAGAACAATTGACCAATTTTTTCGTCAACTGACATACCAGCAATTGTGTCTTCAACCCACTTGATTGCTTCTTCGTCTAAATTATAAGGCGCTTTAGTTAAATCTACTTTTGCCATTAAATTTCTCCCTTCTTAAATTGACAGGGGAATAATCCCCTTTCATCACTACACTACAATTATAGCAAGAAATTAATAAAAAGAAAGCCCTTTTATTGAAAAAATGCCCACTTTTTTTATAGGGATAGCAAGAAATGCAAACTGAATAGCGATATTTTAATATTTTGCTATATTTAAAGCCTAGCTTCTCGTATACTATGGTAAAACAAAATTTCGAAAGGACAACTACTATGATAATTAGACCCGCTAGCCCAAACGATGCACAAGCTATTTGTAACATTTACCGGTATTATGTAGAACACACTAGCATTTCCTTTGAGGAAACTACGCCCACTACAGAAGAAATGAAAAACCGTATTGTTGATTTTACTAGCAACTATCCCTTCTTAATCGCTGAAGACCAAGGCAAGATGTTAGGTTATGCCTATGCTCACGCCTTCGGTGACCGACCTGCCTACCGTTATACAGCAGAACTCTCTATCTATACCAAGCATACGGACAAAGGACGGGGAATCGGCCGCCAGCTCTACCAAGCCTTAGAGGACCAACTAAAAAAACAAGGCATTGTTAACGCAGTAGCTGTAGTAACTGGCTCCAATACCAACTCTTTAGCCTTTCATCAAAAACTCGGCTATAAAATTATCGGCCGCTTGCCCCAGGCTGGCTATAAATTTGGCCATTGGGAAGATACCGTTTGGCTATACAAACAGTTAGCTAAACCATCAACCCTAGTCTAGGCTAGGCTAAGCAAAAAAGTCTAAGTAACTAGTTTTTTAACTGGCTACTTAGACTTTTTTTAATTTAAGTTTTGTAAAAAGGGATTGTTGGCCGCCTCGATGGCAATCTGGCTGGCAGGACCATGGCCTGGATAAATAGTCGTATCTCCCGGTAAGTTTAAAAGGCGATTTTTAATTGCGGTTAGTAAGAGGACGCCATCTCCCCCAGGTAAGTCAGATCGACCTACCCCCCCCTTAAAGAGGGTATCACCAACAATAACAAAATGGTCTGCAGGAAAATAATAGGTCACCGAACCTGGCGAATGCCCAGGAACATGAGCGGTTTCAAATTCAAAACCTGCAATCTGCTGAGGACCCATTTTATCCCAGTAGTGAGTTTTTGTTTTAGCTTTATGGGTCCCACTATTTAACAACCAATCTGCTTCCGTAATATGCACCCAGACTTCGAGATCATAGGCTTCGCGGATTGCTTCAACTGCTCCAACATGATCGGGATGGGCATGGGTTAGCAAAATAGCCAATGGGACGATTTGCATGGCTTTAATAAAATCAATAATTTTATCTGCCTCATCGCCTGGATCAATAATAAGAGCTTGGTTAACCTCATTAATAATGAAATAACAATTAGCTTGTAGGGGACCAACGACTAGTTTTTCCACGCGCATAATAAACCTCCAATCAAAATCTTAAGACTTAAAATAACGAATACCATCAAAAGGCCGATTCAAATCATATATCAGACGAGCTAGTGAGCTCATACCCGCTAATTCACTTAAAATTAGCGTAAACGATATGAGCTAAAAGGCCAGGCCTAGCACCCGGTTTGCTGCTAAGCTAATCATAAAGATAAATATCGGAAAAGACAAGTTTGTGACAAAGATCTGTCCTTTCAAACTAGCACCTTTAATAAACCACTATAACAGTAAACCAGACCATCACAATAAGTAAATGAGCTAGACTTTTACTGATTACGATCGGCATCAGCTTGACTAGGCTTTTCATCGCCAGACGCTGCGACATATTCTTTACGCGACATGGCCTGGCCAATTTCTAAATTGGCATCCAAGCTGTCCTCCTGATAGGCCTCTTTGATAAGGTCCTTGTTAACCTTCTTGGTCCAAAAACCACCATGAATATTTTTAGCATCATAGGCAATATAAAAGGCCTTCTCATCTAGCTCATTAATTGTTTTATAGAGCTGACGCTCAGTAGAACGAGGCGTCAAGATGGTCAATACCAAGCGGTCACCATCCCGACCGTAGCCAGATTGAATGGTAACCCCGTACCCCCGCTCTCTAAGCGCCTCTGCCATAGCATGGTTGGTTGAGGGAACAAAAATCTGCACAACTGAATAGCCGAGGGCAATTCGGTCTTCAAGCATGATACCCAAGTATATACCCAAACCAAATCCAAGTGCATAAGTGATGAGATAGATAGGCTGGTCTAAGTATTGCATCACCATCGATAAGCCGACGGTGTAGATAGATACCTCGACTATCGCGATAAAGGGGGCGACCTTACGATAACCCTTCATCGCTAAAAGTGTGCGTACGGTGTTCAACATAATGTAAATCAAATTAATGAAGAATATTTGTAAAAGTATTGCCCAATTCATTACCTCACTCGCTTTCCTTTCATATCATCTTTTTCCTCTTTATTAACCTAAACTGATTAGGTCTGTCGCCTATTTTTCTAAGATTACCTGGGCAACAGCATACTCCCTACTATGACTGATTGATAGATGAACCTGGCCTTCAAACTGACTCGCTAGCAGTTTGGGTGCGCCGAGACTATCATTGGTAATACTAATATCAGTCATAGCTAGCTGACTGCCAATACCTGTGCCCAATGCTTTAGCAAAGGCCTCTTTGGCTGCCCAACGACCAGCTAAATAACTAGCCTGCCGTCCAGGATGGCTTAGCCTCTGAAAAGTTGCTAGCTCTACTGGACTTAGGACACGTTGGCAAAAACGGGGGTTACGTGTTTGGGCCTGGCTAATACGATCAATTTCTACCAAATCAATACCTGTGCCAACAATCATTTACCATTCTCCTATTTGATTTTAAATTGGTGATTAGACTTAGGCTTGCGGTTACTAGATTGACCATTTGACTTAGAGCGGTTGTTCTGGTTATTAGACCGGTTTTGCTTGTGGTGACCAGATTTACCCTTGCGATTAGCTTGTTTATAGTTAGATTGACGGTTATTATGGCGTTTGCCCTTGTTACGGCCATGGTGTTTAGATTTTGCATGGGTTCGGTCAGGCGTAATTTTGACCTCCACATCTTGGTTAGCCTTAGTTAATGAAGTTACTAAGGCCATGGCCAATTGTTCGCTCGTATAAGCTTCTAATAGCTGATTAACAACTTCCTGGTATTTGTCTTCATCATCAGCGTTTTGCTTGTCGATTAAGCGATCAACTTCTTCGACTGTATGTTTTAATTGACCTGTCAAAGCTTCTTTGTCAGTTGGCGGTCTAAGTGGTGACATTTGTTTACGTGTCAAATCTTCAATCGTTCGTAAGTAACCCATCTCATGCGGAACAACAAAGGTGACTGACATCCCTTCCTTACCAGCTCGACCAGTCCGGCCAATTCGGTGAACATAGGATTCTGGATCCTGCGGGATATCAAAGTTGTAGACGTGGGTCACACCTGAAATATCCAAACCACGCGCAGCTACATCGGTCGCTACCAAAAGGTCTAAATTACCAGCCTTGAAATCTTTTAAAATCTGCATTCGTTTTTGCTGGGTCAAATCACCATGAATCCCCTCAGCCCGATAGCCACGTTCAATCAAACCGCGGCTCACTTCATCTACCCGACGTTTAGTCCGGGCAAAAACAATAGCTAAGTCAGGATCATGGACATCGACAAACCGAGTTAAAAGATCAAATTTTTCAAAATCACGACACTTGGTGAAATATTGGTCGATTAAATCAGCTGTCATTTCCTTAGCTTTGATTTTTACTTCGACCGGATTTTGCATAAATTGCTCACCAATCCGCTTGATTTCAGCTGGCATAGTCGCTGAAAATAGTAAGGTTTGCCGATTATGAGGTGTCTTCTTAATAATTGCCTCAATATCATCAATAAAACCCATATTTAGCATCTCGTCGGCTTCATCCAAAACTAGGGTACTAATATGATCTAGGTGAAGCGCGTTACGCTTGATAAGATCTAATAAGCGTCCCGGAGTTCCTACTACTACCGGTGGATGGTTATTCAACTGTTGCATTTGTCTACCAATATGAGCTCCACCGTAAACAGTTAGGGTCCGAATTTGCTTGTGTTTACCTAAACGGTAAAGTTCCTCACCAGTCTGGATAGCTAACTCACGTGTTGGCGCGATGACTAGAGCTTGTACATAGCGCTTTTTAGTCTCTATTTTTTGTAGTAAAGGTAGGCCAAAAGCAGCCGTCTTACCTGTACCTGTTTGCGCCATACCCAGAACATCACGTCCCTCCAGGGCATAAGGAATGGTTTGAGCTTGAATAGGACTAGCCTCTTCAAAGCCCATTTCTTTGGTTGCAGCTACTAATTCGTCTTGTAGCGGCATTTCATTAAATTTCATATTAATATTAATCTCCTTTAAGTTTCCTACTTAACAGCTAGGTAGCGCTCATCAGCCACCAGCCAGAAAAGGGGTTGGTTTCTTCCAACCCCAGCATATGTATTATCGGTTACCGGTAGCACCCACCAGTAAGTAAAGGATAGCACAAAAAATGATGAATTGAAAAACTATCGCTTAATGGCCGCCACCACATCCAACAAGCCCATACTATTGGAGGCTTTAACTAGGACCTGGTCTTGGCTAGATAGGTCTTCTAATAGGGCTTGAATCATGGCATCTTTCTCCGCTTTGGGAAAATGATGAATAGATTGGCTAGGATAACCCTGGTCCAACAAGGCCGCTTTTAGGGCTAGCATCTCCTTACCATATAGGTAAACTTCTTGGATGGTTGGATAGCTAATTTCCTGGCTAATGCCCGCATGCAAGGACTGGCTATGACTCCCTAGTTCAAGCATATCTCCCAACACCACCAACTTACGACCGTTACCCACTGATTCCATTTGGCTAAAGTTCTGTAAAACAGCCCGCATAGCTGATGGGCTGGCATTATAAGTGTCATTTAAAATTTGACTATCATTTTTGCCAGCTAACCATTCAGTCCGGTTAGCGGTGAGTTTAAAATTAGCCAAGGCTGCTTGCACCTGCTCCATGGCTAAGCCAAGGGAATAAGCTGTCGCTAGCGCATTTAAGGCATTATGCACATTGTAGCTACCGGATAAAGGGATTTGCATGGTACAAGTTGGCGATAGGTTGGTTGCAAAATTAGTTTGAAAAGGGCTGGTCTGAATATCTAAGGCATAAACATCTTGGCTATCAGCTAGACCTACTCTAATGGTCCGGAAATCACTTAAATCTGGCAATTGAGAGCTGATCAGGGGCTCGTCACCTGGATAAATAAAGGTGCCCTGGGGGCGTAAGCCAGATAAAATTTCTAATTTAGCCTTGGCAATATTAGCTTTGGAACCTAAAAACTCAATATGATTTTCACCAATCATGGTGATAATTGTCACATGCGGCTTAGCTAGCTGACTCAAAAATTGAATTTCACCTGGACCCGACATACCCATTTCTAAAATAAGTACTTCTGTATCAGGAGCCATATCTAGAATAGTCATCGGCAGGCCAATTTCATTATTATAATTCCCCTCAGTCTTATGGACCTTGAAGGCCACCGAGAGCACCGCAGCTGTCATATCCTTGGTTGTAGTCTTACCAGAAGAACCAGTTATGGCCACTACCTTAGGATTAATTTGCGCCAAATAATAAGCGGCTAGAGCTTGCAAAGCTTGCAGGCAATCTGCTACGCGGATGACATGCAAACCACTTGGTGGTGTTTTATCGCTAGACCAAAAAGTCGCTGCTGCCCCTTGGTCTAAAGCGGACTGAATAAACTCATGACCGTCTCTTTGTCCCTGTAAAGGCACAAAAAGTCCGTCTGCTTCAATATCCAAGGAGTTAAAGGCCACATTGCTGATCTGGTTACGCGGTCCTTTTTGTATCCATTCACCATCAACTGCGTGTACCAGGTCTTCAATACTTAATTCTTTCATATCTAACTCCTCCCGTCCTAATGGTCGGCTAATGCTTGGCGCTCCCGATAACGTTCTAAACCTAAATCAATTAGCTCGGCAACTAACTGGTCAAAATCTTTGCCACTGGCCCGCCACAGGCTTGGATACATTGAAAACTGGGTGAAGCCTGGCATGGTATTCACTTCGTTAATATAAATATGGTCATCAGCAGTTAAGAAAAAGTCTACGCGTGTCAAACCAGAGCAATCTAGGACCTGGTAGGCCGTTTTAGCATAGGCTTGTAGCTGGTCGGCTAAATCAGCTGGGATAGGCGCAGGAATAGCCATCTCAACTTTGTTATTAACGTATTTTTCCTCATAGTCATAAAAGCCCTGGTCTTTAACCAATTCACCGACTACTGAACTAGCCACTTGGTAGTTACCCATAACCGCAACCTCTAACTCCCTGGCTTCTACACCTTGTTCAACAACTACGCGACGATCATACTTAAAGGCAAGGTCAACACTAGTAACCAGTTCCTCCTGGTCCTGAGCGCAAGAAATACCTACGCTTGAGCCTAAATTAGCTGGTTTGACAAAGACTGGGTAGGTCAAATTACCTTCGATTTCTTTTATTATTGCAGCTTGATCTTGATGCCATTGATAATGGTTAAGACCAACATAGGCTACTTGGGGCAAACCTGCTTGATCAAAAAGATATTTAGAGATTAGCTTATCCATACCGGCAGCTGATGCTAGCACACCAGAGCCAACATAGGGCACATTTAAACTCTCAAATAAACCTTGGATGGTCCCATCTTCACCGTTAGGGCCATGTAGCGCCGGAAAAACTAGACTATCGCTGGCAAGCACCTGACTGGGCGTCACTGCTTGGCCAAAAGACATGTCGGGCTGGTTATTAAACATAGGTTGGTTACCATCAGTCAGATATAAACTCCACTCATCTGCTAGAGCTTGCTGGCAGATTGGGCCCGCCAACCATTCTCCCTCACGATTGATGTAAACCGGTTGGACCTGGTGTTGGCTATAGTCAATATGATTGATAATAGCCCGGGCGGTCAAAATCGATACATCATGCTCAGCACTTTTACCACCATATAAAACAACAATCTTCATATTATTACCTCTTTGACTTTCTAATCTTTCTCCAATAACCATTGTGCTTGGCTGAAATCATAAACTAATTGACCTATTTTTACCGCTTGATTTTTGTTAATATTTAAGATACGGTCCTCAACCCGATAAAGGGGAATTTGACACTGATCCCGGTTACTCATCGCTAACGGACTAAAATCTAGGAGCAAGCCCTCAATAAAATATTCTTCTAAACTACGTATAAATTTAAGACTTGGCTCATTAATTAAACTTTGATCCTCATGATCATTACGCAAAGTAAAAAAGTTCCGTCGGCTGCCTGGTCTTTGCTGGACTTTATCATAAATCAGGTGACTAAGCTGCAAATAAAATTCATTGATATAGCGGTAATACATCTTTAAAATTTGGTCATTAATTGGTAATCAGATATAGTTATTCTGCAATTTATAAAAGAAGGGTGAGTGCAACTGTTGGTTCATATGAGCCAGATACAAAATCTCGGCAATTTCTCCAGCCCGGAGTTGGTGAAAAAGTTCTTGAGATTTATAGTCTATCCACTTAACTCTAGGATTAGGGTAGCGGGCTTCATTAGCTAGAAAGTCCTGCACTTGGTCTCGACCCCGCAAAACATTAAAGTGGGTCAATTCATCAAATTGGCCGATTGACTGCCTGGTGTCAATAATCACTAAATTTTTGACGTCATGCGTACAAGTCTGGTTAAAATAACGCAGACCCATCCCCCTCGTCTGGACACTGTTTAACACTGGGTCCAATAAGATACACGCGTAATCTTTAAACATAATGCCACCCCCCGTAATACATCCATAATCATAGCAAATTATTATTTATTTTTAAATCACTTAAAGGAGTTACTATGCACCTAATTGCCCTGCCTTTTCAAAAACAAAGCTACACCTATTTGCCCGCCAGTCCTATCTACCGAGATTTAGCTGTAGACGATTTACCAATCAGCTATCATAACCTTGTCAACCAGCAAAATGGTGGCTATACCTCTAAATCCTATTACCCAACCCATGAGCCGACTTCAGATGCCTTGTCAGCTGTTTACATCCCTTACATAGCTGGGCTAAGTCCACAAAAAAATCGGGCTGCTTATGAGGTCCCCTCTATCCTCTACCAGGACCAATTTACCCATCGCCAGCATGTTCCTGACCATACTTTAATTATTTACGAAGACGGTCCACGAGTCGTTTATTTAGATTATGATAAAGCTTTAACACCACAGGAACCAGCTGTCTGCTATATCGACACCGAGACCGACCAGTGGCTTGACCTAGCTAGTTGTTTTAGTGACTTTATCCAAAATTTTGAACATCGGTATTTTGAACTACCAGCCCCACCTATGCGGACCTTCCACCGGGCCAATGCGGCCTTCCTCCATGCTCAAACCAGCCAACAATTAGCGGCCTTGTGGGAAGAATTTGAGGACAGCCCGCATAAAGAATGGTATTTCAAATGGCTGAACTATTATAGCCAAGTTAATGACCCAAGCCTGATCGTCACCAGCTACCGCGCCATGCAACACCAAGAAGAGTACTTCCGCCGTTACCTACCCGACAACTATCCCCAGGTAAAAGCTAATTTCGAAAGCAATCTAAGCAATTAGTGATCTAATAAATTTTGCGCCAGGCCGCTAAACAAATTACTTGGTAACTCAACCTTTACCAAATCTACCTGGTTTTGCTTAATTAATTTTTGGGCATAGGGATGGTTATGGTAATCATGTAAATAATAAATTTTAGTAATTCCTGCCTGAATTAGCATTTTAGTGCATTGCAAACAAGGAAAATGCGTTACATAAACTTCCGCGCCAGCTGTCTGCACACCAAATTTAGCACATTGGAGCAGGGCATTCATCTCGGCATGAATCGTTCTCAAGCAATGTCCATCCTCCATATAACAGCCATGATCTAAACAGTGGTCGTCACCAGACACTGAACCATTGTAGCCATTAGCAATCACACGCTTATCGCGTACAATAGTTGCCCCCACCATCAACCGTTGGCAGGTTGACCGGCTAGACAAAAGCACAGATTGTGCCATAAAATATTGATCCCAAGGAATTCTAGACATAGTTTTCTCCTCATTACTAAAAGCAAAAAGACACGCACAGGTAAACTTGGCGTGTCTTTTTTAAAATGTAAAAAAATATTAAGCCTCGTCGTTTGAGGTGAAACCGTATTTTTTGTTGAAACGGTCCACACGACCATCGGCTTGGGTGAATTTTTGACGTCCAGTGTAGAATGGATGTGAATCAGATGAAATTTCAACCCGGATTAATGGGTAAGTGTTACCATCTTCCCACTCAACTGTCTCCTCAGAATTTTTTGTAGATCCTGATAAGAACTTATAGCCTGTAGAAGTATCCATAAATACAACTGGATGATAATCTGGATGGATGTCTTGTTTCATTTTTTACTCTCCTTTGCGCCCTAATTTATTTGCTAAACTAGAGTTATTCTTCGACATAACAAGAAGTATGTTAACATGATTAGCGATAAATCACAAGGCCTTTTCAAAATTTAATTTTTAATCGCAGTAAATCAGCGGCTTAACTCTCCTGCTTTACTTATCGGCTGGCCCTGCCAATAAATCCGCAAACGATAGCTCAATCAACTGTTCTAAATCACGTGGCGCTAGGGCTACTGAGCACTTAACCCGTCCAGCCGAAAAAATCACTTTTTCATAGTCCAGTGCGGATTGGTCCATAACGGTCCTAAATGTTTTTTTCATGCCAATAGGTGAACAGCCGCCATGAACGTAGCCGGTTAAGGGTAATAATTCTTTTTCTTTAATCATATGAACACTTTTCTCACCTACAGCCTGAGCAGCCTTTTTAAGGTCGAGCTCATGGTGGATATCAATAACGAAAACGTAATGGTCGCCACTTTTCCCGTAGGTTACTAAAGTTTTAAAAATTGGGTAGGGAGCTAGCAAGCTTTTAGCATCTTGCCACTCGTAAACCTGATAATCTAACTGGTGCTGGTCTAAAACCCGCATCACATTAGTTTTCTGCTTTTTCTTACTCATTTTACGACAAATCCTCATCAATAGCGATTATGATCTTACCCACTGGTTTTGACTCTAGGACCGCATCTTGGGCTTGGCGAGCTTGATTAAGCGGAAAAACTTGACTAACCTGAGGGACCACCCGCCCCTGAATCAACCAATCATTAATTTGATTTTGCATAGCATCGAGCGTTTGATCGCTAAGATTGGGTAGGGCTACGCCAAGCACATCTAGCTCCTTGGCCAAAATTTGGCGTGGTGATATCTTAACCTGTCCACGCGCCCCCACAACAACCAGACGTCCGAACGGAGCTAAGAGGCGGAGGTCGGTCTCCATATTTTGGTCAGCTAACATTTCAATAATCAAATCAAAGTGACCATATTGATCAATAGCTTGGTCTACCTGGTCAAGGCTAATATGATCAATAGCCTGGTCAGCGCCAAGCCTAAGTAAATCTTGGCGAGACTGGCTGTTACTAGAGCTTGCTAGGACCTGGCCGCCCAATATTTTAGCATATTGAATGGCAAAACTGCCTACAGCACCGCTACCACCATGAATTAGAATGCGTTCGCCAGCCTTAGCCTGTCCCCTTAAGCAAACTGCTTGATAGGCTACCAAGCTAGGAATGCCCAAGGCTCCGCCAGCCTGAAAAGAAACTTGATCAGGCAGAGGCCACACAGAATTTTGGTCAACCAAGCAGTAATGGGCATAAGTCCCTGTCTGTTGGTCTAAGTGGTTAAAAGAGAAGACTTGGACACGGTCACCAGGCTGCCACTTGTCAACATTGCTACCCACAGCTTGAACCCGTCCTACGCCATCAAATCCAGGTGTATAGGGCAGTTTAGGCTGGTAGAGTCCATATTGACCAGTCCGAACATAAGTATCATTAGGATTAACCCCTGCATAAGCTAAGGCAACTAGCACCTGGCTGGGACCAGGACTAGGTAAATCCGTGGTCGCTAGCTCTAACACTTGACTGGTATCACCAAATTGATTAATTTGGATGGCCTGCATCTGGTTTACCATGAAGATAATCTCCTCCCTCACTTATTTAATCTATTCACTCACCAACTGGATATCGGCACCTAGTGACTTAAACTTATCAATAATATGATCATAACCACGTAAAATATTCTCTACCCCATAAATAGTTGACTGCCCTTCAGCCATTAAAGCTGCAGTAACCAGACAGGCTCCTGCCCGTAAATCAGAAGCTGTAACTTGGGCGCCTGTTAGTTGGTTAGGACCTTCGATTTGAATACGGTCATTTACCACACTCGCTCTAGCCCCCATGCGTTGCAATTCAGGAATATGGTTGACTCGTTTAGGATAAATCGTGTCTTCTATGGTGCCCCGTCCCTCTGCTAGTAATAGGAGCGGTGTAATGGGTTGCTGGAGGTCAGTCGCAAAACCTGGATAAGGCATGGTTAAGATATTAACCATCTCCAGGCGATCTGGACGCGGATGGACATAAATAGATTCTTCATAGATATCTAACTTAAGGCCCATTTGTCTCAATTTAGCAATAAAACCTTCTATATGCTCATAAATAATATTCTCAACGCGGACCCCTTGGCCCATAGCTGCTGCAGCGGTTAAATAAGTGCCCGCCTCAATGCGGTCAGGAATAACCTGGTGGGTTGTCCCATGTAATTGGTCAACGCCTTCAATACGAATAGTGGGCGTGCCAGCCCCCTTGATATTTGCGCCCATTTTTGTCAACAGGTTAGCCACATCAACAATTTCTGGTTCGCAAGCCGCGTTCTCAATAACAGTTTGTCCCGGAGCGCGCACAGCCCCCAACATAATATTAATGGTCGCTCCTACTGAAACCATATCAAGGAAAATAGTCGCTCCCTTAAGCCCTTGGTCCGTAGTCACTAAGTGCAAGGCGCCTTGCTCATTAGTCACTTTAGCCCCTAAGGCTTCAAAGCCCTTAACATGAAGATCCACGGGCCGGGGACCAAGATTACATCCACCTGGTAGCCCCACTAAACCCTCACCAAATCGGCTCAAGAGCGCACCCATGAAATAGTAGGAAGCCCTAAAACTTTGAATAATACCGGTTGCCATCGGTTTATTCACAATATTACGAGGATCAATCGTTAAGATATTGTCCTCAAAACTGACTATCACATTAAAGTCTCGCAAAATTTGAATTAAGGCTTGCACATCTGAAATATCCGGCACACCTTCCAAAATAACTGGGGAATCTGCCATAATAGCAGCTGGGATTAAGGCAACCGTTGAATTTTTAGCTCCAGATACCTTAACTGTCCCTGCAAGTGGTTGCCCCCCATTAACAATAAACTTCTTCATCTACATATCCCTTCTCTGCCTGCTGTATTTTCTAATTTTTATATTTGTTTAATAAAATATAAATTTTGTCCCACCTTATTATAACCAACTTAAGCGCTTGTATTCAATGGGAGCCCTAGCTTCAATTTAAAATTCAGCTTTTCTTTAGTTACTTTTAAATATTTTAAAGCTAAAAAAACCCCGAGCCGAGCTCAGGGCTAAAAAGTTATTAACAAAATTAATTTTATGCTTTACCGCTAGATCCAAAGCCTTGTAAAGTTTTACGAGCTGTTTCAACAATGGCAGCTTTACCAGGTGCTAATACCTTACGTGGATCATAAACTTCTTTGTTTTCGTCTAATAATTCGCGGGTTGCAGCTGTGAAGACCTGTTGTAATTCAGTATTCACATTAATCTTAGCATGGCCACGTTGAATAGCCTTCTTAATTTGATCTGCTGGAATACCTGAACCACCATGTAGGACTAGTGGCATTTGTGTTAAATCAGCAATTTCTTGCATTTCATCAAAACCTAAAACAGGCTCACCTTGATAAGGGCCATGGACTGAACCTAGGGCTGCTGCTAAAGCATCAATACCGGCTTCCTTAGTTAAGCGTAGACACTCTTGAGGATCAGCATATTGAATACCACCAGTCACACCATCTTCAGTACCACCAACTGTACCAATTTCAGCTTCGACAGAGGCGCCACGTTCGTGGGCATAATCAACCACTTGCTTGGTCACAGCAATATTGTCATCAATTGGGTGGTGTGACATATCAATCATTACACTAGTATAACCAGCATCAATCGCACGCTTACAAGCATCAAAACTTGAACCGTGGTCTAAGTGCAAGGCAACTGGCACAGTAATCTCCATGTTTTCAAGCAATTGTTTTACCATAGCGGCAACAACTTCTGGGCCACCCATATATTTACCAGCACCTTCAGACACACCTAGAATCACTGGTGAATTTTCTGCTTGCGCTGCTTCTAGAACTGCTTGGGTCCATTCTAAGTTATTGATATTTAATTGAGCCACAGCATAGTGTTCTTTACGGGCCTTTTCTAACATATCGACCATATTTACTAGAGCCATTATATTTCCTCCATTACTTTTATAATAATAAAGCCTTTACAAGGTCATCATAACTCATTTTCATAAAAAAAGCTACTGAGGGGTAAAAATTGCATAGTTAAGGGCAAAAATTCCAATTTTAGTGACTGCTGGGCTAAAAAAAACGGCGGCTGGACAAAATCCGGCCACCTAGTTATTAGCTATATCTAAAAATCGTCTTCATCGTCATCCAAGTCGTCTTCATCGATTTCATGAAGTTGGTCTTCAATAGCATCATCGTCAGCTTCTTCATCACCTAATTCGCCAAGGTCTGAAGCATAATCGCGCAGTTCAGCATCTTCTTCCTCTTCACCATCTTCATCATCGTCATAAAGATCATCATCAACCGTTAAATCTTCATCTTCAGGGTCGTCAGAATTGTAGTCGATCATATCATCGTCGTCAGTGGAGAAGACGTTAGTTCTCTTGCGACTCTTATGTTTAGATTTAATCTCATCATCGTCTATACTTGACACAATTTCTTCATTGATAGCGTCAATCGGGTACCATGCCCGTAAGGCCCAGCGGTTCTCACCGACTGAGATAAAAGACCCATCAGCATTTAGTTCTGTATAGAAAACTGCCATCTTATCTTCTAACTCTGCCTGAGACATACCTAGATAGTCTTGCACACTAGCTAGTAAATCCTCGAAGGCATGGACTTGGCCAGTTTCACGTAATATTTCATAGGCAACTTCCACCATGGAAATTTGCTTTTTATTTTGCTTGTCTAAACGGGGTAATTTCACACCAATCAACCTTTCATTTACTAATTATTACGGCTCTATAACCTATTTATCTTACACTAAACCTGCCTGATATTGCAATATAATCTCATACTGGCCAATCTCGCCGGTCTGGTCCCTAAGCTGGTAATACAACTTAAGCTGACCTCGATTCTTGGTCAAGTTACCAGCCAATGTTTGCATATGGGCAATCATTTCTAATTGGGGTAGGCCAGGCAGCCGGTAATAGACTAAACTATCACGATTAAGTATTAGGGGAATCCGAGCAGACACCGCTTGCCCCTCTCTTTTTATGAGGACCTGGCCTTGGTCTAAATCAACCTTAATCCGAACTGCTACGACCTGACCATCTATCTCTTCTTGGTAGTCGATAAAAAATTTGCTACCCAAATTAAAAACCTCAGCCATGCTTTCACTTGCTATTAACTGATTATCTTCATCCTGGCTGATGCGGCTTTCGATATTTAATTGTACTGTTTGTTTATTGGGCATGTAATCCCCCTCTCGCCTAATCAAGCTCATTGTACCAAATCATTACAGAGATAGGCAATTATGCTATACTAGGAAGGAATAGAAAGGTGGCTATTTATGGAACTCAAGGCCCTTTATCCTGACCAGAAAACTTACCGTCTCGCCCTCATTGACGAGTACATAGAGGCAGGAAACTTTTTCCAACCCTTCGCCGTCGCTGATGCCCTGATGAAAGCACTTAACAGTGGGCAAGCCGATTTTGATCTAGCCCTACATTTTTGGCCAACCGACCCAACTGTTTACCTAGGGATGATGGATGCCAGATTACCCTATCTAGCAGATGGCCTCCAACTTATCCGCCAGACAGGCTACCAGCCCACCATTCGCTCTGCAGGTGGGCTAGCAGTTGTCAGCGATCCAGGCATTCTGAATTTTACCCTAATTGTCAAGCCAGCAAAAGACCGCCTCTTAATCGACCAAGCTTACCAAGTCATGACACAAGTCTTAGACCAGGTTTTTGCGCCTTACGGATTTAAAGTAATTAGCCAAGAAGTCCCACAATCATACTGTCCAGGCAGCTTTGACCTATCGCTAGCTGGCAAAAAGATAGCCGGTCAAGCCCAAAGACGGATAGGCCAAGCGGTTGGTATTTTTGTCTACTTGTCTATCGAGGGTAACCAGGATCAACGTGCCCAACTCATTCATGATTTTTACCTGGCAGCCAAAAAGGGAGAAGAAACCAAGCATCACTATCCTGATGTTGATCCCGCTGTTATGCGGACAGTAGATTCGGTCATTCCCGACCTTGGTCAATTGGCTAGCATCAAGCAAGCAATTATTGCTAGCATCAGCCAAGCATTGGATATCCATGTAATCCAACTAGCCAGCAGTGACCTTGACTATCAGACTGAATATGAGCGCATCAAAAGCCGCAACCAGGACTTTTTAACGCAAAATAAATAGCCAAAAGGTGATAACCTATGAGTATTAAAAATGCCTCGAAAACCATACCAGAGAAAGTTTTCCGCGACCCTGTCCACGATTATATTCACATCCAACACCAAGTCATTTTAGACCTCATTAATAGCTCAGAAATGCAGCGGCTACGCCGGATCAAACAATTAGGGACCAGCGCCTATACCTTTCATGGTGCCGAACATTCACGCTTTGGCCACTCTCTAGGTGTCTATGAAATTGCCAGACGAATTTGTGATAAATTCGTGCGTAATTATCCCAGTCAATCTCCTGGTGACGGCGGTTGGGATGATAGAGAACGCTTATTAGTACTTTGTGCTGCTCTCCTCCATGACATTGGCCATGGGGCTTTCTCTCATACTTTTGAAAAAATATTTGCTACTGACCACGAACAGGTTACGATTAATATTATCCTGTCAGAGGATACCGAGGTCCACCAAATTTTAGCTGGTATCAGTCCCGACTTCCCTAGCAAGGTTGCCGCTGTTATTGATAAAACTTATGACAATCCCCAAGTTGTCCAACTCATCTCTAGCCAAATCGATGCCGATCGTATGGATTATTTGCTCAGAGATTCTTACTATACGGGTACCCATTACGGTACTTTCGATTTAACGCGTATTTTACGCGTAATAAGGCCAGCGAAAAAGGGCGTTATCTTTAACTATGCTGGCATGCATGCAGTGGAAGACTACATCGTTAGTCGTTATCAAATGTATATGCAGGTCTATTTCCATCCTGTTTCCCGTAGCATGGAGGCCCTGTTAGCGGCCTGCTTGCAGCGGGCTCGGGACCTCTATCAAGATAATCCTAAATATTTCAAGCGCCAATCCCCTTTCCTGGTGCCTTTCTTTACAGATGAGTGGCAACTCAGTGATTATTTACGCTTGGATGATAGTATCTTAGCCACCTATTTAGCTCAGTGGCTAGCTAGCTCAGATGATGCCATTCTATGTGATTTAACGCGGCGCTTTATTAACCGCCAACCCTTTAAGTCAGTCAGTTTTAAACCTGACCAAGACCAAGCTTTAATTAATCAATTAACCGGTTATGTTGCAGATCTGGGTTACCAGCCCAAATATTATACTGCAATTACTAGGTCCTTAGATTTACCTTATGATTTCTACCGACCTCGGTCTAAACGGCCACGTACCGAAATTACCCTGCTTGAAAAAAATGGTAATTTAATCGAGCTCTCCCAATGTTCTCATTTGGTAGCTGCCTTGACTGGCCAGGTTCGTGGTGATAACCGGCTACATTTTCCCAGCGAGCTCTACCCAGGTAAAAACCAGGGCCGAGTCAATCTCTTCCAACCCTTGCTCGATCAAATCCATGGCATGGTTGAAAATGGGACCATACAAGCCGTACCGCCAGAACAAAGATAAATACGACCAAAAAAGCAGCTCGTTGCGGCAATTAAATCCGTAACGAGCTGCTTTTTATTATTTTAATTTTTCTGACATATATGAAGCCATCCGGTCTAAGGCTTCAACAATTTCATCATAAGACGTTGCAAAAGACATGCGGAAATAACCTTTACCAGCTGGTCCAAAGGCTTGACCAGGTATCACTGCTACCCGTGCTTTTTCTGCCAAATCATAGGCAAATTCAACATCATCCATACCTAATTGGACCGGTACCTTGGGGAAGATGTAAAAAGCGCCTTGAGGATTGCCCACTTCAAAGCCTATTTCTTCTAAGCCAGATTGAAGACGATTTAGCCGGTCTTGATAGGCTAAGCGCATAGCTTCCAAATCCTCATCACACTCATTATAGGCCACCTCAGCAGCCATTTGATTAGGCGTTGCCACACAAGTCACCATGACTTGGTGGACAGCAAAAGTTGCCTGATAGATATCTTTAGGTAGGTACATAATACCTACTCGCAAGCCGGTCATCGCAAAAGACTTAGAGGCGCCTGATAATAAGATAGTCTGTTCCGGTAGATAATTCAAGAAAGAAACATGGCTGATACCATAAACAAGGTCGGCATAGATTTCATCCGAAATCACATAAAGATCGGGATATTTTTCAACCACTTGGGCTAGGGCCTGAATTTCTGCTGCCGAATAGGTTGCGCCGGTCGGATTAGATGGAAAGTTGAGAATAATTGCCTTTATATGCGGATACTGACTAAGATAACTCTCCAATTGACTAGGCGTAACCTTAAAGTTGCTAGCTTGGGTATCTAGGGAAACTACTTCTCCGCCAGCTAGATTAACAGCTAAATGATAGAGCGGAAAACATGGCGCTGGCACCAGGACTTGGTCACCCTCATTTAACAGGGTCGTTAGGCTAGCATAAATCCCTTCAGTGGCACCAACTGTTACTAGAACCTGGTCGGGGTTCAATTCAACACCATGATGGCGCTCAAAATGGTTGGCAAAAGCTTGACGCAAACCTGGCGTCCCAGCTGAATGGGCATAATGAGAGTAATCTTGATCAATAGCGGCCTTCATCGCTTCCTTGGCTCGATCAGGCATGGCAAAATCCGGCTCCCCTAGTGTAAACTTAATGATCCCATCAATTTGTGAAAATTTCTCATCCAAAGAACGGATTAAGGATGGCCCGATGTTAGCTAAACGTTTGTTGGTCATGGTTAGCGCCTCTTTCTAGTTTTAATTACTATCTAGTATAGGCTAGCAAAATAAATTTGGCTAGCCCTTATTTACCTACATGCTAGCCAGTTGGTTAAATATTCGCTAGAATAAATATGAAGTAATTGTTAGTCGTGAAAGGAGGCCAAATCATGGCCCAAATTTTTAAAATGGATGACCCTGCTAGTTTACTCAACCAAGCTAACCAAGACCGCCTGCAAAAGCTTAGCCCTACTAGCCAAGCTTTCTACGCGGATGTCCAATTTATTGTTTATACCTCAGTTGAAGCAAACTTGGCTGTTGAGCAAGGCCTACAGCGGTTAATCACACAGCTAGAAGCTGCCGACCAAGCTAAAGTAGCTCCCGAAAAATATCTTGGCCAATCTGGTCACCAATACAGCCAGTATTTTATTCAATCAGTAGCAGCTGCCCGTTATAGCGACGACCTCTCTGCCTATCATTTATATATCTTTATCTATATCATGCTGTCCCTAAGCATAGTAGCTATCTTTGAATTTTTAAGAGGGAGTATCTACTATCGGTCCCTCAGCAGCGGCCTCAATATGCCAGTTGCTTTTTCTATTCTAGGCTGGCCTTTGCAAATTTTACTTTTACTGACAGCTAGCTTCTTTTTTATTCGCTACCGCCGACAAAAGGCCTTTAGAGACCAGACGCCGCGCTCAGCCTGGCAAGCTTTGGCGATTGCCTGTTTTGCCCTAGTCGCTGGCCTAGTACTGCCTTACCTGGCACTACAATATCATGTCTTTATGATTAAGTTGCCAGTCTGGCTAGTTTTTACTTTTGCCTTAGTAACAGGCATAGCTTATAAAATATTGACCCGCCTGGGTTGGCAAGAAGACCAAACCAGTATCTTCAAGCGACCAAATGACCCAGATACCGATACATCGGAAAGCCAGCTGGTAACTGATAGCCATTCTGATCAGGGTCAAACTAATCTCTGGCAAACCCTGCTCTTCCGTTCACCACTGGTAAGCAGAAAAAATATTCACCAGCAAACTAATACAGCAAAAAAAGATGACCAGGAGGATAAACAATGAAAATAGCCATAATTGGTGGTGGCATTGTTGGTTCTACAGCAGCCTTTTACCTGAGCCAAAGACCTGACTATCAAGTAAGCCTCTATGATTGGGGGGAAGGGCAAGCAACCAAAGCTGCTGCTGGTATTATCTGTCCTTGGTTTTCCAAACGACGTAACCAAGCTTGGTATCGTTTAGCCAACCAAGGCGCCCATTTCTACCCACAGTTGATGGCCGACTTGTTACAAGCTGGCCAAAAGAGTCTGGCTTATCAAAGCAAGAAAGCCTGGCTCCTAAAAAATCGTGCCCACCTAATCCCAGAATTAATCGAATTGGCCCAATCACGGCGGGAACAAGCCCCTTTAATTGGTGAAATCCGTCGACTCACACCAGACCAGCAAAAGGAAGTCCTAGCTGGTTGGCGATACAACCAGGACCTGATTGAAATTTCCAGTGGCGCTGCTGTCGTCGATGGTCAAGGCCTTTGCCGAGACCTGCAAGCCGCTAGCCAAACCAAGGGGCTTAAAATCTACCAGGAGCAAATTAGCTTAGCACGAGATAACCAGGGTAAAATCCAGCTAGCCAATCACCCTGACTATGACCGCATTATTTTAGCCAGCGGCGCTTGGTTAGGGCAACTCTTGCAGCCCCTGGGCTACCAAGCTGATGTTCGCGGTCAAAAAGGGCAACTAGCTGTTTACCAATTGCATCAGGAGATTAGCAACTGGCCACTCATCATGCCTGAAGGAGAAGGAGACATTATCCCTCACCAACAAGAGCAAATCTATGTTGGTGCTAGTCATGAAAATGACCAAGCTTTTGACCTGAAGCCAGACCCTCAAGCTCTTAATGAAATCATTAATACCGCCAACCAGTTATTAGCTGACTTAGACCGAGCCAGTTATCAGCAAATCAAGGTGGGCACGAGGGCTTATACATCTGATTTTGCGCCCTTCTACGGACCACTCAACCTACAAAGCCACGTCCTCGTTGCTTCAGGCTTAGGTTCAAGCGGCTTAACTACCGGCCCACTCATTGGCCATCAACTTAGTCAAATGGTTCAAGGCGAACCCCTCATGCTTGATCCGAATGACTATCCAGTAGCACGTTATGTTAAACATACCTAGCACTCTAAGCAACTAATAATAGAGAATATAAAAACAAGGACCTGCGACTGAAGTCACAGGTCCTTTAAACTATGCAAAACTTATCAAATAATCGGGCACCAATCATTTTGTCTAAGTGATGCTCAGCAGGTCAACTCTCTTTGACTAATTTTGGTTTAGTCTATTTTTCCGTAGCTCATCGCGAATTTCTGCCAATAGTTCTTCGGCACTTGGCTTATCATCTTCTTCAACTTCTTCAGCCTTATCAAACTTGTTCTTGAAAGCAGCCACAGAGCGTATAACAAAGAATAATACAATAGCAATAATTAAAAAAGTCACAACTGCTTGAATAAAGTTACCGATACCAATTTCAGCGCCAGCTATATTGAGCACAATATTAGTAAAATCGGTATCTCCCATAATAAGGCCAATAAAAGGCATAATAATATCATCGACTAGAGAGTTTACGATAGCTGTAAAAGCACTCGCCATGACAACCCCAATCGCCATATCCATAACATTACCCTTAGCTATAAAATTTTTAAAATCTTCTAACATAAATTCATTCCTCTCCTTCCCATCAATAATTAAAGCAAAAAATGACCAAGCAGGCAAGTATTCAGTCTAGACAAAGTGGTGGTAGGTAATGATAGCTAAGCCAGCCATTACTAGGGTCATTACCATATGTAACTTGCGATGCATAAATAAAATAGCCACATACTCTCGCATACCAGCTAATAAGCCATCTAAAAGTAAACTCGGCGCACCGATACCACTAAAGTGATACATACCTACCATATTAGCATAGAGCTGCCCCCGATAGAGGTGGTAAGACGAGGTCACAAAAACGCCTTTAATAGAATCAAGTGGTCGCTTATCGTGGGTCATAATTAAACGCTTAGATAGCGTAAAATTCTCATGAGTGTTTTTGGCCTGGTCCTCTAACCAAATCCCTTGGCTATCTAAGCCACGAGCGACTAAATAATCCTTCATCGCTTGTGCTTCAGTAATTTGTTGGCCATCGTAAGACCAGCCAGAAGTAATCACAATAGGTGCCTGGCCATACAAAAAATATTGGTGGTCGACATATTGCTTCACCATATTGAGGCGTTTTATTAAGCTTGATGATAATTGGCCGTCAGTCAACAAGCGCAACCCCAAAACTATCAGATAATCCTGGCGTCCCTCATCAGCAAGAATATTCAAACGTAAGGTAACAACTAAATAATTAATAAACAGTAGCAAATAATACATCATGATAAATTGACTGATACCTAAAAAAGTAGAGGCTAAACGATTAGGAAAAAAATAAATCAATAAATATTGGTACAAGGCAGAGAAAATTAAAACTGTTGCCAAGCCAAGACCCAAACTAAATTGTAATTTATTTTTTTCTTGGCTGTAGAGGCGAAAACTATGCAACCAAGCGACGAGACCTACTACTAAGGCAAAAATAGGCGCGACATACTGGGCCATTAGTCTCAAAGCCAGTAGTAGATGCCTAATCATGCTAACTTGGGCCACCCGCCCGTCAGTTAGAATAGCAATAACTAAAACTACCACGGCAGCCATCATAATAATTGTATCCCATAAATTTCGCGGGGCAATGATAAAAAGTAAAATTGCCATCAATAATAGGGCTAGACCAATTAAGTACAGCATAGGCTTACCTTTCGTGGTAGGCCCGGTAGACCTCTTGCTTATTCACCTGGTTAGCTTTAGCCACATGCTTAATGGCTGCTTTACTCGTTAATCCCTCCTGGTCAATCCAATAGTCCACTTGGTCAGCATAAGCTAATTTGGCCAAGAGCTCTTGATTGACTTGATCGGAGTGGCTACTGGCAATTTCTGCTTGGTTGGCTTCAATTATGATACAAATTTCTCCCTTAATCTGACCTTGTTCTTGGTAATAAGCCACTAGCTCACTTAAGCTGCCGCGTTTGAATTCCTCAAATTTTTTTGTAAGCTCTCTCACCACTACTAGACGGGTGTCAGCTGGATAGTAGGCCAGCAGGTCAGCCAGGGTATCCTTCAAGCGATAAGGCGATTCATATAGAATAACTGTGGTCGGTAAAAGCGCAGCTTGATTGAAGAAATGATTACGCTCTTTGCTTTTTCGTGGTGGAAAACCCAAAAAGGTAAAGGATGTTGTTGGTAAGCCTGAAGCAATTAAACCAGTCAGGCCAGCATTAGCGCCAGGTAAGGGAATCACTTGAATACCAGCTTGGATACAAGCAGCTACTAAGTCAGCACCCGGATCTGATATAGCAGGCATGCCAGCATCTGATACCTGGGCAAAACTCTCTCCTGCTAACAAGCGTGGAATAACCTGGCTAATTTTTTGCTGGCTATTATGTTGGTGGTAGCTTTCCTGATGGGTATCAATCTCAAAATGATTAAGCAGTTTTTGACTATGGCGGGTATCCTCTGCCAGGATAGTATCAACTGACCTCAGGACCTCCACACCACGATAGGTCATATCGGCCAGGTTGCCAATAGGGGTCGGGACCAGATATAACTGGCCGGCTGTATTAGTCACCATCAATCTCTTCCTCCTCTAAAAGTTTAACTAGGGGTGGCTGACTACTAAAAGGGTCTAAGGAAGACACGCCTGTTTGGTATAAAAAATCCTCTTTCTGGGCACGTGTCAATTGCTTAAAATGGTACTCGGCTGACATGGCTAGGCTCCGACTACTGAATGCTTGAACATAGACCATCCGGCTGGGTTGTCGACTCTTTAACCGGGTATATTTGGCACCTCGCCCTTGATTATGCTCCCGCTCGCGTCTTTGCCAGTCAACCGTATAGCCAGTATAAAGGGTCCGATCGGCACAAGCTAAGACATACATATAGTGGGATTTAATCGCCATAGTAAATCCGCCTCACTTCTGGGGAATAGTCATTATTAGCTAGATGGCTAATTAGTGTGGGTTCCACAACCAGGCCCTTATCCTGACCTCTTTTAATAAATTCCAAGAGTACTGTGTTGGCAGCTTGATCAACCTTGGCTTGCACCAATCTCATTCTCTTTAAGGTTAGTTGGTGGTGCTGGCCAGCCACTAATAATTCGGTTAATCTTTCAGGTCGGTGAACCACATATAATTTCCCCTTCTCTTTTAACAGGTACTGAGCCTGGCTAAAAATATCCGCCAGCGACATGGTGATTTCATGGCGAGCAATGGCCTTGGCCTGATTGGGGTTAAGGCGAGAATCTGGATAAACCTTGAAGTAAGGTGGGTTGCAGGTTACTATATCAAAACTTTGCTGGTCAAAATAAGTTGGTAAATCATTAATATCAGCTGCAAGTATCTTAATCCGGTCTTCTAATTGGTTAAGGGCTACTGACCGTCTAGCCATATCAGCTAAAGCTGGCTGGATGTCAACCCCATAAAGTTGTCCTGAACAAGCTTGTGAAAGAATGAGTGGTACCACACCATTCCCCGTGCAAAAATCAATAATCCGTTTTTGTCGTTTGTTAATTTTAGCAAAATCAGCTAGTAGCAAGGCATCTAGAGAAAAAGTAAAATATTCCGGACTTTGGATAATATCCAACTGCTGAGGAATTAAGCGGTCTATTCTCTCCCGAGCTTTTAACATAGCAAGAACCTCCTAAACAAAAGAAGCCAGAATTAATCTAGCTCCCCGGTTATTTTTATAATTTATTTACACACAAGAGACATTCTGTTCCTGCTTCCCGCTTCTGGCCATAAAATTCATTACAAATATGAAAGCCATCATCATAAATATTTTTGAGATTCAACCGTGCTTTGGATAAACCTTCGTTTTCTTTACTTGGGACACTAACCGGCCCACTATTCACTACCTGGTCTTGGAGGCTGGTCTCATATAATAGCGTGAGCTCTTGGAGACGTTCTCTCAGATAACGATTTTCAGTCTCTAAATCACGGTTATTTACAGCTACTTCCTGCCAGGACTGGTTTAATTTATCTAAATTAGCCTGCATTAAGTCTAGGCTAGCCTGCATATCATTAAGCTCGGCGGTCACATCTCGATTATTCACATGCTCACCCCCATATATACTCTAAAGGCTTTACTTACTGCTAGCTATTTTAGCACAATTTTTTCATTCAGCCTAGCGCTTGTCATAAGTTCTTGTCAAAGAGTCAACATTTTTTTACACTAGCCCTAAGGAGGATTTATGATAACTTTCAATAATTTATGGACCTACCACTCCCGAGTAGAAGATCGTCAACTATACTGCTTTTATGGTCAAGAGCTTACCCCGGCTAGCTATAGCTATAACTACTGCCAGCTTAACTTCAATCCCAAGGATGATGAAAGCTTGGCACTCCTAGAGAATCAGTACCTAGACTTTGCCTATGACCTAGACTTGCTATACTACGCCTGGCACTGGCCAGAAAACACTGGCATCCTGCCGTCAATGATGCGTAGCTTAGCCAGGACCGGCTACCTATTAGAGCTTAATCGTTTAATGGTGCTTAGTCCCGAAAACTTTGAGCCTGGTCCAGCCCTTAAAGAGCCCTTAAGCTACCAGCTAAGCGACCAGGCCAGCTCCAGCTATCTGGCCCAACAATTTGCCTATAACCAGGAATATTCTCACCAGCTAGCAAACGATATGGCTTGTCTATATACCCATTACCAAAATTGCGACCAGCTCAGTTATCTCTCAGCTAGCTACCAGGGACAGCCAGCAGCCGTTGTAGATTTAATTGACCATGGTGGCTACTGGGAATTAGACAACTTTACCGTAACCCCTAATTTCAGAGGACTAGGTATCGGAAGTGAATTACTACAGATAATTTGCCAGTTAGCTAAACCCAACCAGCAAATCATCTTACGGGTGGACCAAGAGAGCCCCGCCTATCAGTTTTACATGAAAAGGGGCTTTACAGATCACGCTTATCAAATACGCTGCCACCGCCCTATTCCACAAACGATTCGTCAGGACATTAAAATGGCCAACCAGGCCTGGCAACAAGGCCAAGACTACCAGATTAAATTTTAAACATCGTCTTTTAACCAGGTGGCCAAAACAAAGTACTCTAAACTGGCTTGAACAGGCACATTAGCTGCTAGCATCATAACAGCCTGATGAAGGGCCTCAATAGCTTGGTTGACTGCCTCTTTGTTTGTATGCGCTAAAATTTTAGCGTAAGTCACTTTATTATGAGGCAAATAAATCTGCTCATCCTGGCTGGCCTCCCCTTGACAGGCTAAGTAAAAAAGATCATAGAGATAGACTAACACTGTCTGTAAAAGACGCATATTAGCAGGCCTATCCTTAGAAATTTTCATCCAGTCACTAGCTACCATGGTAAAAGCGCGCGCATCCTGACTAAACAAGCGGGCCAACCAAGCTAAGATTAAATCTACCTGTTTAGTAAATACTTCATCCGCCAACAACTCCTGGGCACTGGTAATATCCTTGGTCAGATTTACCATCAAGCGGGCCGTTGAATCGTTTAAACCTTGGTCTTTGAAATGGGTAATGGCTTGATTCCCTGCTAGGCTAGGAAAATAAACCAGCTGACAACGGGATTGGATCGTAGCTAGCACTTGGTCAGTTTGCTTGGTTAATAAGAAAAAATAGACCCCATTATGCGGTTCTTCTAAAAACTTTAACAAAGCATTAGCTGCACCGGACGTTAATTTTTCAGCCTCATAAAAAATAAAAACTTGCTGGCTGCCTTCTAATCCTGACATGGCCAGGTCCTGCTTAACGGCTCGGACCTGGTCTATTTTTATTGACTGGCCATCGGGTCGGATTCTAGTGACGTCTGGAAATTCTTCCTTAATGATGCGTTGGCAATGCTGGCAGTGACCACATGGCTGCCCTGATTGGGCTTGCTGACAAAATAAGGCGCAGGATAAATATAAGGCCATATCAGCTGGACCGGCACCAGCCTGACCAGCCAGCAAATAGGCATGGCCAAGACGATTGGCACACACGACTTGCGTCATCAGTTGCGTCAAACGGGGCTGTTTTTCAGTAATTGCAAAAGACATGGCTAGCTCCTTAATCAGAAAATAATTGGGGGCAGTTAAGCTGCAATACCTGCCAAGCCTGGTCCAGGATATCAGCTGGTGACTGACTCGCATCTAACCGCTTGATGCGGTCTGGATTAGCCTGACACAGAGCTTGGTAGCCGGCCACAACACGTTGGTGAAAGGCAAGTGATTCCTGGTCTAAGCGGTTAATTTCCTGGTTGCGTCCTTGAAAAATTCGCGCTAATCCAGCCTGAGCTGGCAAATCTAAGTAAAGTGTCAAATCTGGGGTCAAACCCTGGGTAGCAAAATCATTAAGTTGGGCCACCGCCTGGGCACCTAGCTGGCGACCATAACCTTGGTAGGCGATAGATGAGTCGACAAAACGATCACAGATAACTAGTTTACCCTGGCTTAGCGCAGGTAGAATTTTGCTAACCAAGTGTTGTCGGCGACTAGCAGCAAACAAAATTGCTTCCGTGCCGTCATCCATAGTAGTCGTTTTATCAGCTAAAATTAATTGGCGGATATCCTCAGCTATCGGATCTCCTCCCGGCTCCCGCGTAAAAACGACCTGGTCCCCGAAATAGTCTGCAAGTCGTGGGGCCAAGCCAGCTATCAGCGTTGATTTGCCTGAACCATCTGGTCCCTCAATAGTAATAAAAGCACCTTTTTTCACACTTATCCCTACTTTCCAATCTGGCGGCGACCTTCGAATGCTCGCTGCAAGGTTACTTCGTCAGCATACTCAATATCTGATCCAACTGATAAGCCATAAGCAATCCGACTGACAGTAATTCCCGCTGGTTGAATGAGGCGAGATAAATAGGTGGCTGTCGCCTCGCCCTCGGCCGTCGCATTTGTTGCGATAATCACTTCCTTAACCTGGTCATCCTGCAAACGACCAAGCAGGCTAGTGATATTTAAATCTTCTGGTCCAGTCCCCTCCATTGGGGACAAAACACCGTGCAGGACGTGATAACGGCCCTGGAAGCTTTGCATCCGTTCCATAGACATAACGTCGCGAGAATCCTCCACAACTAAAATAGCTGATGGGTCTCGTCGGTCATCACTACATATACTGCAGGGATCATCCTGGGTAATCATGCCACAAACGCTACAATATACCAGTTCTCTTTTAGCATCAATGAGAGCATTAGCAAATTGGAGCACCTCAGCTTCGGGCATATTAATCACAAAAAAGGCGAGACGGGCAGCTGTTTTTTGCCCAATTCCAGGCAACTTTTTAAAGCTATCGATGAGACGACTAATAGGCTCTGGATACTGCATTTGTTTTCCTCCTCTAATCAATTATTTTAGATAAAAGCAGGCCGGGTGGTCACACCCGGCCTAGCCGCTTGCTGGTTTAGCAAAGCCCATCTATTCAAATCTTAGAAGCCAGGAATGCCTTTGGTAAATTGTCCCATTGTCTGGGCAGATTCTTGGTCAATCTGGTCTAAGCCATCATTAACAGCTGCAATAATCAAATCTTGAAGCATATCGGTATCCTCTGGGTCTACCACATCCTGGGCCAGAGAAAGATCCTTAAGACGACGGTCGCCAGTTAAGGTAGCAGTTACCATACCTGATGGTTCCTTACCAATAAACTCTTTAGCCTCTAACTCTTTTTGCGTGGCTTCCATTTGTTTCTGTAACTTCTGTGCTTGCTTCATCATTTTTTGCATATTTGCCATTCCGCCTGCCATTTAAACTCTCTCCTTTATGCTTAATCATCACTTATTGTAACATTATCAGCCCCGAACAAGTCAATAGCCGGTTGAACCAGGTCTTCCTGGTCTGCATTTAAACTAGCTTGGTCTAGATTGTTAGCAGCTAGCTGGTCCCCTTGCTTAGATTGGTCCGTGTTTACTTCACTTTGTACCTTACCTAATAACTGGTCCAGCTGACCGGATTTATAGGCTTTAACATAAGTGCTTCTGGCTTCTTGCCATTGGTTAGCGCTAATCACCAACATCTTACCTGGATGGTCAACCAGTTGGCTAATTTTGGCTTGTACACCTGCTTGAATCTCCTGGTCACTAGCTACACGTGAACAAATAATATCATAATCGAAGCTGACTACAAAGTATTCTGGACTAGCCGCTACAGGTTGGGTCGCTTTAAGTAAGGCACCATCCATATTGCTATAATCAGCTACAATTTCTGGCCAAACCGCTTGGATTTGGTCACGATCACGCTCAGTAGCCTGGGCTAAAGTTTGATAAATTAAAGGATAATTAGGCCTAAAATCACTTGCCTTAACTTTAGCTCCCTTACTTTCCTGGTTTCGGGCCTGCTGACTGAGCTTGGTAGTTTCACCATGATCAGATTTTAGTTCTGCTAGCTGGGCCTTGACCTGGTTTAATTCCTGGATTAATTGAGTCTGGTTACTACTTAATTGGTCGTTACTAGCTGGTAAATTCGGCTGTTTTTGGCTAGCCAGCCGGATAGTCGCCACATCAATGTATATGGCTGGTTGCAAGCTATAGCGCACTTCTTCTTGGGTAGTCTGTAGACTATCCATTACCTGATATAGAAAGGCCGGTGATATACTTTCAGCTAATTTATAGAAGTTATCTGTGTACTTCATACTGAGCACCTGGTCTGCTTGTTGGCCTACCTGCTGGGCCAAGAGTAAGTCGCGACTAAAAGCCAGCAACTCTTCAATAAAACGGGTAGCTTCTTGCCCCTGGTCCAGTAACTGATGAACAAGTGTCAAAGCTTCCTGGGTTTTAGCCTGGCTGAGGGCCGTAACATAATTAACCAACTGGTCCTCACTGAGCGACCCTGTCACTAAACGTGCCGTCTCAGTATCGACTTGTCCCTGTCCAAATGAGAGTACTTGGTCTGTCATCGTCAAAGCATCCCGCATCCCACCATTGGCAGCTCTGGCAATTATAGCCAATGCCTCTTCCTGGTAACCAGCCTCTTCCTGGTCCAAGATATAAGCTAAACGGTCCTCAATAGCAGATGGGCTAATTCGTTTAAAATCAAACCGTTGGGTCCGAGAAATAATGGTTACAGGAATCTTGTGGGGTTCGGTCGTAGCCAAAATAAAAATAACATGCTCTGGTGGTTCCTCTAAAGTCTTTAATAAAGCATTGAAAGCACCCATTGAAAGCATGTGCACCTCATCAATAATATAGACCTTATAAGTAGCTTCTGTTGGTGCATAACGGACCTTATCACGAATATCGCGTATTTCATCAACCCCATTGTTAGAAGCCGCATCAATCTCAACGACATCTGCTAGACTACCAGCCGAAATTTCTTGGCAAATTTGGCAGTCATTACAAGGCTCACCATCCACCTGGTTGGGGCAATTAACTGCCTTGGCAAAAATTTTTGCTGCCGATGTCTTACCTGTCCCACGTGGACCAGTAAATAGATAAGCATGGCTGGTTTTATTGGCAGCTATGGCGTGACGCAAGGTCGTGGTGATGGCAGTCTGTCCCACAATTTGGTCGAAGCGTTGCGGGCGCCATACCCGATATAGAGCTTGGTAGGTCAATCTTCTTCCTCCTAATTAATCATAGCTTCTTACCCTTGGGGGCCTGTAGTCATTAATACAGGCCTCTAGGGCTGCAAGTGAGTCGCAAAAGCGCAAGCTAGCACATTGGTCAGCCGCTAAAAAGCCCTGATGAACCATTTGTTGATACATGGTTTGTAGCGGTTGGTAATAATTATCTACATTATACACAATAACTGGGGCGGCGTTTTTACCTAAAATAGCCCAAGAAAAAACTTCTGTCAGCTCCTCTAGGGTGCCTGGGCCCCCGGGAAGTGCAATAAAAGCTTGGCCTAAATCAAACATTTTTTGCTTGCGTACGGACATATCGGTGACAATATGTAATTCGCTGAGACCAGCATGGGCAACCTCACGATCAACTAAAAAGTCTGGGATAACGCCAATAACTCGGCCACCATGGCCAAGCACTTCATCAGCTAGAACACCCATTAAACCGGCTTTTCCGCCACCGTAGACCAGGCAATGTCCTTGTTGGGCTATCCAAGTTCCCAGCTGGCGCGCCGCATGAACATAGGCAGACTGCTTACCATGATTGGCTCCACAATATACGGTAATATTCATTCTTTCTCTCCTAAACATTTAATGTACTGTATAAGAATTATTTTTCAGTGCCATCAATTTGGATAAAGCTAAACGACCGCCTTTAAGCAATTTTTTAGTGCAAAACTTGTTCACGACCCACATATAGTTGCTTATAATATTGAAAACACTATATGTTGGGGGTATACTAACTAGAGTCGAAATTAAGGTCTAAGCAAGTATCCAAAATATAATTGTACCATAAGCAGACCTTATTAATAACGGAAAGGAAGAGGGACATATGAACCAGCTACTTTTAAAAGCGGTTGATAAGGACAAGATGTTAGGACGAATCATCAGTAAGTACGATGGGAGCAAGGCCCATTTTCGACCTCATCAAATTGAAAGAAGCTTAGCTCTGGTCCTGAAAGACTTAAATCCATCGCAAAAAGACCTGATTTATCAACATATTTATCAAGAACTAGCTAACACGGCCGGGGAACTATCTAGCCAACAAATCAGTCAAACAATCATCTCGGTACTTGAGGAAGCCGGTTTCCATCAAGCTGCTCAGAACTATTATAGATTCGGCCTAGACAAACGGCAAAAGCGGCAAAAACAAGAAAACGTCCAAGTGAAACTGGATGAATTATTGGCTGGGAATAAGCGTATTATTAATGAAAATGCCAACAAAGATAGCCGGGTGTTTAATACCGGCCGTGATTTAACAGCTGGCGTATCCGCTAAAGCTATTGGCTTAGCTATGATGCCTAAGGCTGTGGCCAATGCCCATCTCAAAGGAGACATCCATTACCATGATTTAGATTACCAACCCTACTCACCCATGACCAATTGCTGCCTGATTGATTTCAAAGAAATGTTGGCTAATGGTTTCCATATTGGTAACGCTGAGGTAGAATCACCTAAATCAGTTAATACAGCGGCTGCTCAGATTGCCCAGATTGTGGCTAACGTCGCCTCAAGTCAATACGGCGGTTGTTCAGCTGACCGAATTGACGAGGTGCTAGCTCCCTATGCCAAGTTAAACTTTGAAAAACACCTAGCAACAGCCCAGGAATGGATTGCAGAAGCTGACCGCCAGGAAGCCTACGCCTATCAAAAAACCGAAAAAGACATTTATGATGCCATGCAAAGTCTAGAGTATGAAATTAACACCCTCTATTCTTCCAACGGCCAAACGCCCTTCACGACCTTGGGCTTCGGTCTGGGTCAAGACTGGTTTAGTCGGGAAATTCAAAAGGCTATCTTAAAAATTCGTATCCAAGGACTGGGGCGCGAAAAAAGAACCGCTATTTTTCCCAAATTAGTTTTCACCCTTAAAGACGGTACTAACTTAAAACCAACTGACCCCAATTATGATATTAAACAGTTGGCCTTAGAGTGCGCTAGCAAGCGGATGTATCCTGATGTGCTCATGTACGATAAAATTGTTGATATTACCGGATCATTCAAGGCGCCAATGGGCTGTCGGTCCTTCCTCCAAGCCTGGCAAGACGAGGCCGGCCGTGATGTTAGCCAGGGACGAATGAACCTGGGTGTGGTTACCCTTAACCTGCCCCGCATAGCTCTAGAAGCCCATGGTGACCAAGCTATTTTTTGGCAAATATTGGCTGAAAGAATTGAGATCGCCCGCCAAGCCTTAGTTTACCGGGTTGAACGCACTAAAGAAGCCAAACCAGAAAATGCCCCTATTCTCTACCAACATGGCGCTTTTGGCCAACGCCTAGCTAGCGATGATCAAGTAGATGAGCTCTTTAAAAATAAACGTGCAACTATCTCTCTGGGTTATATTGGCCTTTACGAAGTTGCTACTAGCTTCTACGGGCCTGAGTGGGAAAATAATACTGAAGCCAAAGACTTTACCCTGAATATTCTTAAAGCGCTTAAGGAACAAACTGACCATTGGGGGCAACAATATGGCTACCATTTTTCACTTTACGCCACCCCAAGTGAAAGTCTAACCGACCGCTTTTGCCAGCTTGACCTCGCCAAATTCGGGGAGGTCGCAGATATTACTGATAAAGGTTATTATACAAACTCCTTCCATTATGATGTCCGTAAAAATCCTAGTCCTTTTGAAAAATTAACTTTTGAAGCCCCTTATCCTCAATACTCTTCTGGTGGTTTTATCCACTATTGTGAGTACCCAAATTTAAGACATAACCCTAAGGCTCTGGAAGCTGTTTGGGACTTTGCCTATGATAAAGTGGGTTATTTAGGAACTAACACACCAATTGACCATTGCTATCAGTGTGGCTTTGATGGTGAGTTTGACCCGACCGCCCATGGTTTCAAATGTCCGGAATGTGGCAATAATGATCCGGAATCCTGTGATGTAGTAAAAAGAACCTGTGGCTATCTTGGCAACCCCCAAATTCGTCCCATGGTTGAAGGCCGGCAAAAAGAAATCAATGCTAGGGTCAAGCATATGCGGACCACCACGAATTTTGACAATGAAGGCGATGCTAATGGTTAAAAAATTATATAACAACCCCAAGCCCCAGCAATGGGATGCTAACAAATTATCCAAAGGTCGAATCGCTGACTATAAACCCTTCAACTTTGTTGATGGCGAAGGGGTCCGGTCTAGCATTTATGTTTCTGGCTGCCTCTTCAACTGCCAGGGTTGCTACAATAAAATTGTCCAAGATTTTAACTACGGCATTCCGTATACCCAAGAATTAGAAGATCAAATCATTGCCGACCTTGCTCATGACTATGTCCAGGGTCTGACTCTCCTGGGAGGCGAACCTTTTCTCAATACGCCCATCCTCCTACCACTGGTTAAGAGAGTGAGAGAAACATATGGTAAGACCAAGGATATTTGGTCCTGGTCAGGTTATTACTATGAAGAATTGCTAGCCGAAAGTCCTGACAAACTAGCCTTATTGGCTGAAGTTGACGTCCTAGTGGATGGCCGCTTTGATATTAGCAAGCGTGATTTAAATCTACGTTTTCGTGGGTCTAGCAACCAAAGAATTATTGATATGAACAAAACGCGAGCCAACAACAACCAGCTCGTCTTGTGGCAAGATGGCCAATATGACAATCTGCCTTAGCGTCTACTATTAATAACAAGACTAAAACCCACCGTCCTCGTTTGAGACGGTGGGTTTTTAACTAGTCTTGCTGGTCTTGGTAATCTAAAATCGCCTGGGTAAATTCTTCCCAATATTTTTCAGCCTTAATTTCACCAACCCCTTCAACAGCTAGAAATTCACTATACTCAGTTGGCTGCTGGTTAGCCATATCCGCCAGAGATTGATTGCTGAAAATAACATATGCTGGTACCCCTTCCTCCTTAGCCAGACGGTAACGGACTTGACGGAGAATTTCATAAAGGTCATCATCCACCACTGGCAAATCTGGCTTGGTAAAGGGCCTACTTTTAGCAGTCGCCAGCTCTTCTTTGATAAAAATTTGCTTGGTCCCAGCTAAAATCTCACGAGCCCGTTCAGTCACCACTAGGCCGCGATAGTCAGTTAAGCGTAGGTAGCCATCAGCCAGCAATTGCGAAATAATATCTTTTACTTGGCCCTCAGGATAAGCCTGCATCAAGCCATAAGTCGATAAGCGGTCAAAACCCTTGTCACGGATTTTCTGATTATTGGCACCGCGTAAAACTTGGGCTAAGAGGGTGGCACCGTAAGCATAACCCATCCTAATCAGACAGGATAGTATCATTTGAGCCTCACGGGTCATATCTTTCACTTGATGTTGGCCCAAACAAACGGAACAATTCCCACAAGAACCAGGTTGGTCTTCGCCAAAATAAGCCAATAAATAATGACGCAAGCAAGATGTCTGGTTGGCATATTGGATCATAGCTTGCAAGCGACGGTCAACATAGGGGTCCTGGTTGTCACGGATTAAAAACTTAGCCGTCATTATATCCTGCTTAGAGAAAAGGAGAACGGCTTCGGCTGGCAAACCATCACGACCAGCCCGGCCGGCTTCTTGGTAATAGGATTCCAAATCAGTTGGCATATTATAATGGATAACCTGCCGGACATCCGTCTTGTCTATCCCCATGCCAAAAGCATTGGTAGCAACAATAATATTAACCTGGTCATGAATAAAAGCCTCTTGGCTAACCTGGCGGTCTTGGCTAGTCAGGCCGGCATGATATTTGGCTGTGGCATAGCCCTTCTTCTTCAGGTGGTCATAGATTTTATCAACATTTTTGCGGGTTTGCGCATAGATAATAGTGGCCTGGTCGTGATTTAAGCGTGACATTAAGGCTTTCATTTTAGCTTCTGGTTGCTGGACCGTTAGACGGATATTGGGCCGGTCGAAACTCGCTACAAAGGTCTGCGGCTGATTTAAATCTAATTGCTGAATAATATCAGCTTGCACACGAGCTGTCGCTGTTGCCGTAAAGGCTGCTAGGACAGGTCTAATTGCTAATTTGGCTAGAAACCCCTTAATTTGCCGGTAGGACGGCCTAAAATCATGTCCCCATTGGGATAGACAATGAGCCTCATCAACTGCTAGCATGCTGATGTTTTGCTGGGCTAGCCAGTCCGCGAAACCCGTCTGGTCTAAACGTTCTGGGGCTAGATAGAGTAGCTTGAGTTGGCCACTATATATACCCTGGACGATTGTTTGATAGTCATCACTGGAAGTAGCTGAATTAAGGTAGGCGGCTGGTATGCCGTAGCGATTCAAGCTATCAACCTGGTCTTTCATCAAAGAGATTAGTGGTGAAATAACTACTGTTAAGCCTGGTAACAAGAGGGCGGGGATTTGATAGCAAATAGATTTACCGCCCCCGGTCGGGAGAATGGCTAAACAATCGTGTCCCGCTAAAATAGCTTCAATAATCTGATCTTGGCCTGGACGAAAGCTTGAATAACCAAAATATTCTTGTAATTTTTCTAAAGCGGCTTGAGTAGACAAAGCATCCCGCCTTTCTATTTTAATCTGATACTAATTTTCGGCCATAGTTTAAACCATCTTATACAAATCTTAGCTTATATTCTTTTGACTTATTGGCGCTAACTTGCTAAGCTTGACAAGTAAATAAATGCCTTGTCAAGTGAGGTTACTTATATTAGAGATACGCCACTGCCCAGAAACGTCCAAAGACGCCAACGGGTCAGCAGAACTTTTCGAATTAAGGAATTTTCTAATGTGGCTGGAGCCATCCTATGCTAATAAGTGCTGAAACTGTAAGCGAAGAGGACAAGTTGTGGTTTAACCACCCCTAGCCCCCTAATTATAGTAACCTCCTTTCGGCAATTAGGAGGAATTACCATGACACAACAATACTACCACATGATTTTTAAGGCCCTTAAGGAAAAAGACCGTGACCAATTCCGTCACCTTTTCCTGAAATTACACCAAAGGGACCAGGTCCAAGTTTTCTATTACATGTATCCAGAAAAAAAGGCACAAATTCCTCACATGCTATCAGCTGCTGAATTTGCCGACCTCTTTGCTATACTAGACCAGGACCAACGCTATCAAGCCTGGGACAAGCTGGACCATGATTATATGGCGGGTGTCTTCTCCCATACGCCTAAGGATGAGCTGACGGATTTTATCCAAGGTCTAACTATAGCAGACCAACAAGCGGTCCTCAAGCTGTTGGCAGGCCCAGACCGTCTGGCCGTTGAACAGCTTATGGATTATCCAGCTGAAACTGCTGGTAGTTTAATGACGACTGAAATGGTTAAGGTTAATAATCAAGCAACTGTTGATCAAGTCATCGATAGCCTGCGCCAAATGGCCGACCGAGTAGAAACGCTCTACTATATTTACGTTGTCGATGAGCAAGATTGCTTGCTAGGTGTCATTTCACTACGATCTCTCATTATTGCTGAGGGGGGGCGCAAAGTCAGTGATCTAATGACCAGTCAACTGATCACAGTTGACCGCTATACTGACCAAGAAGCCATTAGTCATATCATTAAAGACTATGACCTAGTAGCCGTACCAGTCCTAGATGAGCTTGGTCAATTGGTCGGGATTGTAACAATCGATGATATTATGGATGTAGTTGATTTGGAAGTCAGTGAAGACTTCCATAAGTTTGCGGCTATCCAATCCGCCGATGAGCCGGGTCATGAAGGTGAAGGAATTCTAGCAATTGCTAAGAGTCGTTTACCCTGGATTGTTATCCTTATCTTCCTAGGTCTGATTTCTGCTAATTTGATTGCTGCTTTTGAAGATACCATCGCCCAAATCGTTGCCCTAGCAGCCTTTATGCCAATTATTATGGATTCTGCCGGTAATGTCGGCACCCAATCCTTGGCCGTTGCTGTAAGGCGAATCACCTCTGGCGAAGACCAAACCATGAGCTTATCCAAACGAGTGTGGCATGAATTTTGTGCCGGGGTGATTATTGGTTTAGTAGCCGGTTTCTGCCTAGGCTTAACCTCTTACCTACTTCACCGTAATCTTGTGCTTTCCTTAATTATCTCTATCTCCTTATGGCTAACGCTCAGCGTCTCTACCGTCATCGGTTACCTGGTACCAAGCCTATTTACCAAATTAAAAATTGATCCAGCCGTAGCCTCAGGTCCTTTTATTACAACCATTAACGATACTTTCGGCCTGTTAATTTACTTTAGCTTGGCCACCTATCTACTACATCTTTTATAAATATACAAAAAGGCAAGCCAGCTGGATATACCAGTTGGCTTGCCTTTTAAATAGCTATAGGCCTACAGCAGGTGTGGGACATGGGTAAACCTATAGCTACCAAAATTATTCTAACATAACTTAAGCGCTTTATTGTTAATAACGCCTAAAATTACAAATATTATGCCTGAATGGTTATTAGCTTTAGACTTGAGCTAGGGCCTGGTCTAAATCTGCTATGATGTCATCAACATTTTCGATACCAATTGACAGGCGGATTAAATCTTCTGTAACGCCAGCTGCTTGGAGTTCGGCTTCACTCAATTGGGCGTGAGTGGTTGATGCCGGATGAATAACTAGAGACTTAGCATCAGCCACATTAGCTAGGTTAGAAAAAAGCTCTAAACTATCGACAAACTTAATGCCAGCTTCACGACCACCCTTAACTCCAAATGAGAAAATGGAACCGACGCCACGTGGGAAGTCTCTTTGCGCTAAATCATAATCTGGTGAATCCCCTAGACCTGGATAGGCCACCCAGGCCACTTTTTCGTGATTATTTAAAAAGTCAACGACTTTTTCGGCATTGGCAACATGGCGTTCTACCCTAAGTGACAGGGTTTCTGTCCCGATTAATAATTGGAAGGCATCCAGGGCTTGTAAAGCAGCTCCGGTATCACGTAAAACTTGGGCCCTAATTTTAGTAGTAAAGGCAGCTGGTGCTAAATCGCCAAAGACTAAACCATTATAGTGGACATCACCTTGGCTAAAACCTGGGAAGCGGTCATTACCCTTCCAATCAAACTGACCATTTTCCACAACCACCCCACCTAGGGTTGTCCCATGACCACCAATAAACTTGGTTGCGGAATGGACCACAATATCCGCCCCATGTTCTAATGGTCGATAAAGATATGGCGTGGCAAAGGTATTATCAACGATAACTGGCAGACCATGTTGGTGAGCCAGTTCACTCAAGGCATCAATATCAATTAAATTAGTACGTGGGTTACCAATAGTTTCTACAAAAATTGCCTTGGTCTTATCATTAATTTGGCTAGCAACCTGGTCCAAATCGTTAGCATCAACAAAATGGGTTTTGATGCCCAGCTGGTCCAGGGTTACTGAAAAGAGATTATAAGTGCCTCCATACAAGGTAGCAGCTGAGATAATTTCATCACCAGCGCCAGCAATATTTAAAATAGCGTAGGTAATAGCAGCCGACCCTGAAGCGACTGCTAATCCAGCAGTACCACCTTCCAAGGCTGCAATCCGTTCTTCAAAAACGGCTACAGTTGGGTTAGTTAAACGCGAATAGATATTGCCAGCTTCAGTTAGAGCAAAACGATTGGCGGCCTGGTCAGCATCTTGAAATACATATGATGTTGATTGGTAAATCGGCACCGCCCGGGCCCCTTGGTCACTATCAATATTTTGACCGGCATGAACCTGAAGGGTTTCAAAACCTTGGTATTTATGACTTAGATTTTCTTTTGACATGGTCTCCACTCCTTTTAGGCTAGTATAACAAGAAGCCAGGCTAATTAACTTATTAAGTTTTGATAATCATTGATCGTTAAAATCGTTCACTATATATAAAAAAAAGACCTGGCCTAAGCCAGGTTAATATGCAAGTTTACTTACGGCACAAGACAGGTAATGCTTAGGGCTGCTTCGTTCCCAATCTGACCCGGTTCACACACCCATCCTCGCCATAAGGCCTTTCGGCAAAGACCATCATAACATGAATAAAAATCAGATGCAAGCCGACAGTTAAAAAAACGCTATTGGCTCATCTATTTCAAAAAGTCTCAGTCTTATCGTCAATTAATGCTTTGCTTGAATCTGACTAGCCAGGAGTAATGAAAAACAGGTCAAACCGATGATATTGAAAATAAAAAGTAGTGGGGACAAGTCTCTGAAAAAATTAGCAATTGATATGATTATAAATACTATAGTTATAGGAAGTGTAACTATTTTCTTTTTATGCATTGAAATCACCGTCTTTTACTACTTGTAATCACTAATCTTTATTAATCATATATGCTTGAATTGTGCTTATTTACAACTTTGACAAGTTAAGTATAGCAAGATTTACAGCCATATTGGTTAAGACTTCTTCAATTCTGTAAATTCGATCCTGAAACAGCTTTTGATACCACTAGACTAAGCTAGACAAAAAATAGAAGAACACCCCAACTACTGGTGAATGGTCACACTTAGTAGCCAGGGTGTTCTTTTTAATATTTTACTGTCCCATATCTTTAACTTTCATCATCCGAGTTTTTGATGACCGTTCTTCTTCTTCAAGTTTCATTTGAATATAGTCGATAGTCTCTTGGGTATCCGGAATCATCCGATACTCCAAAGCATTAACCCGGCGGCGGGTAGATTCAATTTCGTCAGCCATTAGTTGGCAGGTCTTCTCTACTTCACTCAATTCCAAAAGCTTTGGCATCACGTCGTTTAAAACTTCAACGGCAGAATCTAATTCTGAAGAAGTATTTAAATAGCCATAGCCAGCACTAACACTTTCATCCTCATCTTCACCTTCTCGGTAAGTAAAGGTCATTTGTGGGACGCGTACACTCATGACATTCTTAGTTTGAATATCCAGCGTCGCTTCTTGGTTAGGGATAGCTACGAGTTCGTCAACAAAGGCCTCATTCATTAAAGAAGATGCTAGCACGAAGTTTTGCAAGGCACCTGTTAGTTCCGCCTCTACTTCATTACGCAGCTCATTATTCTGACGAATCAGATCAATAAACTGGCGCATCAACTCATCTTGCTTGTCTTTAAGCAGTTTGTGGCCATTGGTTGCCAGCGCTAAACTTTTCTTGAGCCGGGAGAGTTCCATCCGAGTTGGCTTGACATTTAATGCATTAGCCATTTAAGGATCACTCTCCTTCTGTCGGCAAGTATTTTTCAATATATTTATCTGGAATCCGGTTAAGTTCAGATTTTGGCAGAATAGCTAGCAATTCCCAAGCTAGATCGAGGGTATCAAAGATTGACCGGTTATTATCAAAACCTTGGTCAACATACTCTGCTTCAAAGCGGTTAGTAAATTCAACATATAGCTTATCTGTATCAGATAAGGCTGAATCACCTAATACAACCGCTAATTCCTTAGCTTCTTTACCCTTAGCATAAGCCGAGAAGAGTTGGTTCATAGTTGATGCATGATCTTCTCGAGTCTTGCCCTCACCAGTACCCTTATCCTTCAAACGAGATAGGGATGGTAAAACGTTAACTGGCGGTTTGATACCTTGGTTGTTAAGGTCAGCATCCAAAATAATTTGTCCTTCAGTAATATAACCAGTCAAGTCAGGGATTGGATGGGTAATATCACCTTCAGGCATGGTTAGGATTGGGATTTGGGTTACTGAACCTTCAGCCCCAACAATCCGACCAGCTCGTTCATATAGGGTGGATAGGTTGGTATATAGATAACCTGGGTAACCACGGCGTCCCGGTACCTCACGGCGGGCAGCTGATACTTCACGCAAAGCCTCACAATAGTTAGTCATGTCAGTCATGATAACGAGCACGTGCATATCTTTTTCATAGGCTAAATATTCAGCCGCTGTTAGGGCAATTTTTGGTGTTGTTAAACGTTCGATAGCTGGGTCATCAGCAAGGTTGATAAACATAACCGAACGATCGATAGCGCCCGTTTCCCTAAAGGACTCCATGAAGTATTCAGCTTCTTCAAAGGTAATCCCCATAGCAGCAAAGACAACGGCAAAGTTGGCATCATCATTCAATACTGTAGCTTGGCGGGCGATTTGGGCTGCCAAGTCTTGGTGGGGTAGACCAGCTGCTGAGAATACTGGCAACTTTTGACCCCGGACTAGGGTATTGAGGTGGTCAATCGTGGAAATCCCTGTTTGGATAAACTCGTCTGGATAGTCACGTGCCATAGGATTGATAGCCATCCCATTGATATCGCGCATTTCATCAGGAATAATTTCAGGACCCTCATCGGTTAAGTTACCCAGACCATCGTAAATGCGGCCCACCATATCTTCTGATACACCAAATTCTAGGGGACGTCCTGTAAAGCGGACCTTGGTATCTCTTAGGTTAATCCCAGAGCCGCCACCATAGATTTGGACGACAGCCTTGTCTTCTTGGATTTCTAATACTTGACCAACACGAGTCTCCCCATTTTGCATTTGAATTTCAACCAATTCGTCATAACCGACATCTTTTACGTCGTCGACGATCATCAGAGGGCCGTAGACGTCTGTTACTGTCTTATATTCTTTTAACATTAGGCCTCATTCCCTCCTTTTTGAATGGTTTCCTGTAACTGTTTAGTGATATCTGCTTTGATTTCATCTAATTTATTAAGTTCAGCTTCAGGAATAAACTTAGTCCGAGCAATACGGCCACGCACTTCAGCTGTACCTGCTTCAATTTCACTATAATAAGCACCTAATTCCAGGGCTTCTTGTGCTTCATGAGCAAAGGCTAAAATATTACGCAGCATCTTCATCTGCTTTTCTTCAGAAGTTGTGGTATCAACTTCATCAAAGGCATTTTGTTGTAGATAATCTTCACGTAGCATCTTGGCTATTAGCATGGTTAAGCGGTCTTTTTCTGATAAGGAATCTAAACCAACTAAGCGAACAATTTCTTGTAACTCGCTTTCTCTTTGTAATGTTGTCATCGCTTCACGTGTCATCGCTGTCCAGTCTACGCCGGTATCTTCACTTATATTGCGGGTAACGTCACCCAAGTATAGTGAATAAGAATCTAACCAGTTAATAGCTGGGAAGTGGCGTTGTTGCGATAGAGATGAATCCAGACCCCAGAAAACCTTAACAATGCGTAAGGTATTTTGAGTAACAGGTTCAGAAGTATCTCCCCCTGGCGGTGAAACGGCACCGATGGCAGTAACTGAACCGATACGGTGGTCAGAACCATTCACTTCAACGATACCTGCCCGCTCATAATACTGGGCAATACGAGAACCCAGGTAAGCTGGATAACCTTCATCCCCTGGCATCTCTTCTAGACGACCTGACATTTCCCGTAAGGCCTCAGCCCAGCGTGATGTTGAGTCTGCCATAATGGCTACTGAGTAACCCATATCACGGAAATATTCGGCAATGGTAATACCAGTATAGATAGAGGCTTCACGAGCCGCTACCGGCATATTAGAGGTATTGGCAATTAAAACTGTCCGCTCCATGATTGATTCACCAGTATTAGGGTCAACCAATTCTGGGAACTCATTAATAACGTCAGTCATCTCATTACCACGTTCACCACAACCAACATAAACAACGATATCTACATCAGCATACTTAGCGATTTGGTGTTGTACGACAGTTTTACCAGCCCCGAATGGTCCCGGTACGGCTGCAGCGCCCCCTTTTGTAATTGGGAAAAAGGTATCAATAACCCGTTGGCCAGTTGTCATGATGCGTTCAGGCGAATGCTTACGTTGGTAGGGACGACCAACACGTACTGGCCAAGTCTGCATCAAAGTAAAGTCCTTATCGCCTTGGTCAGTTGTAATCGTATAAACAACTTCATCTACCTTATAACTGCCGGATTTGATTGCTTTGATGGTGCCAGAGACGCCATTAGGAACCATAATGCGGTGTTCGATAATCTTGCCTTCAGGTACAGTACCTACAATATCACCGGCTACAACTTGGTCGCCAACATTCATAGTTGCTGTAAACTCCCAAACTGCTTGTCGGTCTAAAGGATCAATATTAACCCCACGTTCTAAATAACTTGACTCAGTTTGCGCCATAAAATCTTCCAATGGACGCTG